>DASSKF010000074.1:0-25134 GCA_035690725.1 Segeticoccus sp.
GGTGTCCGGGTCCTGCTCGTAGAACCCGGGCTGGGCGTTCGCCTCGGCCGTGAACTGCGGGTCCGGCGGGTACCGGCGCTCCTCCGCCATCAGGGCGTCGATGTTCTGGCTGGCCTCGGCCATGGTGCCTCCTCGTGGGTCCGGTGCCGGAGGTCGGTGTCAGCGTGCGCGGACCGCCGTCCGCCGGGCGGCGTGGTTCAACGATCAACACCCCCACTCAACTCCCAACGGCCGCGGCGTTCAACCCCGGGCCCTGCTGCACCGTCCTCACCTTGTGGCCCCCGGCCGGCAGGTTTAGCGTTCAAGCGTTGGCACGTGAAGGGAGTGACCACCCATGGCCACGGCTGGCAGTGACCACACATCCGACGCCCACCCGGGAGAGCCCGGGGCCCAGAGCGAGGGCCCGCAGCGCGTCCTCCCACCGGGTGCCCACTTCGCCGATCCGGCCCCGCTCGGGCTGGCCGGCTTCGCGATGACGACGTTCTTCCTGAGCGTCGTGAACGCGGGGCTCATCCCCGCCACCGTGGAAGCGGGCGTCTTCGGACTCGCGATCTTCTACGGCGGTATGGCCCAGTTCGGCGCCGGCCTCTGGGAGTTCGCCAAGGGCAACACCTTCGGTGCTGTCGCGTTCTGCTCCTACGGCGCGTTCTGGTTGTCCTTCTGGTTCCTCGCCGGCAAGACCGACCTGTCCGCGGCCGGTGCCGACGCGGAGAAGGCGGTGGGCGTCTACCTGCTCGGGTGGGCCATCTTCACCGGCTACATGATGCTCGCGTCGTTCCGTGTGTCCGGCGCCATCGCGGGCGTCTTCGTCGCCCTGTTCATCACCTACATCCTGCTCACCATCGGCGCCTTCTCCGGGACCACGTTCTGGACCCGCGCCGGCGGCTGGGTCGGCATCCTCACCGCACTCATCGCCTGGTACGCCTCGTTCGCGGCGGTGTTCAACTTCACCGCCAAGCGCCCGGCCGTGCCGGTCTGGCCGCGCGAGTGACCGCGCCCTGACGACGGGGCCACCGACCCTGCCGGAGGGGCACGCACCCGCCGGTATGACGGGTGGCGGCCACCCGGCATACCGCTCGTGGCGCTGGGGTCACCAGCGGTGCGCGACGTCGAGGACCAGGCGCGTGCCCGTGCCCGGCCCGTCGAGGGTGAAGACCCGGAACGGCAGGCGGGCGCGGACCCCCACGCCCAGGGTGCTGTGGCCCTCGAAGGAGCCGGCCCACGCGACCTGCCGGAAGGTGCGGAAGCCGGTGACGTCGACGACCTCCCGGGGGTTGCTCCACGCGTGCGTCGTCGGGGCGTTGGCGGTCACCGACAGCCGCGCGCCACCGCGGACGGGGACGACCTGCCCGGACCCGTCGGCGCGCACATGGGTGACGTAGCGGACCGTGTAGCCGGACCGGCGGTCGTGGCCGGACAGGTCGAGGACCAGCCGGTCGAAGCAACCGTGCCGGCCGGCGCGGACGTCGGTGAGCCGGGCGGTCGTCATGCGCGTCGAGGTCCTGGCGAGCGATCCCCAGTGGATGCCGCAGTAGGGGGCAGCGGCCCCCTGCAGCGTCGCCGGGCCGGCGTCCGCGGCACCGGAGGAAACGGCGACGGACGTGCCGGTGAGGGCCAGCGCGAGCGCGGCGGCGGGGACGAGGTGGCGGTGGAAGCGGTTCATGGTGTCCTCCTTCCGGACGCCGCTTCCACGTCCGGCCCGTCAGGTCGGTTGACGCCCGGGGTGGACGACCACGCAGCACCGCCCGTCGCGCGGCGCGAGCTCGGCGCGGTCCGGGTCCTCCCCGCGTCCCGCGAGGATGCCGCGCAGCAGGGCGTGGTTGAGCCCACAGACCAGCTCGGTCTGGCGCTGGGAGAGCTGGTGGAAGGGGCAGTTGCGCAGCTCGAGGTCACCGCTGTCGGTCAGGGCGGGCTCGTAGCCGCCGTCGGCCAGGGTGGTGACCAGGTCGGTGCCCCCACCGGCCGTGGACCGGCCCTCCGCCTCGGCGGCCGAGACCAGTGCCGCCTGCACCGCGCCGGACCCGTCGGCGGCGACGGCGTCGGCGAGCAGACGGGCGAGGAGCACGTAGTTGCGGGGAGGCAGGGTCACGGCGAGCTCGTCCTGGACACGCGCATAGTGCTTGGCGGGACGGCCGGCTCCCGGGCCGGCCCGCCCCCCGGCCCGGGCGTAGCTGGTGGCCAGCAGGCCCGCCTCGGCGAGCCGGTCGAGGTGGTAGGCGGCCAGGGTGCGGCTGATGTCCGCGGCCGCCGCCGCGTCCTCCCGGCGGACCGGCCCGTCCTGGCCGGCGACGTAGTCGTAGAGCCGGCGTCGCACCGGGTCCGCCAGCACGCTCAGGTCCCGCACGGTGTCGCGTCGTTCCTCGCGCTGCCGCATGCCCTGACTCTAACACCAACGGGTCTTGACAAAAGGGTCGCGGCGGAGAAATCTAAATAACATCAGTCTTGTCGATAGAAGGAGTCCCCATGTCCCACGTGACGCTGCACCCCACGGCCCACCTGCCCGCCCCGTCGCAGGCCTGGGAGCGAGCCCGGCAGGAGCCGGCCTACGGAGCGTTCCTGCTCCTGCAGGTCGGCTTCGTGGTCCTCCCGCTGTGGATGGGTGCCGACAAGTTCGCGAACACCCTGACCTACTGGCCCGGCTACCTCGCGCCGTGGATCGTGCACCTGCTGCCGTTCTCGGCGCAGACCGCGATGCTCGTCGTCGGTGCCATCGAGATCGTCGCCGCCATCGCGGTCGTGCTCAAGCCGCGCTACGCGGCCTACGTGGTGGCGCTGTGGCTCGCCGGCATCATCGTCAACCTGCTGACGTACTCCGGCTACTACGACGTGGTCCTGCGGGACGCGGCGCTGCTGGTGGCGGCGCTGGCGCTGGGGCGGCTCGCCGCCGTCTACGACCCGGCCGGCCTCGGCTCGGGGAAACGGCACCGTGACGTGACCGGCGACGCAGCACTGACCCGGTGAGCAGCGACCCCGGCCTGGGCGAGGAGGCGACCCCGATGGGCGACGGCAGTCCGCTCGAGGTCACCAGCGACGTGCGGGGCGCCGGTCGCGGTGGGCCCCGCCGGCCGCCCACGCTGCGGTTGGTGGGGCCGGCCACCGAGCCGGACCTCGCCGAGGCGGAAGTGGCGGCCGCCGCCTTCCTGGAGGGCCTCGGCATCCGGCTCGACTCCGAGCACCTGCGCGCCACGCCGGCACGGATGGCGCGGGCGTGGGCGGAGATGCTCACGCCGCGACCGTTCGAGCTGACGACGTTCCCGAACGACGAGGGCTACGACGAGATGGTCCTCGCCCGGGACATCCCGTTCCGGTCGGTCTGCGAGCACCACCTGCTGCCGTTCACCGGACGGGCATGCGTCGGCTACCTGCCGGGCGAGCGGATCCTGGGCCTGTCCAAGCTCGCCCGGGTCGTCGAGCACTTCGCCTGCCGCCCGCAGACCCAGGAGCGGCTGACCAAGCAGGTCGCCGACTGCCTGGACGAGCACCTGTCCCCGCGCGCGGTCGGCGTCGTGCTCGTTGCCGAGCACTCGTGCATGACCCTGCGAGGGGTGCAGGCGGCCGGCTCGCGCACGGTCACCTCCACGCTGCTCGGCCGGCTCCGGAGCGACCCGCGCTCGCGGCACGAGTTCCTCGCGCTGGCCGGTGCCCTGGCGTGACGGCCGCGGTGAGGGCGGCGGCGGACGCCACTGCGGGACTCGTTAGTCTCGCTGACCGTGTCGACCGGACCGGGCCTGAGCGCCGTCCTCGCCCTGCCCGGCGTGGCGGGGGCCACCGAACGGGCGCGCGAGGCGTGCACCGCGCTGCGGTGGCACCCGGCACTGCGCCGGCGGATCCCCGAGGGAGCGGCGGAGTCCCGGGTCCGCGGGGCGCGGGCCAGCGCCGCCCTCGAGGGCGCCGAGGTCGACGTCGACGTGGTGCGCCAGCTCCTCCTCGGCACCACGGCGTGGCCCGCGGACCCCGACCCGGTGGAGCAGACCCTGCACGCGGCCGTGCGGGTCACCGCCGAGTCCGAGCCGGCCGGCCGGCTGCTCGGTCGGGCGCCGTCCCAGGCGCTCGCGCGCCTGCACCTCGCCTGCGCCGGCCTCGTCGAGGACGACCAGCTCGGCCGGCCGCGCCAGGGGCAGGAGGAGGCGCGCGAGCTCACCGACCTCGGGCCGGCCCCCTCGGCGCCCGGGGCGGTCCAGCGGCTGCACGGGATCCGCAAGCTCGTCCTGGCCGACGACAGCGCCCCCGCGCTCGTCGTGGCCAGCCTCGTCCACGCCGAGATCGCCGCCGCCCGGCCCTTCGTGCGGGGCAACGGACTGGTCGCGCGCGCGGTGGAACGGGTCCTCGTCCAGGTCCGCGGCCTCGACCCGACCGGTGTGGCCGTGCCCGAGGCCGGTCACCTGCGCGAAGGTGCCGCGGGCTACCTGGGTGCGCTCACGGCATACGCCTCCGGCACGCCCGAGGGAGTGGCGCTCTGGCTCGTGCACTGCGGGGACGCGATGGTCGCCGCCGCCGCGGAAGGACAGCGGATCGCCGACGCCGTGCTGGCCGGGCGGGTGCACTGACCGCGCCCCGGGGCGGGCCTCGGGGGACACGCCGAGAGCGCGTGCGGGGACACGCCGAGAGCCCCGCGGACGCACCGTCGCGGGTGAATGTCAAGCCTTCACATCTGGGGATGAGTGGGGTACACAGGAAGGCAAGCCGACGGGCGAGAGCCCGACGACCACCGTGACCCAGCCGGGTACCCACGCGCGGCCAGTCCACTGATGGACCGATCGTGACGGGCTCGCCCCGCTGCGACATATGAGAGTGCACGCACTGGTAACTCGTCCGGGCCACGGTGATGGCACCTCGTGCGCGGGGTGCCATCACCGTGTCCGGCGCCATCGCGTCCGGCTGGTCGCCCGGGCGAGCCCGTCGTCGGCGTCACGGACCCGGTGGCATTGCGGTTCAGTGAATTCGGCGGGTGATTTTTCGCGAAGGGATTTGCGTTCCGCCCCCGGCTGGTAGCACGATGGTCCTGTGCGCTCCCCTTCGGGGTCGAGCGCCCGGCGCACCGGCTCCTCCCCCCCGGAGCTGGCGCGTCGACGGCCCCCGTTGTCCCCCCGACGGGGGCCGTCCCCTTTCCCGGGCCAGGTGGCCGTCGGACGGCGCCCTGCCGGCTCTCCCCCCGACGGGGGCCGTCCCCTTTCCCGGGCCAGGTGGCTCCCCTTTCCACCGACAGGTATGCGGTGAGCTCGCCGCCCGGCCCGGGCGGCGGTCCTCCTCCACACCCCCGGGCGCGCGGGTGCGGTCGGTCCACACCGGCGCAGCAGCGCCTTCCGGGGCCGCTCGCGGTCGAGCAGCGTGGTGCGCATGACGCAGGCACCGGTGATCGCAGTGGTGGGGGCCTCCGGGGGTGTGGGCACGTCGACCCTGACGGCGGCCGTGGCGGTGCGGGCGGCGACCGCACGACGGCCCGTGGTCGCCGTCGACGCCGAGCCGCTCGGAGGGGGCCTCGACGTGGTGTTCGGCCTCGAGTGCGCCCCGGGCCTGCGCTGGCCCGACCTGCACACGATCCGCGGGCGGGTGGACGGCGAGGACCTCGTCGCCCGGCTGCCGGCGGCCGCCGACGTGCCGGTGCTCTCGTTCAACCGGCTCGCCGGCCCCGCGCCCACGGCGCCGGTCAGCGGTGCGGTGCTCGCGGCCCTGGCGTCCGGTGACCGGGTCGCCGTCGTCGACGCCGGCCGCGGCTCGGGTCCCCTCGCGGAGCAGGTCCTGTCCGCCGCGCACACCGTCGTACTGCTCGTGGGCAACGGCGTGCACGACCTGGCGGCCGCCCAGGTCGCCACCGAGCGCCTCACGGACAGCGACCGCGAGGCGTGGCTGGTGGTGCGGTGCGCCCGCCGCACCGGCGGCTGGGACTCCGACGACGGCCTGGCAACCGTGGCCGAGGCGCTCGGGCTGCCGCTGCTGGCGTCCTTCGGCGATGAGTCGGCGGTCGAGGCGGACCTGCTGCACGGCATACCGCCGGGTGAGCGTCCGCGCTCGGCGCTGGGGCGCGCGGCCGACCGGGTACTGGCGGGAATCCTGCTCGAGCCGGACCTCCCGGAGGCGTCGTGACGCTGGCCGACCCGATGTGGGAGCAGATCCGACGCGGCCGGGCACCGACCCCGGAGCGGGTTGCCCAGGTGGCCGCAACCGACGCCGCCGTCCTCGGCTCCGACGGGGTGGCGGCGGCCCGGGACGCGCTCGCCGCCGCGGTCCTCGGGGCAGGACCGCTCGAGCGCCTGCTCGCCGATCCATCGGTCACCGACGTCCTCGTCAACGGAACCGGCGGGGTGTGGGTGGACCGGGGCGACGGGCTGCACCGGCAGGACGCGGACATCGGGGACGCCGACGCCGTGCGCCGCCTCGCTGTCCGGTTGGCCGGGCTCGCCGGGCGGCGGCTCGACGAGACCAGTCCCTTCGTGGACGGCGTGCTGCCCGGCGGAGTCCGGCTGCACGCGATCCTGCCGCCGTTGGTGTGCGACGGCCCGCACCTCAGCCTGCGGGTGCCGTCCCGGCTGGCGCTCACCCTGGACGACCTGCGCCGCGGCGGCAGCCTCGACGACGCGGTCACCGGCGTGCTGGGCGCCATGGTGCGGCGCCGGTGCGCGTTCGTGGTCAGCGGCGGCACCGGCAGCGGCAAGACCACGCTGCTCGGAGCCCTGCTCGGCGAGGTGCCGCCCGCCGAGCGCGTCGTCCTCGTCGAGGACGTCCGTGAGCTGAGCGTCGGCCACCCGCACGTCGTCCGGCTGCAGGGGCGACCGCCCAACGTGGAGGGACGCGGCGAGGTCACGCTGACCACACTCGTGCGGCAGTGCCTGCGCATGCGTCCGGACCGCCTCGTGGTCGGGGAGGTGCGCGGCGCGGAGGTGCGCGAGCTCATGAGCGCGCTCAACACCGGCCACGAGGGCGGGTGCGGCACGGTGCACGCCAACACCAGCGCCGACGTGGTGGCCCGGTTCGAGGCCCTCGGGGCGCTCGCCGGCCTGGGGCCGGCCGCGGTGCACGCCCAGATGCTCAGTGCCGTCCAGATCGTGGTGCACCTGCGGCGGGCCGGACGAGTGCGCCGGGTCAGCGAGGTGGGGGTGCTGGCGCCGGGCGACCGGGGCCGCCCGCAGGTGCTGCCGGCACTCGTCGAGCGGACCGAGGGGGCCGAGGGGGCCGAGCCCGGGCCCGCTGGTGACGTCGTCCACCTGGTGCGCCACCCCCGCGGGTGGCCGCGGCTGGCCGAGCTGCTCGGCGTGGACCGGCCGTGATGCTGCTCGTCGACCTCCTGCTCGTCGCGGCGGTCCTCCTGTGGCCGGTCACGCGACGAGCCCCGCTGGACGCCCTCATCCGCCCGCGCACCCGGTGGGGCGGCCCCCGCTCCGGTCTGGGCCCCCCGCCCGCCGCCCCGTCGGTCGTCCCGGCCGCGGCCGGCGCCGTATCGTCCGCGAGCCCCCTCGCGACCCCCGGACCGGCGACGGCCACGGTGGTCGGGCGGCGGCTCCGGGCCGCGCTGCGGGGGGCCGGACGGGTCGAGGCGGACGAGGACCTGGTGCTGCACCTGAGCGAGGCGCTAGTCCCGGCGTTGCGTGCCGGCCTGTCCAGCGGTCGAGCACTGCGGCTCGCCGCCGAGGCGGTGATCGGCGACGGCGTGGGCACCGCAGAGGCGCGGGACCGGTTGGCGGGCCTGCAGACCGCAGCAGCGGGTGGGGAGCCGCTCGGGCCCCGCTGGGTGGAGTGGGCCGAGGCGAGCGGCTCCGCCCCGGTCGCCCTGCTGGGCCGCGCCTGGTCCCTCAGCGAGCAGACGGGGGCGGCGCTGGCCGACGGTGTCGCGACGGCGGGCGACGCCGTCCGTGAGTCGCGGGACACCCGCCGCTGCGTGGAGTCGGCCACCGCCGGCGCCCGTGCCACCATGAACCTGCTCACCCTGCTCCCGGCCGGTGGCCTCGCCGTCGCGGCCCTGGTGGGGCTCGGACCGGCCGAGCTCTACCGCTCCGCCGCCGCGCAGGCGGCGCTCGCGACCGGGCTGGTGCTGCTGCTGCTCGGCCGGTGGTGGGTCGTCCGGCAGACCCGCGCCGCCACCCGTGGACGGCCGGTCCGGTGACCTGGCTCGTCGCCGGCCTGCTCACGGCCGCGGTGCTCCTCTGGCCCGGCACCGGCAGGCGGCTCCCGGCCGTCCCGCTTCGGGCGGCCGTCGGGCAGACGGTGCCCGACGCGCCGGGCGGTGCCGGCGCGACGGTCGTCGACCTCGCGCACACCGTGCACCTGCTGGCGCTCGCCGTTCGCAGCGGGGTCGGCCTGGTCGAGGCGGTGGACGCGGTCGCGGCACAGACGCCCGGGGTGCTCGGGCACCAGCTGAGGACGGTGACCGCCGCGTTGCGCTGGGGCGTGGACGAGCAGACCGCGTGGCGGCGGGTACCGAACGCGTGGCAGCCGGTCGCCCGCGCCCTGCGGCTCGCCGGCGCGGCGGGGATCCCGCCGGGAGAGCTGTTGCTGCGGGCCGCCGAGGACCTGCACCGGGCAGAGCGCCAGCGCCTGCAGGTCTCCGCGGCCCGTCTCGGCGTGCGCGTCGTGCTGCCGCTGGGCCTGGCCTTCCTGCCCGCCTTCGTCCTGACCACGGTCGTTCCGGTCGTACTGGCGATCGCGCGCGACGTCTTGGGCGCCCAGTGACCCGCAGGACGGGTCCGGGCGGTGCCGGCTCCGCGGCGCCGTGGCCGGCCGAGGCCTTCCCCGGCGACTCGTCCGTGCACAGGGGGGAGACCGGTCGGCGGCCGGTCCACACCCGCACCACCGACCCTGTCGGCTGTCGACTCACCCGACCCACGCTGGACCGGTCATGTCCGCAACGGGAAGGAGACGCACATGTCGAGCAGGTTGGTACGCAAGGCGGTTCGCGGCTGGACACGGCCGACCACCGCAGTCCGCGGTCGGTGGGACCGCGCGAGAGCGGTGGTCGAGCGAGGCATGTCGACGGCGGAGTATGCCGTCGGCACGCTGGCCGCGTGCACGTTCGCCGCGGTGCTCATCGCCGTGGTGAAGTCCGGGGCGATCAAGTCGGCGTTGTCGGGGCTGATCACGTCGGCCCTGTCGATCGCCTCCTGATGCTCCGGGGTCGGTCGCGGCGCCGCGACCGGGGGATGGTCACGGCCGAGATAGCCGTGGCACTGCCGGCCGTGGTGCTGTTCCTGGCCGCGGTCCTGAGCGGCGTCGCGGCGGCGATCGACCAGGTGCAGTGCGTGGATGCGGCGCGTGCAGCGGCACGCGCCGCATCCCGCGGCGACCCTCCCGGCGTCGTCCGCGAGATCGCCGAGCGCGTCGCGCCCGACGGGGCGCGGGTGCGGGTGGCGCGGGCCACGTACGTGACCGTCACGGTGCGCTCGCCGACGCCGGTGGCCGGGGACCTGCTCCCCGCGGGGTGGCAGCCGCACGCCACGGCGGTGGCCCAGCCGGAGACGGGCGAGCACCGGGCCACGTCTGGGGTGGGCACGCGGTGACCGCACGGGGGGAGGGAGGATCGGGCACCGTCCTGGTGGCCGCGGCCGCGGCGCTGGCGGCGACGCTGCTGGTCGGGGCGCTCACGCTCTGCAGCGCGGTGCTGGCCAGCCACCGCGCACGTGCCGCCGCCGACCTCGCCGCCCTCGCGGGGGCGGGCACGCTGCAGCTGGGCCGGCCAGCGGGCCGGGCCTGCCGGGCGGCGGCCGTCCTCGCCGAGCGCAACGAGGGCCGGTTGCGGGCGTGCCACCCGCGGGGCGACGGGTCCCTGCGCGTGACCGTCGCCGTCCGCGCCTCCGTGCCGGGGCTCGGGGCGGCGGTCGCCCGGGCCCGGGCCGGGCCGCGCGGACTCAGCCCCGGGCGGTGACCGGTGCTGTGGTCCGGACGGGCCCGTCCCCGGCCGACTCCAGGACGACCGAGAACAACCGGACCGCCGCGGCCTTGTCGAGTGGCTCGTTGCCGTTGCCGCACTTGGGGGACTGCACGCACGAGGGACAGCCCCGGTCGCAGCGGCAGCCGGCCACGGCGTCGCGCGTCGCCGCCAGCCACGCGGGCGCCGCCTCGAAGCCCCGCTCGGCGAAACCGGCGCCGCCCGGGTGGCCGTCGTAGACCATCACCGTCGGCACACCGGTGTCGGGGTGCAGCGCGGTGGAGACTCCGCCGATGTCCCACCGGTCGGCCGTGGCCACGAGCGGCAGCATCCCGATGGCCGCGTGCTCGGCGGCGTGCGCGGCGCCGGGGACCGCCGGCTCGCCGATCCCGGCCCCGGCCAGCAGCTCTGGCGGCATCGTCCACCAGACGGCCCGGGTGCGCAGGGTGCGCTCCGGCAGCTCCAGCGGGTGCTCACCGAGGACTTCTCCCGAGGGAAGCCGGCGCAGGAACGAGGTGACCCGGGTGCGGACCTCGACCTCGCCGAAGCAGAGCTCGACCGGACCCCAGGACTCCCGTCGCTGCACGCTGCAGATGTCGAAGGCGCCGACGCTGCGCGCCTGGGTCGACCACCCGGGGTCGCCGCGCACCGCGAGGGCGCAGCCGTCCGCGAGGTCGAGGTCGGTGATGACGTGCGGACGGCCCTGGTGGACGTAGACCGCACCGGCATGGACCGAGCCGTGCGCCCGTTCCCCGTCGACCGTGCCGAGGACGCGGCCGGTGCGCCGCTCGACGATGCGGACCTCCCGCTCGCCCGCGCCCCGGAGCGAGACGTGGTCGGCGGCCGGCTCGTCGCGGGTCCAGAACCAGCCACGGGGCCGGCGGCGCAACAGCCCACGCGTGACGAGATCGTCCAGCAGCCCCGGCATGGTCGGGCCGAACCACCGCTCGTCCTCCTCGGTGATCGGCAGCTCCGCGGCGGCGGCGGCCAGGTGCGGTCCGAGGACGTAGGGGTTGGCCGGGTCGAGCACGGTCGCCTCGACCGGACGACCGAACACCGCGTGCGGGTGGTGCACCAGGTAGCTGTCGAGGGGGTCGTCGGCGGCCACGAACACGGCCAGCGAGGCCGCACCGCGGCGCCCGGCCCGTCCGGCCTGCTGCCACAGGGATGCGCGGGTGCCGGGCCAGCCGGACAGCAGCACCGCGTCCAGCCCGCTGACGTCGATGCCCAGCTCCAGGGCGTTCGTGGCGGCCAGGCCGCGCAACCGCCCCGAGCGCAGCGCCCGCTCGAGGGCCCGGCGCTCCTCCGGCAGGTAGCCACCGCGGTAGGCCGAGACCCGATCGGCCTCGGCCCCGCGGACCCCCTCACCCGGGGGCGACTCGGCGTCCCCGGGCGCACGGAGGGTGCGCTGCGCGCTGGCGGACAACGCCTCCACGCCCACCCGGGAGCGGGCGAACGCCACCGTCTGCACGCCGTCCGCCACGAGCCCGGCCAGGAGGTCGGCGCTCTCCGCGACGGCGCTGCGGCGCCGCGGCCCCGCCCCGTCGTCCACGGTGGCCGGCTCCCACATCCCGAAGGTGAGCGCACCGCGCGGTGAGCCGTCCTCGGTGACCGCGCGGACCGGCATACCGACGAGGCGGCCGGCGTGGCGGGCGGGGTCGGCGACCGTCGCCGAGGCGAGCACGAACGTGGGGTCGGTCCGGTAGCGGGCCGCCACCCGGCGCAGCCGGCGCAGCACCGAGGCCACGTGCGAGCCGAAGACGCCGCGGTAGACGTGGCACTCGTCGACCACGACGTAGCGCAGGGCGCGCAGGAACGGCGCCCACCGCTCGTGGCCCGGGAGCAGGGAGTGGTGCAGCAGGTCCGGGTTGGTGAGGACGTACTGGGCGTGGTCGCGGATCCACCGCCGCTCGTCCGCGGGAGTGTCCCCGTCGTAGGTGGCGGCGCGCAGCCCGGGCACGGCGAGGGCCTCGAGCCGGGCGAGCTGGTCCCCGGCGAGGGCCTTGGTGGGGGACAGGTAGAGCACGGTCGCCCCGCGACCGGACGGTGCCCGCGCGCCCTCGACCGCGGCGGTGAGCGCCGGCAGCAGGTAGCCCAGGCTCTTGCCCGAGGCGGTCCCGGTCGCGACCACCACGTGCTGCCGATCGTGGGCCGCGTCCGCCGCCTCGCGCTGGTGGGACCACAGCGACCCGATCCCGGATCCGGCGAGGGCCGCGAGCACCTGGGGACTCACCCAGTCGGGCCAGTCCACGATCCGCTCGTGGCGCTCGGGCACGTCCTCGACGTGGAGCAGCCGTTCGCGGCCGTGCCGGGCCGCGAGCCGGTCCAGGCAGGCGGCCGGCTCGAAGGGGGAGGGGGGATCGGCGACCGCCCCCCTCGGGGACGGCCGGCTCCTGCTCCCCAGGGGTGCGGTCCCCGCCGTGCTGCCGGTCATCGGGTCCACGGTATGCCGCGTCCCCGACGCGCGGGCGGGGACACGAGGTGTGTGACCGCTCGTGCACGGCACCGGTAGTCTGGCCCGGCCCCCCATCCCCGCCCGCACCCGTGAGCTGACGCACCAAGGAGCACGTCGTGGACCTGTCCGTCTCGGCCGAGGACGACGGCGACGCGACCGTCATCACCGTCAGCGGCGAGGTCGACGTCTACACAGCCGCGGTGCTGCGCGAGCGCCTCGACGAGCAGATCGGCTCCGGCCGCCGGCACCTGGTGCTGGACCTGCGCGGAGTGGCCTTCATGGACTCCACGGGCCTGGGCGTGCTCGTCGGCCGGCTCAAGCTGATCCGGATGCGTGGCGGCACCATGCGCCTGGTCTGCAACTCGGAGCGCATCCTCAAGGTGTTCGCCATCACCGGCCTCGACAAGGTCTTCCAGATCTTCGACTCCCTGGACGAGGCGACGGCCAGCGACGGCTGAGCTGCGCGACACCCCGCAAGAATTTCCCGTCCGTCCCTCGCCCCGGGGCGGAGCCACCCCTAGAGTGACGGCACACCGGTGCCACGTCGCTGTGGCGCGCCCTGGAGGAGGAGAGACCGTATGCCGGGTTCCCTGCATGCCGCCGCCCTGCCGAGCGTGACGCTCACCGGCGGCAACCTGACCATCGTGGTCGTCGTGGTCGTCGTCGCGCTGGTCGCCCTGGCGATGGGGTGGAACTTCCGCCGCCAGGTGCTGGCGGCCGACCCGGGCACACCCGGGATGCAGACGATCGGGTCCGCAGTGGAGGAGGGCGCGCAGGCCTACCTCGCCCGGCAGTTCAAGACCCTCGGGATCTTCGCCGCGGTCGCGTTCTTCCTGTTGCTGGTGCTGCCCGCGGACACCGCCGCGATCCGCTGGGGACGCTCCGGGTTCTTCCTGCTCGGCGCCCTGTTCTCGGCGGCGATCGGCTACCTGGGGATGAGCCTCGCGGTGAAGGCCAACGTCCGCGTCGCCTCCGCCGCCCGCAGCTCCGGCCGCGACCTCGGCATGCGGATCGCCTTCCGCACGGGGGGTGTCGTCGGTATGGCGACCGTCGGGCTCGGTCTGCTCGGTGCCGGCATCGTGGTGCTCGCCTACCGCGGCGACGCCCCGAAGGTCTTGGAGGGCTTCGGGTTCGGGGCCGCCCTGCTCGCCATGTTCATGCGTGTCGGCGGCGGCATCTTCACCAAGGCCGCGGACGTGGGGGCGGACCTGGTCGGCAAGGTCGAGGCCGGCATACCGGAGGACGACCCGCGCAACGCGGCGACCATCGCCGACAACGTGGGCGACAACGTCGGTGACTGCGCCGGCATGGCGGCCGACCTGTTCGAGTCCTACGCGGTCACACTCGTCGCGGCACTGATCCTGGGCAAGGCCGGTCTGGGGGACAAGGGCCTCGTCTTCCCGCTCATCGTGCCGGCCCTCGGGGCTCTCACCGCCATGCTCGGTGTCTTCCTCACCAAGCCGCGTGCGGGTGAGAGCGGGCTGGTCGCCATCAACCGCGGGTTCTACGTCTCCGCGCTCATCTCGGCCGGCCTCTGCGCCCTTGTGGCCTTCCTCTACCTGCCGAGCAGCTTCTCGGAGCTCGAGGGAGCTCCGCAGTCGATCCAGCAGCTCGACGGTGACCCGCGCATCACCGCCAGCCTCGCGGTGATCATCGGCATCGTCCTGGCCGCGATCATCCTGTGGCTGACCGGCCACTTCACCGGCACCGACAAGCGGCCCACCCGGGACGTGGCCCGCACCTCCCTCACCGGCGCCGCCACGGTCGTGCTGTCCGGGATCGGCGTCGGGTTCGAGTCGGCCGTCTACACGGCCGTCATCATCGCCCTCGCCGTCTACGGCGCGTTCCTGCTCGGCATGGGCTCGCTCACGCTGTCGCTGTTCCTCGTCGCGCTCGCCGGGTGCGGCCTGCTGACGACGGTCGGCGTCATCGTCGCCATGGACACCTTCGGACCGGTGTCGGACAACGCCCAGGGCATCGCCGAGATGTCCGGGGACGTGCACGGGGAGGGCGAGCAGATCCTCACCGAGCTGGACGCGGTCGGCAACACCACCAAGGCGATCACCAAGGGCATCGCGATCGCCACGGCCGTCCTGGCGGCGACCGCGCTGTTCGGTGCCTACCAGGACGCGGTCCGCGGGGCCATCAGCTCCGCCGCCGCCAGCAGGACCGAGGCCGGTGGGATCAACCAGTCGTTCCTCGTCTACCAGCCGAGCGCCCTGGTGGGCCTCATCATCGGTGCCGCCGTGGTCTTCCTGTTCTCCGGCCTCGCGATCAACGCGGTCACCCGTGCCGCGGGCGCCATCGTGTTCGAGGTGCGCCGGCAGTTCCGGGAGCACCCCGGGCTCATGGACTACACCGAGAAGCCGGAGTACGGCCGCGTGGTCGACATCTGCACCAAGGACTCGCTCCGGGAACTGGCCACGCCGGGACTACTGGCCGCGCTCGCCCCGGTCGTCGTCGGGTTCGGGCTGGGCGTGGGCGCGCTGGCCGGCTACCTCGCCGGCGCCATCGGCGCCGGTGTGCTGATGGCGGTCTTCCTCGCCAACTCCGGTGGGGCGTGGGACAACGCCAAGAAGATCGTCGAGGACGGCTTCCACGGCGGCAAGGGCAGCGACGCCCACGCCGCCACGGTCATCGGCGACACGGTCGGGGACCCCTTCAAGGACACCGCCGGTCCCGCGATCAACCCGCTGATCAAGGTGATGAACCTCGTCTCGCTGCTCATCGCCCCCGCGGTGGTCGCGCTGTCGGTCGGGCAGAGCGCCAACACCTGGTTCCGGTGGGGCATCGCCCTTCTCGCGCTGATCATCGTCGTCGGTGCGGTCGTCGTCTCCAAGCGCCGCGACCTCGCGATCAGCGGTGACGACGACGTGGCCACCGAGACCCCGGAGGCGCAGCCGACGCACTCCTGACGGCGGCCTCCTGGCCGGCCGTCCCGACGCGCAGGGGAGTGAGGACGTGTCCTCCACGGGGAGTGAGCGGCTGCGACGGTCGAACACGGACAGGGCCGGGATCACCCGCCGGCGTCGAGGCAAGGGCTGGTCCTTCCGTGACGCCGACGGCCAGCCGGTGGACGTGGCCACCCGCGAGCGAGTGGCACACCTGGCCGTCCCTCCCGCCTGGCGGGACGTGTGGATCTGCCCGCACCCCAACGGTCACATCCAGGCGTTCGGAACCGATGACGCAGGCCGACGGCAGTACCTCTACCACGAGCGGTGGCGGCTCGAGCGCGACGAGGCCAAGCACGACCGGGTCCTGCGGCTCGCGAAGAAGCTGCCCCGGGTGCGGGAGACCCTCGAGGCGGACCTGCGCCGCCCCGGTCTCGCCCGGGACCGCGTGCTCGCGGTGGGACTGCGGATGCTGGACCACGGCGTCCTGCGCGTGGGCGGGGAGCAGTACGAGCGGGAGCACGGCACCCGTGGTGTCGCGACGCTGAACCGCGGCGACGTCCGCATCCACGGCGACACGGTGGTGTGCGAGGTCCTCACCAAGGGGGGCGTGGAGCGGATCGTCGCGATCACCGACCCCGTTCTCGCGAAGGCGGTCTCGGCGATCAGGCGGGGACGCACGGGGAGTCGGCGGTTGCTCGTCTGGCGGGACGGGAGGGGCTACCACGACGTCCACGCCGACGACCTGAACGACCGCTTCAAGGAACTCGCCGGGGACGACTTCACGGTCAAGGACCTGCGCACGTGGCAGGCCACCGTGGTGGCGGCCGTCGAGCTGGCCATGGTCGTCCTCCCCGGCAAGGCCACGGCACAGCGGCGGGTCGAGAAGCAGGCGATGGCCGAGGTCGCGGAGTACCTCGGCAACACCGCGACCATCGCCCGAAACTCCTACGTCGACCCACGCGTCGTGGAGGGGTTCGAGGAGGAGCACACCATCGAGCGCTCGCTGGACCGGCAGGGGGTCGACGACCTCGACGACCTCAACGACCTGCCGACGCGGGCTGCCGTCGAGCGGTCCGTCGTCCGGTTGCTCACGCGGAGATGACGCTGCCCGTGTGCGTGGCCCCGTAGGGTGGCCTCCATGCAGAGCACACTCTTCGAGCAGCGCAACCTCGAAGTCCAGGCCGACCAGCGCTTCGTCCTGCAGAACCCGCAGATGCTGCGGGTCTCGCTGGGCCCGGACGTGCTGTCGATCAAGGGCTCGATGGTCGCCTTCCAGGGCCGGATCTCCTTCCAGCACGAGGGCGCCGGGAGCGTCGGGCGGCTCCTGAAGAAGATGGTGACCAGCGAGGACATGCCGTTGATGCGGGTCTCCGGCGACGGTGAGGTGTTCTTCGCGTCCGACGCGGGGTTCGTCTACCTCGTCGACCTCGGGGGCGACGGGCTGTCGGTCAACGGCCGCAACCTGCTCGCGTTCGACGCGGCGATCGGCTGGGACATCAAGCGGGTCCAGGGCGCGGGCATGATGAGCGGCGGCCTGTTCAACACCGTCCTCGAGGGCACCGGGACGGTCGCGCTCCATGCGGTGGGCCAGCCGGTGGTACTCGACTGCTCCGAGCAGCCGACGTACGTCGACGTGCAGTCGGCCGTCGCGTGGTCGGCCGGCCTCGTCCCCCAGGTGGTCTCCAGCATGAACATGCGCTCGATGCTGCGCGGCGGCAGCGGGGAGGCGTTCCAGTACGCCTTCCACGGGCCGGGATTCGTCGTGGTCCAGCCCAGCGAGTGGGCGCCCGTGACCCAACAGGGACGCGGTGGCGGTGGCGGCATGCTGGGTGACCTGCTGGGTGGCTAGCAGCGGCGACCGTTCCGGCAGCGACGAGACGAGCCGGTATGCCGTGCGGTGACCAGCGCGCCCCTGCCCCGCCGCGGGTGCTGCCCGGCCCGGTCGAGGACCTGAGGGAGGACCTGGTGCGGGCGCGGTTCACCGTGGACGGCGTCGCCGAGGTCCTCGGCCCGCTGGCCGTCCGCGCGCTCCACCGGGAACAGGCGCTCCCCGCACGCCTGGCGCTCCACGAGGACCGTTCCCCCACAGCGGTCCTCACCCGGTTGTTCAGCCTGGGCCAGCGCGTCCCGGCTGACGAGGTGGAGCACGCCCTGCCGGCCACCGGCGTCGATGGACTCATCTCGCTGGGGCTCGCCGCCGCCGACGGCGAGGGGGGTGCCCGCCTCCGGGCCTGTTGCGACCTGCGGCCCTACGCCGACGAGGACCACCGGTGGTGGGTGGCCTCGGACCTGTCCGAGGTCGCCACGGGGGAGCCGCTGCCGCCCGACCACGTGCTCGGTATCGGCGGCGCGTCCGCCACCCTCGCCTCGTGGACGCCGCGTCCGCGGGCCCGGCGGGCCCTCGACCTCGGCACCGGGTGCGCGGTCCAGGCGCTCCACCTCGGCACCCACTGCGACGAGGTGGTCGCCACCGACGTCTCCGAGCGCGCCCTGCTGTTCGCCCACTTCAACCGGGCCCTCAACCGGCTGCCCCTCGAGGTGCGGGCCAGCGACATGTTCGACGCGCTGGAGGGAGAGCGGTTCGACCTGCTGGTCAGCAACCCGCCCTTCGTCATCACGCCGCGCACGGCGGGGGCGTCCCGCTACGAGTACCGGGACGCCGGCCTCGTCGGGGACGCGGCGATCTCGGGACTCGTGCGCTCGGTCGGCGACCACCTCGAGCCGGGCGGCATCGCCCAGTTCCTCGGCAACTGGGAGATCCCGCTCGGCGCCGACGGGCAACCCGCGGACTGGCGGGAGGTCGTCCGCGGATGGTTCGAGGGCACCGGGCTCGACGCGTGGGTGGTGCAACGAGAGGTGCAGGACCCCGCGGAGTACGCCGAGACGTGGGCGCGCGACGCCGGTCAGCTCCCGGGCTCGGCCGCGCACGACCGGATGTATGCCGCCTGGCTGGCCGACTTCGCGTCCCGCGGGGTGGCGTCCATCGGCTTCGGCGTCCTCACCGTGCAGCGCCCGGCCACGGACCGCGCGCCCTGGCTCGACCTGGTGGAGGTCACCGCACCGGTCGCCGGGCCGATGGGCCCGACCGTCCTCGCGGGCGTCCGCGCCCGGACCTGGCTCGCCGAGCACGACGACGACGCGGTGCTCGACACCGCATGGCGCTGTGCCGGTGACGTCACCGAGGAGCGGCACGGGCTGCCGGGGGCGGGCGACCCCGCCGTCATCCTGCTGCGCCAGGGCGGCGGTCTGCGTCGGCTGGTCCGCGCGGACACCGTGCTGGCGGCCTTCGTCGGGGTCTGCGACGGGGAGCTGACAGCCCGCCAGGCGCTCGACGCGATCGCCACCCTGGTCGACGCGGACCCGGACGCCCTCACGGGACAGGCGCTTCCGCGGGTTCGCGAGCTGGTCGCCGACGGTCTGCTCGTCAGCTGAACTGCCACGAGCGCTTCGACAGGCCGAACCAGAAGCCCTCGACCGCGCTGGTTCCCTCCGGGGTGCCGCCGCCGTTGGACCCGGACGCGGCGCCGAGGGAGACGAAGAGCGGGGCGAAGTGCTCGGTCCGTGGATGGGCCTCCCGTGCCGCCGGAGCCCGCTGCGCGAAGTCGAGCAGTGCGTCGACGTCACCTGCCTCCAACGCCTCCCGCGACCAGTCGTCGAACTCACGGGAGGCGCTCGGCGGAGGTGCATCGGCGGGCGCGGCCGGGTTGAACCACCGCAGGTTGTGGGTGGTGAAGCCGGAGCCGATGATCAGCGTGCCGTCGTCACGCAGGGGTGCGAGCCGCCGGCCGAGCTCGAACAGCCGACGGGGGTCCAGGGTCGGCATGGACAGCTGCAGCACGGGGACGTCGGCCGTCGGGTACATCTCCACGAGCGGCACGTAGGCGCCGTGGTCGAGCCCGCGGTCGGCGTCCTGCTGGACCACCGTGTCGTGGTCGTCGAGCAGCTGGGCGACGTCGGAGGCCAGCTCCGGCGCGGCCGGCGCGTCGTAGGTGACCTCGTAGTAGCGCTGGGGAAATCCCCAGAAGTCGTAGACGAGCGGGACCGGCCGGGTGGCGGACACGGTGAGCGGCGCCTGCTCCCAGTGGGCGGACACCATGAGGATGCGGCGCGGCCGTGGCAAGCCGCCCGACCACTGCGCCAGCTCCCGGGTCCAGCGCGCGTCGTCGGCCAGCGGTGGAGCACCGTGGCTGAGGAACAGCACCGGCATGCGGGACGCGTCGGGGGCAGTCACGGACTCAGGATAGGCCGGGCGAGTCAGCCCGGCGCAACCGTCGGGAGGGCGACGCGACGCTCCTGCCGGTGCCCCTCGAGGAGCTCGTCGAGGAGGCCCTCGACCTCCTCGACCTCCACGTCCTCGACGAACGACGGGTCGTGGGAGCAGCGTTCGACCAGCTGCGGTCGGCCGCACCGGGGGCAGTGCACCCGGTGGGAGACGGCGGCCCGGTGCGGACCGGCCAGCGGCCCGAAAGTGAGGGCGTTGTCGACCCAGAAGACCCCCACGGTCGGCACGCCGGCTGCCATCGCCAGGTGCCGCGGCCCGGAGTCGTTCCCGACGAACACCGTGGTGCGGTGCAGCAGCCCCAGGCAACCACCGAGCGTCAGCTTCCCCGTGAGGTCGACGCAGCCGGCTGTCGAGTGGTCGGCCACCATCACGGCGGTGCCTCGGTCGTCCTCGGAGCCGACCAGCACCGGGGTGAGCCCGCAGCCGGCCAGGTGGTCCGCGACCGCGGCGAACGCCTCCGGCGGCCACCGACGGCGCGGGTCGGCGGCACCGACTCCGAGCACGGCATACCGCCCGTCCGGCCGGAGGGGCTCGCTCTCGGCGAGGTCCGCGGGGGTGACGCCGATCCGCGGCTCCGGGCCGGCGACGCCGGGTGCCGGCGCTCCGGCGAGCTCGACGACCTCCAGCCAGCGCAGGACCTCGTTGCGATGGCTCGCGTAGCGCACACTGCGGTCGAGCTCAGCCGCGCCGTCCGCCCGCGCCCCCACCGTGAGCCGGGCGCCGAGCCGGAGGAGGAACTCGTTGCTCGTGCCGCCACCACCGTGGAGCTGCACGGCCAGGTCGGGGGAGCGGCCCCGTTCGGCGGCCACGAACAGCTCCACGTCGTCGCCCTCCGGCTCGTCCTTCGTGCGGTGGCGCAGTCCCGGTACCCGCGGCGCGACGAGCACCCGATCCCAGGGACCGGGCCGCTCGTGGAGGAACGCGGGCAGCCAGCCGTCGCCGAGGACCGTGATCTCGGCGCCGGGGTAGGCGCACCGCAGCGCCGCGAGCGCCGGCACCGCGACCACGAAGTCACCGATCCCGTTCGCGCGCAGCACGACGATGCGCCTGACACCGGGTACGTGCCCGTCCGGCGGCAGCTGCGTCACAGGCCGACCTGCTCGTAGCACTCGACGGACCGTCGGTCCACGGTGGTGGGCAGCTCGAGGTGGACGGACCCGGTGGGCAGGATCCCGGCACCCCCGCGTGCCTCCATGACCCGGAGCTGGACGAGCACGTCCTCGCCGGAGTGGTCCGCCGGCACCCGGTCCCAGAAGGAGAACCCGCCGGCGTCGAGCAGCGCCCGCCGCTCGTAGAGGACGCACGCGCCGATCCAAGCCACCTTGTAGGCCCGCCAGTCGCCCTCGGCGAGGGCCAGGCGGTCCCCGAGGTGGGTCGGGTTGGCCGCGTTGTGCAGGGTCCACCGGTCCCAGCCGGGTCCGTGCGGACGCAGGCGCTCGGGCTGGACCGGTCCCTCCCACAGCTCGAACGGCGCTTCCTCCTGCGGTCGGTGGTCGGCGAGGTAGGACAACCCCTGAACGGCGAACCCCACGAAACCGCAACGCAGTTCCTCGATCGCGGTGAGCAGCCGCTCCAGCGCCCACGGCTCCAGCCAGACGTCGTCGTCGAGGTAGAGCACATGGGACGACCGGGCCCGGGACAGCAGGTGGTGCCGGTTCTCGGCGAGCCCGCGGAGGGGTCGGTGGTGGTCGAGGTCGACCTCGGTGCCGTGCCGGCGCAGGACCCGGACCATGCTCTGCACCAACGGATCACCGGCCACCGACCGGTCGGACTGGTCGCTGATGACCACGCGCGTGGCCGCGACGGTCTGGGCGGCGAGCCCGGCGAGGGTCACGGACAGCGCGTGCGGCCGCTCACGGGTGGGGACCAGGACGTCGACCTCCGTCATGGCGTGGCTCCTGCGCCGACACGAATGCGGTCGATGACGTGGGTGGTGGAGTGCTCGGCCACGTAGTCCACGACGCGGACCTCGCCGCCGAGGCGGCGGACCAGCGGGGTCTCGGGCAGCATCTCCGGGGTGTAGTCGCCGCCCTTGACGTAGAGGTCGGGGTGGATGCGCTCGATGAGCGCGGTTGGGCTGTCCCCGTCGAAGACGGTGACGGCATCGACCGCCGTCAGGGCACCGAGCAGCCGCACCCGCTCCCGCTCGCCGAGGACCGGCCGGTCCGGGCCCTTGAGCCGGCGCACGCTGGCGTCGCTGTTCACGCCCACGACGAGGATGTCGACCAGGGCCGCGGCCTGCTCCAGGTAGGCGGCGTGGCCCGCGTGCATGACGTCGAAGCAGCCGTTGGTGAAGCCGATCAGCTCGCCCCGCGCCCGGCACCGCTCGACGAGGTCGTGCACCTCGTCGGCGGTGAGCACCGACCGGGCCGGTCGGGGTGAGCATCGGCGCACCAGGTCGGTCCGGGAGCACACGGTCGTCTCCGGCTCGGCGACCACCACGTCCGCCGCCGACTGCGCGAGGTCGGCCGCGGTGGGAGGGGCCGCCCCGGCGGCCAGGGCCAGCCCGAAGGCGGCGACGAAGGTGTCCCCGGCGCCCGTCGTGTGCCGGGAGGCGCGCGCGGGCCGGGTGCGGTGCGTGGGCCCGGACCAGTGCAGGACGGTCCCGTCCGCGTCCAGGGTCACGGCCACCATGTCGGCACCGGCCCGTTCCGGCAGCTCGCTCCGCTCCCCGTCGAGCAGGGCGCGCCGGGGCGCGTCCTCCCGGTGGAGCAGTGCCAGCGCCTCCGCGGCGCTCGGCGTCACGGCGGTGGGTCTGCAGGGGCGCCACGGCTGCAGGTCGTGGGCGTCGGCGAGCAGGGGGCCGCGCAAGCGGTCGCGCACCTCGCACAGGGCCCGCCGCACCGCGTCGCCCGCGCTCGCATCGCCGTAGTCGCCCACGAGGACGAGGTCGTGGCGCGGCGCCTCCCGGCGGACCCGATCCGCCAGGGCGCGAACGGTCGCAGGCGCCCACTCGTGGTGGTCCTGCTGGTCGAACCGGGCGATCACCTGGCCGTCGGACAGCAGCCGCCGTTTGGCCGTCGTCCGGTGCCCTGCGTCGGTGACGATGCCCGACGGGTCCGCGCCGGCCTCCCGCAGCGTCCGCCGGAGGCAGCCACCGTCGCGGTCGTCGCCGACGAGCCCGAGCACCCGCGTCCCGGCACCCAGCGCGGCGGCGTTCGCGGCGACGTTCGCCGCGCAGCCGGGCACCGCACGGGTGCGCTCGACGTCCACGACCGGGACGGGGGCCTCCCGGCACAGCCGGGTGCTCGCACCCTCCAGCCACTCGTCGAGGACCAGGTCGCCCACCACCAGCACCCGGAGCCCCGGGAACCGGTCGAGCACCTGTGCCGGATCGGTGTCGCGCATGCGGCGCTTGTACCCGCGCCCTCCTCGATTCACACGGGCCGGGACGCCGCCCGGGAGCCGACCACCGGGGTGCAGGGGTTACCGTCTAGTCGCGTCTCCACGTCGGAGTAGCGACGAATCCGCTGCACGTGGCGACGGGAACGAAGGGGTCAGCACGTGGCAGCAACCACCGGACGCAAACTCGTCATCGTCGAGTCGCCGGCCAAGGCGAAGAAGATCGGTGAGTACCTGGGCAAGGACTACGCGGTCGACGCGAGTGTCGGCCACATCCGTGACCTGCCCAACCCGAGCGAGCTCCCGACGGACATGAAGAAGGGGCCCTACGGCCGGTTCGCCGTGGACGTGGACAACGGCTTCGACGCCTACTACGTGGTCGACCCGGACAAGAAGAAGAAGGTAGCCGAGCTGCGGCGGCTGCTGAAGGACGCCGACGAGCTCCTGCTGGCCACCGACGAGGACCGGGAGGGCGAGGCGATCGCCTGGCACCTGCTCGAGGTGCTCCGGCCGAAGGTCCCGGTGCGGCGGATGGTGTTCCACGAGATCACCCGCGAGGCGATCCTGCGTGCGGCCAACGAGACCCGTGACCTGGACGACCGGCTGGTCGACGCCCAGGAGACCCGGCGCATCCTGGACCGGCTGTACGGCTACGAGATCAGCCCGGTGCTGTGGCGCAAGGTCCGGCAGGGGCTGTCGGCGGGTCGCGTGCAGTCGGTGGCGACCCGGATGGTGGTCGAGCGCGAGCGTGCGCGGATGGCGTTCCGTGCCGCGGCCTACTGGGACGTGGAGGGGGAGTTCGCTCCCGAGCAGAGCAGCGGGCAGGCGTTCGCGGCGCGGCTGACCGGTGTGGACGGCGCTCGGGTGGCGGTGGGCCGCGACTTCGGCGACGACGGCCGGCTGAAGGCGTCCACCAAACAGGAGCTCGTGCACCTCGACGAGGCGGCGGCCACCGCGATCGCGAGCGCGCTGCCGCAGGCCGCGGTCCGGGTGTCCAGCGTGCAGGAGAAGCCGTACACGCGTCGGCCCGCGGCGCCGTTCACCACCTCGACGCTGCAGCAGGAGGCGGGGCGCAAACTGCGGATGAGCAGCAAGAACGCGATGCGCGTGGCGCAGCGGCTGTACGAGAACGGCTACATCACCTACATGCGCACCGACAGCACGACCCTGTCGGAGTCCGCGCTCACCGCCGCGCGTGGCCAGGCACGGGACCTGTATGGCGCCGAGTACGTCCCCGACGCCCCTCGCCGCTACGAGAAGAAGGTCAAGAACGCCCAGGAGGCGCACGAGGCCATCCGCCCGGCGGGGGACCGGTTCCGCACCCCGGCGCAGGTGGCCGGCGAGCTGCGCGGTGAGGAGTTCGGGCTCTACGAGCTCGTCTGGAAGCGGACGGTCGCCTCCCAGATGGCCGACGCCCGCGGCTCGACCGCCACGGTCAAGCTCGGCGGCACCGTGGCGACCCCCGAGGGCGAGCGCGCGGTCGAGTTCACGGCCAGCGGCACGGTGATCACCTTCCGCGGCTTCCTCGCCGCCTACGAGGAGGGACGCGACGAGGAGGAGCGCCGCGGGGCGGGCGCTGGTGCCGGTCAGGGCGACCGCGACAGCCGGCTGCCCAAGCTCAGCGAGGGTGTGGGGCTGGACGTGCTGCGTGCCGCGGCCGACGGCCACGAGACCACGCCCCCGGCCCGCTACACCGAGGCCACGCTCATCAAGGCGATGGAGGAGAAGGGCATCGGCCGCCCGTCGACGTATGCCGCGACGGTCGGCACGATCCAGGACCGTGGCTACGTGCGGCTGCGCGGGACGGCGCTGGTGCCGACCTGGCTGGCGTTCGCCGTGACGCGGCTGCTGGAGGAGCACTTCCCGCGACTGGTCGACTACGACTTCACCGCCTCGATGGAGGAGGACCTCGACGCGATCGCCCGGGGGGACCAGCAGCGGGTCAAGTGGCTGCAGCGGTTCTACTTCGGTGGCCAGGGGACCAACGTCGAGGGGCTGCGCCAGCTGGTGGAGGACCTCGGCGAGATCGACGCCCGCCGGATCTCCACGGTCGACCTGGGCGAGGGGATGGTCGTGCGGGTGGGCCGCTACGGGCCCTACGTCGAGCAGGTCGTGCCCTCCGGCGTGGATCCCGCGACCGGTGAGGTGACCGACGAGGCAGCCGCCTCAGCGGCCGCGCAGGCGAAGCCGCGGCGGGCCACCGTCAACGACGACATCGCCCCCGACGAGATGACTCCGGCGAAGGCCCGTGAGTTGCTCGAGGCGGCCGCGGACGACGGGCGTGTGCTGGGCCAGGACCCGCAGA
>DASSKF010000075.1:0-27448 GCA_035690725.1 Segeticoccus sp.
GATGCGGTCCCAGGCCTGCTCCTCCTCGATGTTGGTCGTGCCCACGTAGGTCTCCGCGAGCTCGAAGACCTTGCGGTCCACCCACGTCGGGGCGTGGACGCCGTTGGTGATGCTCGTGATCGGGACCTCGGCGTCGTCGAACCCCGGCCAGAGGCCGTCGAACATGTGGCGGCTGACCTCTCCGTGCAGCCGCGAGACGCCGTTGGCGCGCTGCGCCAGGCGCAGTCCCATGACCGCCATGTTGAACACGTCCGGCGAGCCGCCGGGGTAGTCCTCGGCGCCGAGCGCCAGGAGCCGGTCGGCCGGCACCCCCTCGAACTCGTTGCTGCCCCCGAAGTGCAGCCGGACCTGGTCGACCCCGAACCGGTCGATGCCGGCGGGGACGGGCGTGTGGGTCGTGAAGACGGTGGCCGCACGGGTGGCCTCGAGCGCCTCCTCGAAGCTGAGCCCCTCGTCCTTGACCAGCTCACGGATGCGCTCCACCCCGAGGAAGCCCGCGTGGCCCTCGTTGGTGTGGTAGACGTCCGGGTCCGGGGCGCCGGTCAGGCGGGACCACAGCCGCACTGCCCGCACGCCGCCGATGCCGAGCAGCATCTCCTGCTGCAGCCGCTGCTCCCCGCCGCCCCCGTAGAGCCGGTTGGTGAGCTGGCGCGCGGCATCGTCGTTCAGGTCGTTGTCGGAGTCCAGCAGCAGCAGCGGCACCCTGCCGACCTGGGCCCGCCACACGTACGCGTGCAGGGTGCGGCCGCCCGGTAGGCCGAGGGTGACGTCCGCGGGCCGGCCGTCCGCCTCACGGACCAGCGAGAGGGGCAGGTCGTCGGGGTCGAGGACCGGGTAGGTCTCCTGCTGCCAGCCGTCCGCGTTCAGCGACTGCTTGAAGTAGCCGGACTTGTAGAAAAGGCCCACACCGACGACCGGCACGCCGAGGTCGGAGGCGGACTTGAGGTGGTCGCCCGCCAGGATGCCGAGGCCGCCGGAGTACTGCGGCAGGGCGGCGGTGATCCCGTACTCCGGGCTGAAGTACGCGATCGCCCGCGGGCAGCGCCGCTCCCCCTCGTCCTCGGCGAGCCGCTGGTACCAGCGCGGACGCTCCAGGTAGGAGCGCAGGCCCTCGACGGCGTGGTCCATCCGGGCAAGGAAGTCGCCGTCGGCCGCGAGCGCCTCCAGCTCGTCCGCGGTGAGCACGGACAGCAGCCGCACCGGGTCGCGGCGGACCGCGAGCCACCGCTCCGGGTCGATGCCCTCGAAGAGGTCGCGGGTCGGCGCGTGCCAGGACCACCGCAGGTTCGTGGCGAGCTCGGACAGTGCCGCGATCCGCTCGGGGAGGACGGTGCGCACGTGGAAACGACGGATGGCCTTCACGGGGTCGCAGCATAAGTCAGCCACCGGGCCCACCGATACCCGAGGCCGTGGCCGGGCGGGTTCCCGAACAGGTGGCCCGGCCTGCCACGGTCCTCCCGCTCCGGCCGGTAGCGTCGACACCGTGACCGACTCGCCTCGCGATGCCGCCATCGAGCCGACCGTGCCCGGGCCGACCACCGGTGCCCTGGGCCGAGCCCGCCAGCGACCGCTCGGACGGATCCCGGTGCTGTCCGTCAGTCCGCGCGTCGACTGCGGCTCCTGGCCGGCCAAGTCCGTCGTCCACGAGGAGTTCGGCGTCAGCGCCACCGTGTTCCGGGAGGGGCACGACGCGGTCAACGCCTCGCTCGTGCTCACGGCGCCGGACGGCACCGAGCAGCACCGCCCGATGACCCTCGTCTCGGCAGGCCTGGACCACTGGGTCGGGCGGGCGGGTGCGGACCGCACCGGGATGTGGTCGTTCCGGGTCGAGGGCTGGTCCGACCCCTACCGGACCTGGGAGCACGACGCGTCGATCAAGGTGGCCGCCGAGGTCGACACGGCCCTGATGCTCGAGGAGGGCGCGCGGGTGCTCGAGCGGGCGGTCGCCGAGGTCGAGCGCACCCCGGCCCAGGCACAGGTGCTCCGCGACGCGGTGACCGCCCTGCGCGACGGCACCCGTCCGCCCATGGTCCGGCTGGAGGCCGGCACCAGCCCCGAGGTCGAGCGGGAGATGGCTGCCCGGCCGCTGCGGGACCTCGTCACCCCCGGCGAGCCCGTCCCCTGGCTGGTCGAGCGCGACCGCGCCCTGTACGGCGCGTGGTACGAGATCTTCCCCCGATCGGAGGGCGCCCACCAGGACGAGCACGGCCGCTGGGTCTCCGGGACGCTGCGCACGGCGGCCGAGCGCCTGCCCGCCGTCGCGCAGATGGCGTTCGACGTCGTCTACCTCACCCCGGTGCACCCGATCGGCCGGATCAACCGCAAGGGGCCGAACAACACCCTCGAGCACACCCCGGAGGACCCCGGCTCCCCCTACGCGATCGGGTCGGCCGAGGGCGGGCACGACGCGATCCACCCCGACCTCGGCACGTTCGAGGACTTCGACGCCTTCGTCGCCGAGGCGAACCGGCTGGGCCTGGAGGTGGCGCTCGACCTCGCCCTGCAGTGCGCCCCCGACCACCCGTGGGTCACGGAGCACCCGGAGTGGTTCACCACCCGCGCGGACGGCAGCATCGCCTACGCCGAGAACCCGCCGAAGAAGTACCAGGACATCTACCCGGTCAACTTCGACAACGACCCCGAGGGCATCTACGCCGAGGTGCGGCGGGTCGTGCAGGTCTGGATCGACCACGGGGTGCGCATCTTCCGCGTCGACAACCCGCACACCAAGCCGGTGGAGTTCTGGCAGTGGCTGATCAGTGATGTGGCTGCCGTTGCGCCCGACACCATCTGGCTGGCCGAGGCGTTCACCCGCCCGGCGATGATGCACACCCTGGCCAAGGTCGGGTTCCAGCAGTCGTACACCTACTTCGCGTGGCGCAACACCCGGTGGGAGCTGGAGGAGTACCTGCGTGAGGTGTCCGGGGAGGCGGCGGCCTACATGCGCCCGTCGTTCTGGCCGACCACGCACGACATCCTCACGCCGTACATGCAGTATGGCGGGCCGGTCGCCTTCAAGCTGCGCGCGGCCATCGCGGCGACAGCGGTGCCGACCTACGGGATCTACGCCGGCTACGAGCTGGTGGAGAACGTCGCCCGCCCCGGCGCGGAGGAGCAGATCGACAACGAGAAGTACCAGTACAAGGACCGCCGGTGGGCCGATCGCGAGCCGGGCGGCCCGCTGGCCGGGCAGACCCTCGCGCCCTACCTCAAGCGGCTCAACGAGATCCGGCGCGCCCACCCGGCCCTGCACTGGTTGCGCAACCTGGCGATCCACCACGTCGACGACGAGAACGTCCTCGCCTACTCCAAACGACGAACCGTGGACGGCCGGGACGACGTCGTCATCGTCGTGGCCAACCTCGACCCGCACGCCACCCGGGAGTCCTGGCTCCACCTGGACATGCCGGCGCTCGGCCTGGGCTGGGGCGACTCCTTCCTCGCCCACGACCTGGTCACCGGGGAGTCCTGGCACTGGGGCGAGCACAACTACGTCCGGCTCGGGCCGGACACCGAACCCGTCCACATCGTGCACGTGAGGAGGTTCTGATGCAGGGCATCAACCTCAGCCAGCCGGGGCTCAGGCACGACCCGCACTGGTACCGCACCGCCGTCTTCTACGAGGTGCTGGTGCGGGGGTTCTCCGACTCCAACGGATCCGGCGCCGGTGACTTCACCGGCCTGATCAACCGCCTGGACTACCTGCAGTGGCTGGGCGTGGACTGCCTGTGGCTGCCGCCGTTCTACGCCTCGCCGCTGCGGGACGGCGGCTACGACATCTCGGACTACACCGCCGTGCTGCCGGAGTTCGGCACCCTGCCGGAGTTCACCGAGCTGGTCTCCCAGGCGCACGCACGCGGCATCCGCATCATCACCGACCTGGTGATGAACCACACCTCCGACCAGCACCCGTGGTTCCAGGCGTCGCGCTCGGACCCGGAGGGCCCGTTCGGCGACTTCTACGTGTGGTCCGACACGGACGACCGCTACCCGGACGCGCGGATCATCTTCGTGGACACCGAGGTCTCCAACTGGACCTTCGACCCGGTGCGCCGGCAGTTCTTCTGGCACCGCTTCTTCTCCCACCAGCCGGACCTGAACTTCGAGAACCCGAAGGTCGCCGAGGCGATGTTCGACGTCGTCCGCTTCTGGATGGACCTCGGCATCGACGGGTTCCGCCTGGACGCGGTGCCCTACCTGTTCGAGGAGGAGGGCACGAACTGCGAGAACCTCCCCCGCACGCACGACTTCCTGGCCCGCCTGCGCGCGATGGTCGACGAGGAGTTCCCCGGCCGGATCCTGCTCGCCGAGGCCAACCAGATGCCCGAGGAGGTCGTGGACTACTACGGCACCCCGCAGGCCCCGGAGTGCCAGATGTGCTTCCACTTCCCGGTGATGCCGCGGCTGTACTACGCGCTCCGGGAGGAGAAGGCCGCACCGGTCATCGACGTCATGGCCAAGACGCCCCCGATCCCGGCGGGCGGACAGTGGGGCACCTTCCTGCGCAACCACGACGAGCTGACCCTCGAGATGGTCTCGCCGGACGAGCGGGTCGCGATGTACGGCTGGTACGCCCCCGACCCGCGGATGCGGGCCAACATCGGCATCCGGCGCCGGCTCGCGCCGCTGCTGGACAACTCCCGGGCCGAGATCGAGCTCATCCACGCCCTGCTGCTGTCCCTGCCCGGGACCCCCTGCCTCTACTACGGCGACGAGATCGGGATGGGCGACAACATCTGGCTCAGCGACCGCGACGCGGTGCGCACGCCGATGCAGTGGACGCCGGACCGCAACTCCGGCTTCTCCGCCGCGGATCCGGGCAAGCTCTACCTCCCGGTCATCTCCAGCCTCGTCTACCACTACAACAACGTGAACGTCGAGGCGCAGATGGCCTCCAGCGCGTCCCTGCTGCACTGGGTCCGGGGGATGCTGCAGGTGCGCTCCCAGCACTCCGTGTTCGGACTGGGCACCTTCGAGGTGTGCCCGGCGGACAACGGCGCCATCCTGTCGTACGTGCGCGCAGTGAGCCCCGACGAGACCGCCCAGACCCGCGGGTTCGGGGCCGTGCTGTGCGTGACCAACCTGTCCAACCGCCCGCAGGCCACCCAGATCACCATGCCGGAGCCCTACAAGGGCGCCCTGCTCGTCGACCTCTTCGGCGGGGAGGGCTTCCCCGCGGTCTCCGACGACGGTGACGTGACGCTGACCCTCGGGTCGCGCGACTTCTTCTGGCTGGGCCTGCAGCCGAAGGGAGGAACCGGTGGCTGAGATCCACCAGGCGACGATCACCCCGGGCAAGCTCGAGCTGCTGGCGACGTGGATCGGGCAACAGCGCTGGTATGCCGGGAAGGGCCGCGAGCCGCGGCTGCGTCGCCTGTGGTCGTGGCGCCTGGACGACCCCGGGGGCCGGGTGGGCATCGAGACCATCGTCGTCCTCGACGAGTCGGGCAGCGCCCCCGCCGCCTACCAGGTGCCACTCACCTACCGCGACGCCCCGCTGGAGGGCGCCGAGCACGCCCTGCTCGGGACGGTGGAGCACAGCGTGCTCGGCCGCCGATGGGTGTATGACGGGCCGCACGACCCGGTGTACGCCGAGCAGCTGCTCGCGCTGGTGCTCGGGGACGTCGTCGCGCAGTCCGGTGAGCAGTCGCACACCCGGGAGCCGCGCGTCCGCAGCCACCTGCAGCGCGCCTCCGAGCCGGTGCGGGTGCGTACCGCACGCGTGCTGTCCGGGGAGCAGTCGAACACCTCGATCGTCTACGAGACCGCCGACGCCGCCGGTGCGGCAGCAACTCCCTTGGTCTGCAAGGTCTTCCGGGTGATGCACGAGGGGGACAACCCGGACGTGTTCCTCCAGGAGGCACTCGCGAACGCCGGGAGCCGGGCCGTCCCCACCCCGGTGGGCCACCTGTCCGCCAGCTGGCCCGACGGGGGCAGCAGCGCGAGCACCGTCACCGGCGACATCGCCGTGGTCCAGGAGTTCATCCCCGGCGTGGATGACGCCTGGCGGGTTGCGGTGCGCGCCGCGACCGCCGGCGAGGACTTCAGCGAGCCGGCGCGGGCACTGGGGCGCGCCACGGCCCGGGTGCACCGGGCGCTGTGCGAGGCGCTGCCCACGGCACCGGCCTCCGCCTCCGACCGCGAGGAGCTGGTCGCCAGCATGCGGTCCCGCGCGCAGGCGGCGCTGGCCGAGGCGCCCGAGCTGGGACGGCACCGGGCCGAGGTCGACGCGGTCATCGCGGCCGCCGGGGACGCGACCTGGCCCGAGCTGCAGCGGATCCACGGCGACTTCCACCTCGGCCAGGTGCTCGACGCACCCGACCGCGGCTGGGTGATGGTCGACTTCGAGGGCGAGCCGCTGCGTCCGCTGTCGGAGCGGACCCGCCCCGACCTGGCACTGCGCGACGTCGCCGGCATGCTGCGCTCGTTCGACTACGCGGCCGGCGCCGCCGAGCACGCGGACGGCACCTCCCGGGCACCCTGGGCACGTGCCGCCCGGCACGCGTTCCTCGTCGGATACGCCGAGATCGCCGACCGCGACCCGCGTGAGGATGCCCTGCTGCTGGAGGCGCTCGAGCTCGACAAGGCGCTCTACGAGGTGGTCTACGAGGCCCGCAACCGGCCGGACTGGCTGCCGCTGCCGGTGGCCGGTGTCGAGCGCATCCTCGCCGAGCGACGGATGTCCCCCACCGCCGAGCCGCCCTCCGTGCAGCCCCGGGGCCACGAGGAGCTCGACCTGCTGGTGCGGGGCCTGCACGGCGACCCGCACTCGGTGCTCGGGGCGCACCAGCACGGCGACACCGTCACCGTCCGCGCCCTGCGTCCGTGGGCCAGCCGGGTCGAGGTCGAGCTCGGCGACGGCGAGCGGGTCGAGCTGGAGCACGAGTACGAGGGGATCTGGGCCGGCACGCTGCCCACCGGGACGGTGCCGGACTACCGGCTGGTGGTCTCCTACGAGGACGGCATCGAGCACCGTCAGGACGACCCCTACCGGTTCCTGCCCACCCTCGGTGAGGTCGACCTGCACCTGATCGGCGAGGGGCGCCACGAGCAGCTCTGGACGGTGCTCGGCTCGCACCTGCACGACTACGACGGGCCGCTGGGGCCGGTCCGGGGCACCTCGTTCGCGGTCTGGGCGCCCCATGCCCGGGCGATCCGCGTGATCGGCGACTTCAACCACTGGGACGGCGTGACCCACCCGATGCGGGCGCTCGGCGCCAGCGGCGTGTGGGAGCTGTTCGTGCCCGGCGTCGGCGCGGGCACGCGCTACAAGTACGAGATCACCGGGTCCGACGGGATCCGTCGCCCCAAGTCCGACCCGCTCGCCCGGGCGACCGAGGCGCCCCCGGCCACGGCGTCGGTCGTGACGCGCACGGCATACGACTGGGGTGACGGGGACTGGATGCGGCAGAGGTCGGAGGCCGGCGCCACACCCCAGTCCGGGCCGATGAGCATCTACGAGGTGCACCTGGGCTCGTGGCGGCAGGGGTACGGCTACCGCGACCTGGCCCAGGACCTGGTCAACTACGTCAGCGACCTCGGCTTCACGCACGTGGAGTTCCTGCCGGTGATGGAGCACCCGTACGGCCCGTCCTGGGGCTACCAGGTGACCGGCTACTACGCGCCGAGCGCGCGCTTCGGCGACCCGGACGACTTCCGCCACCTGGTCGACCGGCTGCACCGGGCCGGGATCGGCGTCATCCTCGACTGGGTCCCCGCCCACTTCCCGAAGGACGCGTTCGCCCTGGCCCGGTTCGACGGGCAGCCGCTCTACGAGTACGCCGACCCCCGCAAGGGCGACCAGCCCGACTGGGGCACGCACGTGTTCGACTTCGGCCGGCCGCAGGTGCGCAACTTCCTCGTGGCCAACGCCCTCTACTGGATGCAGGAGTTCCACGCGGACGGCATCCGGGTCGACGCGGTCGCCTCGATGCTCTACCTCGACTACTCGCGCGAGGAGGGGCAGTGGGTGCCCAACCGCTACGGCGGCCGGGAGCACCTCGAGGCGGTGGAGCTCCTGCAGGAGACCAACGCCACCGCCTACCGGCGCGAGCCGGGCGTCGTCACGGTTGCCGAGGAGTCCACCTCGTGGCCCGGCGTCACCCGGCCGACGCACTTGGGCGGGCTCGGGTTCGGGCTGAAGTGGAACATGGGCTGGATGCACGACACGCTCAACTACCTGGCCAAGGAGCCGGTCCACCGGCAGTACCACCACCACCAGCTGACGTTCTCGATGATGTACGCCTACAGCGAGAGCTTCGTGCTGCCGATCAGCCACGACGAGGTCGTGCACGGCAAGGGCTCGCTGCTGCGCAAGATGCCGGGTGACCGGTGGCAGCAGCTGGCCACCATGCGCGCGTTCTTCGCCTACATGTGGTCCCACCCGGGCAAGCAGCTGCTCTTCATGGGCTGCGAGTTCGGCCAGGAGGCCGAGTGGGCCGACGCCCGGAGCCTGGACTGGTGGCTGCTCGACCAGCCGGCGCACTGGGGGCTGCACTCCCTGGTGCGGGACCTCAACACCGCCTACCGCTCCCGACCGCAGCTGTGGCAGCTCGACAGCGACCCGGCCGGCTTCGAGTGGATCGACGCGAACGACTCGGCCGGAAACACGTTCTCCTACCTGCGGTTCGGGCACGAGGAGGCTGTATCGTCTCGCGGCTCCTCCGACGTCGCCGCTGGCGGCCGGCGGCCGGTCCTCGCGAATGTTGTCAACTTCAGCGGCACGCCGCACGGCAACTACCGGCTGGGCCTCCCCCGGCCCGGACGGTGGAACGAGGTCGTCAACACCGACGCCGGCGACTACGGCGGCTCCGGCGTGGGCAACCTCGGCGGCGTGGTCGCCGAGGAGGTGCCGTGGCACGGCCAGCCCTGCTCGGCGGTGCTCACGCTGCCGCCGCTGGGCGCGCTCTGGTTGGAGCCGGACGGCGTGACCACGACGTCTGGAGAGCCGGACGGCGTGACCACGACGTCTGGAGAGCCGGAGGAGGAGACGTGAACGACAAGCGGGCCGGCACGCCGGCGCAGCCGGAGGACCTCGTCGACGTGGCCCACCTGGTCACGGCCTACTACACGGTGACACCGGACCCGCTCGATCCCGCACAGCAGGTCTCCTTCGGCACCTCGGGCCACCGGGGCAGCAGCCTGACGGCGGCGTTCAACGAGCAGCACATCCTCGCCACCACGCAGGCGATCTGCGACCACCGCCGCGAGGCGGGCATCGACGGACCGCTGTTCATCGGCCGGGACACCCACGGCCTGTCCGAGCCGGCCTGGGCGACTGCGCTGGAGGTGCTGGTCGCCAACGACGTCACGGTGCTCGTCGACGACCGGGACGGCTACACGCCCACGCCCGCCGTCTCCCACGCCATCCTGCGAGCCAACGAGGGGAGGCGCGCCACGGGTTCCGGTCGTGGTCTCGCCGACGGCATCGTGGTCACCCCGTCGCACAACCCGCCGAGCGACGGCGGGTTCAAGTACAACCCGCCGGACGGCGGGCCGGCCGGCGGCGAGATCACCTCGGTGATCCAGGAGCGCGCCAACCACTTGCTGTCCGAGCGGCTCCAAGGGGTGGAGCGCGTCCCGTTCGAGCGGGCACGGGCGAGCGTGTCGGCATACGACTTCCTGGGGACGTACGTCGACGACCTGCCGTCGGTGGTGGACCTCGACAAGGTCCGCGAGGCCGGCGTGCGCATCGGTGCCGACCCGCTGGGCGGCGCGAGCGTCGCCTACTGGGGCGAGATCGCCGAGCGGCACCGGCTCGACCTCACCGTCGTGAACCCGCTGGTCGACCCGACCTGGCGGTTCATGACGCTGGACTGGGACGGCAAGATCCGGATGGACTGCTCCTCCCCGTCCGCGATGGCCTCGCTGATCGAGCAGAAGGACAGGTACGACCTCGCCACGGGCAACGACGCCGACAGCGACCGGCACGGCATCGTGACGCCCGATGCCGGCCTGATGAACCCGAACCACTACCTGGCGGTGGCGATCCACTACCTCTACGGCGGCGCCCGGGAGGGGTGGCCCGCCGGCGCCGCCGTGGGCAAGACGCTGGTCTCCTCGTCGATGATCGACCGGGTCGCCGAGGCCGTCGGCCGCCCCCTGCTCGAGGTGCCCGTCGGGTTCAAGTGGTTCGTGCCCGGACTGCTCGACGGCTCCATCGCGTTCGGCGGCGAGGAGTCCGCGGGCGCCTCCTTCCTGCGCCGCGACGGGTCGGTGTGGACCACCGACAAGGACGGCATCATCCTCGACCTGCTCGCCTCGGAGATCCTGGCCACGACCGGCCGCACCCCGAGCCAGCACTACGCCGACCTCGCCGAGCGCTTCGGATCCCCCGCCTACGCACGGGTGGACGCGCCCGCGACGCGCGAGGAGAAGGCCCGGCTGAAGGGGCTGAGCCCCGACGCCGTCACCGCGGACAGCCTGGCCGGGGAGCCGATCACCGCCAAGCTCACCGACGCACCCGGCAACGGTGCGGCGATCGGTGGGCTCAAGGTGACGACGGAGAGCGCGTGGTTCGCCGCGCGGCCGTCCGGGACCGAGGACGTCTACAAGATCTACGCCGAGTCGTTCCGTGGCCCCGACCACCTCGAGCAGGTGCAGGCGCAGGCCCGCGAGGTCGTCGGCTCGGCGCTCAGCGGCTGAGCACCGAGGGGAGGTCCAGGCCGGCGAACAGGTCGTCCGCCGGCCCCTCGAACGGCACACCACCGGCGAACCGGAAGCACTCCTCCCAGAGCGGGCCCGGTGGCGCACCCTCGAGCCGGAAGAAGAACTCGTCGGCCGGGATCTGCGAGGCGTGCGCGCGCAGCGCGGCGAAACGCTGCGTCGCGTAAGGGTGTCCGTCAATGCGTACGTCGATGTCCGCGTCGCGCACGCTCATCAGCGGGGGCTCGTCGGAGTCGAGGTCGATGGCGTCGAGGAACTCGTCCGACTCCCCCGCCTCACGGGTCTCGCGGACCATTGTGCGGACCACGTTCTCGGACAGGGCCGTCCACAGCACCCGCTGGACCGTCCACGGCCGGCCGAGGTCGGGCCGGTGGGAGGGCACCGCGGCGAGGGACACGGCATAGGTCGCCACCCGGTGCGCCTGGACGTGGTCCGGGTGGCCGTAGTGGCCGTTCTCGTCATAGGTGACCAGCACGTGCGGGCGGCGGTCGCGGATGAGCTCGACCAACGCGTTCGCCGCCTCCAGCAGGTCGGCCTGCCAGAAGCTGTCCCGGTGCGGGTCCGGCACGGGGAGGACGCCCTGCTGGGAGTCGAAGACCATGCCTGAGTCCCGCCAGCGGCCGTCGCCGCCGAGCCGGACGAAGTCGGTGACCCCGAGGGCGGCCATCGCCGCGGTCAGCTCACCGAGCCGGTGCGGGGCGAGGGCGTCGTCACGGTCGGCCGCGAGGTGCGCGAGCTCGGGGACGACGACCTCGCCGAGCTCACCGAGCGTGCAGGTGACGAGGGTGACCGCCGCGCCCTCCTCCGCGTACCGCGCCATCGTCGCCCCCGTCGCGCTGGACTCGTCGTCCGGGTGGGCGTGGACCAGCATCAGCCGCCGGTGGTCCTCGGGGTCGGTCACGAGGTGAGGGCCAGGCGGGCGGTCTCGTCCTTGACCCACAGGTCGACGAGGCCGCCGAAGTGGGCCCGGAAGCGCTCCTGCTCGTGTGCCGGGTAGGTGGTGTGCACGGTGTCGGTGAGCAGCGTCTCGAACTCCGGCGACTGCACCCACTCCAGGACCATCTCGTCGAGCCCGGCCATGGTGGTGGCGCAGAACTCCTCGTAGCGGTCCTTGTCGAAGTGCTGGTCGGCGAGCCGCTGGTAGGCCTCGAGCCGCCCCGCCTCGTCCAGCTCGGGGTCGTCGGCGACGGCGAACCAGGGATCGGGGTCGACCTGCGTCCTGGCCGTGCGGTGGGTGACGAGGCAGAACGCGGACCAGCGCAGCAGCGCCTTGATCGCCCACGGGAAGTAGTAGTGCAGCGACGTGACCGCCACGTCCGGACAGGCATTGGCGTAGTCGATCGGGTGGACCACCCCGTCCTTGACGAGCATCTCGCAGGAGTTGAACTCCCAGCGGAAGAAGGCATTCACGGTCTGCGCGATCGTCACGGCCTGGGCACCCACCTGAGGGGACAGGAAGTCGTAGGACACGGCATACCGGTTGTGCATGGGCTGGTCCGGGCGGAAGTCCATGACCATCGACTCGGGACCGATGGTGAGGGCGCGCGCGAACACGTCGTAGTCCTCGATCGACTGCTGCAGGTGCATGAGCATCGCGCCGGACTCGTCGTAGGCGCGGTGCAGGTCCTCCCGGTCCTTGATCCGCGAGACGCCGCGCCAGGCACCGCCGTCGAACGGCTTCATGAACAGCGGGTAGCCGAGCTCGTCGGCGATCTGCTCAAGGTCGAAGGAGCGGTTGTACTTCGCGGAGGTGTAGGCCCAGCGGGCGTTGTCGACCGGGTTCTTGTAGGGGACGAGGACGGTCTCGGGGACGCGCATCCCGAGCCGCATCATGGCGCAGTACGCCGAGTGCTTCTCCATCGACTGGAACGTGAACGGGCTGTTGAGCAGGTAGACGTCGTCCATCAGCGCGGCCTTCTTGAGCCACTCGCGCGGGTGGTAGTACCAGTGCGCCAGCCGGTCGATCACCAGGTCGGTGCGAGGCTTCGTCCGCAGGTTGAACGGCTCGATGGTGAGGCGCTCGGTGGCCAGCCGGTGCTCGCTGCCGTCCGGACCGGCCAGCACGCCCAGGCGCCGGGTCAGCTGCTCGAAGGCGGTGGGCCAGTCCTCCTCGGCGCCGAGCAGCAAGCCGATCAGGTGGGTGTGCGAAGGGGCCATCGGCTCTCCTTGGGGTCGAGGTCGGCCGAACCGGGTGGGAAACCGGTCGGCGCGACCGGTCAGCAGAATCGGGGAAGGTGGTGGGCCAGCTGTCGTCCCCACCAGGGCCAGTCGTGGGCGACATCGTCACCCCACAGGTCCAGCTGGTGGGTGATCTGCTTGTCGCCGAGCAGCTGCGCGAAGCGCCGGGACGACGGCAGGGCTCCGGTGGGGTGCGTCTCGAACGCCCCGCGGCCGCAGACGAGCAGCACCGACAGCCGGCCGCGCAGCCAGTCGAGGTGGTCGCCGTGCAGGCCGGCGACGTAGTCGGTCGGGTTCGCGAAGTACGTCGCGTCACCGCGCTCCCCCCAGGCGTGCCAGGTGCCGACGTCGTAGTTGCCGGACAGCCCGATCGCCAGCGGCGCGACGTCCGCGCGCTGGAACGCGTAGTGCACGGCGTGGTAGGCCCCCATCGAGACCCCGAGGGTGATCATCTCGTGCGGTCCGTTCGTCTCCTCGTTGATGAACGGTATGACGATCCGGTCCAGCCAGCGCTGGTAGGTCGCGTGCCGCCGTGCTCGCTCCTCGATGGACACACTGCGGTCCGACCAGCTCCAGCCGTCCAGCGAGTCGACGCAGAAGAAGCTCACCCGGCCGCTGTCGACGAGGTGCTTCACCGCCTCGACCATCCCGCCCGCGGCGAAGTCCTCCGCGTGCCCGGCCTCGCTCGGGAAGACGAGCACCGGCCGGCCGTAGTGGCCGTGCCGGATCACGCCGAGTCGCTCGCCGCTGCCGGGGACCGGCAGGTCCACCCGTCCGGGGTCCATGCCGTCATACTTCCGCAGACGCGCGAGGATGCAAGCACGTCCCGCCGATCGGCGGGGAGTGTCTCAGCGCCCCTCGGCGGGACCGGACGCCCGCGGCAGTCCGAGCGCGCGTGTCAGTAGAGCGCGCTCATCAGCGAGGTACGCGCCTTGCGGACGCGCTCGTCGCTGGGGCCGACGATGGAGAAGAGCTCGAGCAGGTGCTCGCGCGCCGCGTTGCGCTCGTCGCCGCCGGTGGCCCGCACCAGGTCGACGAGCCGGACGAAGGCGTCCTCCACGTGGCCCCCCAGCACGTCGAGGTCGGCGACGAGGCACTGCGCGCTGACGTCGGTGGGGTGGTCCGCGGCGGTGCTGCGGGCGGCCGCCAGGTCGGCGCCGGCCGTCCGCCGCAGCAGGTTCACCTGGGCCAGGCCCGCCTTCGCGTCCTCGTCGCCCGGGTTGTCCTTGATGGCCCGCTCGTAGGCGGCCGAGGCGGCGTCGAGGTCGCCCCGCTCGATCGCGTCGAAGGCCTCCTGGTGCAGTGGCGGCAGCGGCTGCTCCTGCTCCTCGTCCTCCGCCGGCGGCTCGTCGGCGCTGACGCGCCCGGTGATGCCGTTCGCCACCGCCGCCTCGAGGAGCTTGTCGATGACCGCCCGGACCTGGTCGGCCGGCTGCGGCCCCGCGAACAGCGGCACCGGCTGCCCCTGCAGCACCCCGACGGTCACCGGCACCGACTGCACCTGGAACGCCTGGAAGATGCCGGGGTTGGCGTCGACGTCCACCGACACGAGCTGGAAGCGGCCGCCGTAGGAGCGGGCGACGTCGGTGAGCGTGTCGGCGAACGTCTGCGACTCGGGCATGCGCGCCGACCAGAGCACGACGACGAGTGGCACGCTCATCGACGTGTTGACCAGGCCGTTGAAGTTGGCGTCGGTCCCCTCGACGACCACGCCGTCGCCTCCCCCGGCTGCGCCGGCGCCGGCGGCGCCGCTCGCTCCCGCCGCCGGGCGGCCCAGTGAGGACAGGTCGACAGCGCCGCGCGCCGCCGGTGCGTTGAAAGGCTGGTCACTCATGGCGGTCATTCTCTCCGATGTCGGGGGACGGGTGGTGGGGGACCCTCAGTGGCCGCGTGCACCGACCAGGTGCTCGGACGCGGCGATGACCGAGGCCCGGCCGGTGCCCCGGGGCACCTGCAGCACCACGAACTCCAGGGTGGTCATCTGCGCGCGGTCGTTGATCTTGTCCTGCTTGGGCTCGAACGCGGTGAAGGACTTGGGCGCGTTGAGGGTGCGGCCGTCAGCCACGGTGAAGGTGTCGGTCCGCTCGAGGACGGCGAAGACGAGGGCGGAGCCGTCCTGCTGCTTCACGACGTGGGTGTCGTCAGGCAGGACCTGGTGCTCCTGGCGGAACGTCGCGTAGGCCTCGGTCTCCTGTGCCTGGGATCGCGCCGACTCGCGCACCCGGTTGCCGAAGTGGTCGCCGGTGAACGGCGGGTCGTTCACCGGCTTCCTCGGGTAGGCGAGGCTCGCTGCATACTGCTGCAGCAGCGTGTCCGGTGCCACGGACAGGCCGGACCGCTGGTCCGCGGGAGGCGTGGGCGAGCCGTCGGCGAGCGCCGCGAAGGGGGCCACCTCGGTGCCGGGCAGCATCGTGGCCGCCTCGGCGACCTTCCAGCTCTTCCCCGCGGCATCCGAGCGCACCAGCTGCAGCCGGGGCAGGGCGCCCTGGCCGGCGCCGCTCTGCAGGACCAGCAGTCCCGGGGGCGAGCCCTGGCTCACCGCCAGCGGCGTGGGCTGCTGGCTGGACAGGGCCGGGTTGTCCGGCGCCAGCGTGGGGCTGACGTGGGCCAGCTTCGCGTCCGCCTTGGTGGCACGCAGCGCCGGCCCGGTGAACGCCTTCGTGCGGGCGGCTCTCGCGTCCGAGCCACGAGCGCGGACCGCGTCCCCGGCCCGGCTCACCGCGTCGGTCGACACGGCCTGGACCCGCTCCGGCGAGATGACGGGGCCCGGCCCGGCCGAGCCGCTCGAGGAGGGGCCGGCGCCCGGTTCACCGGAGCCGCCCGAGCTGCACGCGGTCAGCGCCAGCAGGGCAGAGGCACACAGCGCCCCCAGGGCGTTTCGCGGGGTCATGGTCGTCACGATAGGCACAGGTCCGGCACCGGCGACAAATCGCCGGCGGCCGGCGCCTCAGAAGCGGGCCGGCTCCCGGTAGTCGCCCCAGACCTCGCGCAGGCTGGTGCAGATCTCGCCGAGGGTGGCCTCGGCCCGCACCGCGTCGAGCATCGCCGGGATGAGGTTCTCGTCGGTCTGCGCGACCCGGACCATCCGCTCGACCGCGGACCGTGCGGCCGCGTCGTCGCGCTCGCTGCGGCGCCGGCCCAGGGTGGCGACCTGGTCGCGCTCGACCTCGTGGCTGACGCGCAGGATCTCGAGCTCGCCGCTGACCGACTCGGTGTGGCAGTTCACCCCGACGACCTTCTTGTCGCCCTTCTCCAGCGCCGTCTGGTACTGGAACGCGGCCTCGGCGATCTCGGACATGAACCAGCCGTCCTCGATGCCGCGCAGGATGCCCGAGGTGATCGGGCCGATCTCGTGCTTCACGTTGCCCTCGGCGTCGCGGGGCTTGTCGAGCTCGCCCATCCGCCGGACCTTGTCGAAGATCTTCTCGGCCTCGGCCTCGATCTGGTCGGTGAGGGCCTCGATGTACCAGGACCCGCCCAGCGGGTCCGCGACGTTGGTGACGCCGGTCTCCTCCATGATCACCTGCTGCGTGCGCAGGGCGACCTCGGCCGCGTGCTCGCTCGGCAGGGCCAAGGTCTCGTCGAGGGCGTTGGTGTGCAGCGAGTTCGTGCCCCCGAGGACGGCCGCGAGCGCCTCGACGGCGGTGCGCACGACGTTGTTCGTCGGCTGCTGGGCGGTGAGCGAGACCCCGGCGGTCTGGGTGTGGAACCGCAGCCACTGGGCCTTGTCCGTCGTCGCGCCGTAGACGTCCCGCATCCAGCGCGCCCAGATGCGGCGGGCCGCGCGGAACTTGGCGATCTCCTCGAAGAAGTCGAGGTGGCTGTCGAAGAAGAAGCTCAGTCCCGGCGCGAAGACGTCGACGTCGAGACCGCGCGAGGTGCCGAGCTCGACGTAGCCGAAGCCGTCGGCGAGGGTGAAGGCGAGCTCCTGCGCGGCCGTGGAGCCGGCCTCGCGGATGTGGTAGCCGGACACCGACAGCGGCTTGTAGGCCGGGATGTTCTCGGAGCAGTACTCCATCAGGTCGCCGATCAGGCGCAGGTGCGGCTCGGGCGCGAAGAGCCACTCCTTCTGAGCGATGTACTCCTTGAAGATGTCGGTCTGCAGCGTGCCGTCGAGGGCGCCGATGTCGACCCCGTCCCGCTCGGCGGCGACGAGGTACATGCAGAAGACCGGGACCGCCGGGCCGCTGATGGTCATGGAGGTGGTGACGTCGGAGAGCCGGATGTCCTGGAACAGCCGCTCCATGTCCTCGGCGGAGTCGATGGCGACGCCGCAGTGGCCCACCTCGCCGAGGCTCAGCGTGTCGTCGGAGTCGCGCCCCATGAGCGTCGGCATGTCGAACGCCACGGACAGGCCGCCGCCCCCGCGGGCCAGGATCATCTTGTAGCGCTCGTTCGTCTGCTCGGCGTTGCCGAAGCCGGCGAACTGCCGGATGGTCCACGTGCGGCCGCGGTAGCCGGTCGGGTAGAGCCCGCGGGTGAACGGGAACTCCCCCGGCCACCCGATTCGCTCGAACCCCGGGTAGGCGGCCTCGGCCTCGGCATCCGCGGGACCGTAGGCGGGCTCCACCTCCTGGCCGGACAGGGTGGTGAAGTCGGCGTCGCGCACCCGGCCCTTCGCGAGGGCGTCGTCGTAGCGCTGCTGCCAGCGCTGTCGACCGGAGGGAGCGGCGGACTCGGAGGGGGACGTCATACCGCCCAATTTACTAGGACGTCCTACTAACTGTCACCTTCGGGGCCGGCGTCGAGGTCGCCGGGCCTTCTGGCGCTCCTCCGCTCTCGCTCCGATCCTCGCTCCGATCCTCGCTCCGCTCGATTCTCACTCGGCTGGGGGCACCTCCCGCTTGCGGGGGACGAAGTCGCCGGCGTCCAGCCGGACCTTGCGCAGCAGCGCGAAGAGCTGCGCCAGCTCGGCCGCGGTCAGGGCATCGAGGCTGAACCCCGAGCCGGCGAGGTCGCGCGCCGCGGCCTCCATCACGTCGACGCCGGACGCGGTGATGCACGCGAGCGTCCCGCGGCCGTCCTGCGGGTTGGGCACCCGCTCGACGAGGCCCTGCGTGGCGAGCCGCTGCACGATGTGGGTGGCGCTCGTCGGGTGCACCATGAGCCGTTCCCCCACCTTGCTCATCGGCAGCCGGCCCTCCCGGCTGAACGCCAGCAGCACCAGCGCCTCGAAGCGGGCGAACGTCAGGCCGTGCGGCGCCAGCCGGGCGTCGAAGTCGGCGACGAGCAGCTGCTGCACGCGCATGACGGAGGTGGCCGCCGCCATCGCCGACGGCGCCGACCGCGGTCCCCACCGCACCCGCCACAGGTCGCGGGCGCGCACGATCGGGTCGAACGGCAACCGGATGCGCGCAGGCACGCACGACAAGGTAACTCGTGTGCCGCGCGAGACCGCGCAGCGCGGCGACCGGCCCGTCGGCCGTCACCGCTCGGAGCAGCTCAGAGCAGTTCAGATCAGAGCAGTTCAGATCAGAGCAGCTCGGCCAGCATCGCCCCTGCCCGCTGTGCGCCCTCGCCCTCCACCGGCCGGTAGTCGACCTCCCGGCCGAGCTCGGCCACGAGCGCCGCGGCGAGTGCGTCCGGGTCCGCCGCCTGCTCGTAGGGCAGGCACCGCCCGGCCCGGTAGCGCTCGAGCCGGTGCCGCACGTGGAAGTTCTGCTCGAAGTGGTGGCGCAGCGGGACGTACACGAACGGCCGCCGCGCGGCGGTGAGCTCCATGCACGTCGTCAGCCCGCCCTGGACCACGGCGAGGTCCGCGGCACTGAGCTGGCGGTGCAGGTCGGGCACCAGTCCGCGCATCGTCACGCCGCGCCGGCGCGGCAGGCTGCCGGCGTCGATCCGCGGCCCGGCGACAACGAGGAACCGCAGCCCGTCGACCTGCCGCCGGGCGACCGGCACCGCGTCCAGGACGCGCCGGAGCAGGGAGCCGCCGACCCCCGACCCGCCGACCGTGACCACGCACCACGGGTCGTCCGCGCCCCAGCCGATCTCTGTCCGCAGTCGTCCTCGGTCGGCGACCGAGGCGGGGTCGAACCCGGTGACGTAGCCGGCGAACTCGAAGTTCTCGGTGGTCCACTCGCGGATGCCCGGCAGCCCGGGACCGAAGGTGTCCGGCACGATGTCCTCGGCGTTGCCGACGAAGACCGACCGGTCGCGCACCCGTCGGAACCGGGCGCGCTGCTCGATCATCTCGGCGTTGTAGTCCGCGGTCAGCGCCGCCTCGGCCTCCCCGCCGTCCGGCATCGGCAGCCAGCCGACGAAGTCGGTCATCCAGGCGAACGTGAAGTGCTTCAGCTCGGGGTTCTCGTGCAGGTGGTGGTCGACGTCCCACGCCTCGTCGCCGACGACCAGGTCGAACGCCTCCTCGCGCACCACGTCGTCGAAGACCATGAAGTTGTTGACGAGCACCTCGTCCATCCGCCGGATCGCTTGGAACGCATGGAGATCGTGCTCCCCGGCCTCGCTCTCGACGTGCCGGCTCTCACTGGCCAGCCAGGCCGAGGCGGGGTGTACCTGCTCCCCCGCCCGTTCCAGCACCGCGGTGACCGGGTGCTGCGCCAGCCACTGCACGTCCACGTCGGGGTGGTGCTTGCGCAGGGCGTCGACGATCGCCAGGTCCCGCCGGGCGTGACCGAGCCCGATCGGCGAGGACAGGTAGAGCACGCGACGGCGGCGCCGGGCCGCGTGCGTCCACGCGCTGCGCGACGGAGACGACGGAGACGACGGGGACGACGGGGACACCGACTCGGCGAACTCCCGGACCAGGTGGTTGACGCGCACCGGGTCCCGGCCCATCGGGCCGTGGCCGGACCCCTCGAGCAGCACCAGCGACCCGCCGGTGAGCTCAGCGAGGCGCTCGCTGACGGCCACCGGCCGGATGTGGTCGTCGGTGCCGTGGATCGCGAGCAACGGGCACCGGACCCGGGCGCACACCTCCTCCAGCGAGGTGCAGGACACCCCGTCGCAGCCGAGCCGCGCCGCGGTCGAGTCGACGACCACCTGCGGCGTCGTCTCGTGCGCCCAGCCGACGGCGTCCTCGACCTGCTTGGTGGAGTGCGGTTCGCTGAACATCTGGCGGAAGAAGAAGTCGACGAACTCGTCGTAGCCGCCCTCGGTCCAGAAGTGGCGGTTGTACGTCGCCCAGCCGCGTGTGGTCGAGAGCCGCGCGTCCCACGCGTACTGTTCACGTCCCGGCGCCGCGATCGGGAACCCGCAGGACGCGGCGATGGTCACCACGCCGAGGACGCGCTCGGGGTGGTCGGCGGCGAGGTGCAGGCTCCATGCGGCGCCGCAGGAGAGCCCGACCACCACGGCGCGGGCCGTCCCGGTGGCGTCGAGCACGGCACGGGCGTCCTCGGCATACTCCTCGTTACGGTAGGCGGCGGCACCCACCGGGCGGTCCGAGCGCCCGTTGCCCCGGCCGTCGAAGGTGACGACGCGGAAGTGCCGGGACAGGTAGCCGACCTGGCCCTTCCAGAACCGGCTGTGGACGATCGTCCACGTCGGCATCAGGAGCAGGGTCGTCGCCGCGTCGCCGTGGACGTCGTAGCCGAGGCGCACGCCGTCGCGGGTGACGACACCGCGTTCCCGTGGCGCGAACGCATGCTCCTGGGCCGCCATGGACCTACTCTCCTCGCTCCCGGCTGCTCCGCGCGAGGGTCAGGGCCGGATCTCCAGGACCCGGTTGAACGGCGTCTCGGCCACGCTGGCGAACCGGGTGAACCCGGCGGCCGTGACGACGTCGCGGATCCGCGCCGGCCCGGCCTGGGTGCCCAGCGCCAGCCCCACGTCCTGGGCGAGCGAGCACGGCGTGCACAGCAGCGTCGAGAAGGCGTAGTAGGCGCGGCCGACCGGGTTGAAGTTGTCGGTCGGGGTGTCGCCGGCCATCGGCTCGACCACGAGCCAGGTGCCGTCGGGCGCCAGTGACTCCAGCACGTGCCGCGCCGCCCCGACCGGGTCGCCCATGTCGTGCAGGGCGTCGAACGTCGTCACCAGGTCGTAGCCGCTGCCCCGGAAGCCGGTCGCGGGCGCGACCTCGAAGGTGGCCCGGTCCGCCACGCCGGCATCGGCCGCGCGCTTGCGCGCCTGCTCGATCGAGGCCTCGTGGTAGTCGGAGCCGACGAACGTCGAGGCGGGGAACGCCTGCGCCATGATCGCCGTCGAGGCACCGTAGCCACAGCCCACGTCGGCCACGCGCGCCCCGCGCTGCAGCTTGTCCACGACACCCTCGAGCGCCGGCAACCACTCGCCGACGAGGTGCGCGTTGTACATGGTGCGGAAGAACCGCTCGCATCCCTGGTGCAGGTCCGGCCCGTGCTCGTGCCAGCCGAATCCCGCCCCGTCGCGCGCTGCTCGGACGATCTCGCCGGTGTCGTGGGCGGTCGCCAGGGCGAGCTGGAAGAAGCCCGGGAGGTATGCCGGGCAGCTGGGGTCCGTGAGCGCCGCAGCCTGCTCGGGCGGCAGGGTGAAGGTGCCGGCCTCCGCGTCGTACTCCACGTAGCCGCCCGCAGCCTGGGCCAGCAGCCACTCCCGGGCGTAGTGCTCCTCGGTGCCCGTCTCCTCGGCCAGCCGCGACGGCGTCATCGGCCCCGAGGCCGCGAGCGACCGGTAGTAGCCGAGCTGGTCCCCCATGACGACCAGGCCGGTGTTGAGGGTGGACCCCACCTCCCCGACCACCTTGAACACGAAGCCCATCAGCTTGTCGGTGTCGAGGGCGGGTCGCTCCTGCAGGTCGGTCATCGTCAGCTCCTTGGGCCGTGCGTGCGTAATGACTGCATGGCGACGCTAGGCGTGCCGGGGCCCGGATCGAATCAGGTGACCCCCCCTAGTCATTTCGGCTCCCGTGCGCTCCGGCGGCCCTAGACTGGCTCGGTGCTGGTGGGACGGGTGTCCGAGCGCCAGCAGATCGCCCGGCATCTCGCCAACGCCAGGATCGGTCACGGAGGCGTCCTGGTGGTCGTCGGCGAGCCCGGCATCGGGAAGACGACCCTCCTGGCGGATGCCCGCGCCCACCTGGCCGACATGCGCGTCGTGCAGCTGCACGGAGTCGAGTCCGAGCGGGAGGTCGCCTTCGCGGGTCTGCAGCAGCTGTGCGACCCCTTCCTGGAGCACGTCGACGCCCTGCCGTCCCCGCAACGGCACGCCCTCACGGTCGCCCTGGCGCTCGAAGACGGGCCCCCACCGGAACGGTTCGCGCTCGGTGCGGCGGTGCTCGGGCTGCTGACCCAGGTCGCCGAGGCCCGTCCCCTGGCGGTCCTCGTCGACGACCTGCACGCGCTCGACGTCTCCTCCGGGCAGGCCCTCGCGTTCGCGGGACGCCGCCTGTCCAGTGACGCGGTGGGGGTGGTCGCCACGGCACGGCTCGACGAGCCCTTCCCGGGAGCGGACCTCCCGCGGCTGCCCCTCGGCCCGCTCAGCGTGGAGGAGACGCGGGTCCTGCTCGGCCGCTCATCCGGTCGGCCGTGGGCGGACGAGCAGCTCGACCGCTGGCACCGGGCGACCGCCGGCAACCCCCTCGCCGTGCTCGAGCTCTCCGCGCGCGGCCCGGACCTCGTCGCGGCACCTCCCGACGCCCCGGTCGCGCTGACCGGTGACCTGGTCGCGTCGTTCGCCCGGCGCATGTCCGAGCTGTCGGCCCCCTGCCGCGACGTCCTGCTGCTCGCCGCGACCGACAGCCACGACCTCGCCGCACTGCACCGCGCGTGCGAACGGGCGGGCCCGTCCCTGCGGGCGCTCGAGGAGGCCGAGCAGGCCGGGCTGGTGCGGCTGGACAGTACCGCCGTCGAGTTCACCCACCCGCTGGTGCGGGCCGCGGCCTACGGCACGGCCGACCCGCGGGCCCGCCGTGAGGCCCACCGGCTGCTCGCCGGGGTGCTCGACGACGCCGAGCGGGACCGCCGCGCCTGGCACGCCGCCGAGGCGTCGGTCGGTCCGGACGACGCGGTCGCGACGGCCCTCGCCGACGCCGCCACCGCCTCGACGCGACGCGGGGCGAACGCCGTGGCCTCGGCCCAGTTCGAGCGGGCCGCCCGGCTCACGCCCGGCCGGGCAGCCCGGTGCGAGCGGCTGCGTCTCGCGGGCGAGCAGGCGTGGCTGGCCGGGGCGAGCACCCGGGCACACGAGCTGCTCGAGCAGGCGATGGCGTGCGCCTCGGACGTCACCGAGCGCTCGCTCGTGCAGGGGCGGCTCGGCGCCGTCGCGGCCCGCTGCGGGTCCCTCGTGCGGGCCCGGGACCTGCTGCTCGCGGCGGCGGAGGAGGCGGAGCCGCACGACCGGGAGGCGGCGGCACTGCTGCTCGTCGATGCCGCCGAGAGCTGCCTCTACCTCTACGACGCCGCGGGCGCCCTCGTGGTCGCCGAGCGGCTGCTGGCCCTCATCGACGAGGGACTGTCGCCGCCCACCCGACGGCAGTGCTCGGTGGCGGCGGGGATCGCCCACGTCCTCGCCGGCCGCGCGGACCGCGGCACCCGTCTCATCCGCGACACCCTCGCCGACCGCACCGATCCGGGAGCCGGCGAGGACCTGTGGCGTCGGTTCTGGACGCTCGTCGGCCCGCTGTTCCTGCGGGAGGCCGGTCCCGCGCGGGAGGCCATGGACGAGGCCGCGGGCTCCGCGCGGGAGCTGTCCCCGCTCGGGGTGCGGCCGCTGCTGCTCGCGCTCATCGCCAAGGACGACATGACGACGCTCCGGTGGGACGCGGCCGAGAGCGGCTATGCCGAGGCCGTCCAGCTCGCCACCGAGACCGACCACCCGGTCGACGAGGCGCTGGCTCACGGCGGCCTGGCCTGGCTGCTCGCGCGCCGCGGCCGCGCCGAGGAGTGCCGCGCCGAGGCTGCAGCCGCCCTGGAGCTCGCACGGCGGCACTCGGTGCGCATCGCGGAGGTCTGGGGCGGGCACGCGCTCGCCGAGCTCGCGCTCGCGCTGGGGCATCCCGGCCCCGCAGCGACCGGCTACGAGCGGCTCGAGCGCCTGCTCACCGACCTCGGTGTGACCGACGCGGACGTGTGGCCCGGCCCGGACCTGGCCGAGTGCTACCGGCAGACGGGGCGGGGCGAGCAGGCCACGGCGACCGCCCGGGCCTACCTGACGAGGGCGACGGCGAAGGGGCAGCCGTGGGCGCTGGCACGCGCGCATCGTGCGATGGGGCTCGTGGGCGACCGGTCCGCCGCCCGGGACCACTTCGCCGAGGCCCTGGCGAACCACGCGCGGGCCCCCGACCCGTTCGAGACGGCACGCACCCAGCTCGCCCTCGGGAGCCGGCTGCGCCGCGACCGTCGTCGCGCCGACGCCCGGGAGCCGCTGCGGGCCGCGGTGGCCGCGTTCGACCGGCTTCGCGCGGCGCCGTGGGCCGAGCGAGCCGCCGCGGAGCTGGCCGCGACCGGGGAGCACCCCCAACGCCGGGGCGAGGCTCCCCACCTCACCCCGCAGGAACGGCAGATCTCCCGGATGCTCACCGAGGGGCGCACCACCCGGGAGACGGCCGCTGCCCTGTTCCTGAGCCCGAAGACGGTCGAGTACCACCTGCGCAGCGTGTACAACAAGCTCGGCATCCGCTCCCGGGAGGAGCTGGCCCGGGTGCTGGCCGGCGACGGGTGAACGGCGACGGCCGTGGCGGACCCGCCGGCTCCGCTCCTCGGCAGCGGGCCGTGGCCCGGCCGCTGCGCCTCTACTGTGGTCCCATGCACTACCTCGACGTCGCCGCACTCGGGCAGGTCAGCCGGATCGGTCTGGGCACGTGGCAGTTCGGCTCGAAGGAGTGGGGCTACGGCGAGGAGTATGCGGAGCGCACCGCGGGCCAGGTCGTCCGCCGGGCGCTCGAACTCGGGGTCACCTTCTTCGACACCGCCGAGCTCTACGGGTTCGGCCGCAGCGAGCGCATCCTCGCCCGCGCCCTCGGACCGGCCCGGGACCGGGTCGTGGTGGCCAGCAAGCTGTTCCCGCTCGCTCCCCTGCCGGCGATGGTGCACTTCCGCGAGCGAGCCAGCGCCCGGCGGCTGCAGCTGGACCGGATCCCCCTCTACCAGGTCCACCAGCCGCACCCCCTCGTGCCGGACTCGGTGACCATGCGCGGGATGCGGGACCTGCTCCGTGAGGGACGGGTCGGCGCGGTGGGCGTCTCGAACTACTCCCTGGACCGCTGGCACAAGGCCGAACTCGCCCTCGAGCAGGCGGTCGTCAGCAACCAGGTCGAGTTCTCCCTGGCGCACCCGGACCCACTGGTCGACCTCGTCCCGTTCGCCCAGCAGCAGGACCGGCTGGTCATCGCCTACAGCCCGCTCGCGCAGGGCCTGCTCGCCGGCCGGTACGACGCGACCAACCGCCCCGGGGGCGTGCGCGCCGCGAACCCGCTGTTCAGCGAGGAGAACCTGCGCCGGGCGGCCGCGCTGCTCGACCTGCTGCGTGAGGTCGCCGCGGCCCACGACGCGCGTCCGGCCCAGGTCGCCCTGGCGTGGCTGCTCGCCCTGCCCCGCACCGTCGTGATCCCCGGTGCGTCGAGCGTCGAGCAGCTCGAGCTCAACGTCGCGGCGGCCGAGCTGGTGCTCACCGACGACGAGCAGGCGGCGCTGACCGCCGCGGCCCGGGCCTTCCACCCGGCCTCCGCGGGCCGCACCGCCCTCGACGCGGCGCGCCAGCGGCTCCCCGGCCGGCGCAGCTGACCGGTCATCGCGTGCCTGCCGATCTGGGGGAACATCCGGGTCGTCAGGACGTCACTGATGTTCCACCTCTTGTTCACCCGGCGGTCGGCACCGCCCGCACCATCCGCAGCTCGGTGGCTCCGGTCGGCGCGTGGGGCTTGGCGCCGCCGTCCAGCGCGAAGCCGTGCTTGCGATAGAACGCCACCGCCCGCTCGTTGCCCTCCAGCACCCACAGGTATGCGGCCCGCTCACCGAGCGCTGTCTGCAGCAGCCGGGCGGCGAGGCCGGTTCCGTGGTGGGCGGCGAGGACGTTGAGCACCCGCAGCTCGGTCTCCACCGGGTGGTCCTCATCGCGCGGCGGGCCGACGACGGTGAAGCCGACCGGCTCGCCGGCCGGCTCGTCGTCGCAGGTGCCGACGAGTGTCGTGGTGCCGGGCTCCGGCTCGGTCAGTATCCGGCGCCACCGCTCGCCCTGCCGATCCGGGTCCAGGCTTGCCAGGTGCTCGGCGGGCATGAGACCGGTGTAGGTCTCGCGCCAGATCTGCACGTGGATGCGCCCGAGCACCGGTGCGTCGGCAGCGACGGCCGGGCGCACGGCATACCTCACGTGCCGGAGGACTGCCGTTCGACGGCGGCGTCGAGGCGCTCGACCTTCTCCGTCAGCTGCCCGGTGTAGCCGGGACGGATGTCGGCCTTGAGGACGAGGCCGACCCGCCCCCCGTTGGGGGCACCTCCCGCTTGCAGGGGACTGCCGGCCGCCTCGCAGGCGCGCTTGATGACGTCCATGCACTCGTCCCACTCGCCCTCGAGCGTGGTGAACATCGAGGTGGTCTCGTTCGGGAGGCCCGAGTCACGGACGACCTTGATGGCGGCGGCCAGTGACTCGCTGACGCTGCCGTCCGGACCGGTGGTGGACGGGGAGATGGAGAACGCGAAGAGCATGCCTCGACCTTACGACCCTGACCGACCGGGCACGCGTTGCGCGAGCGCAACCGGCGCTTTCGCACGCGTGCGCTCGCGCAACGCGTGTCCGGTCGAGGGTGGGTAGGCTCCACCGGCATGACCCGCCCGCGCTTCGCCGCCCTGCAGCTGGCGCGGTTCGGGTGGCAGCAGGCGCTCTCCTGCCTGTTCCCCGCCGGCGTCTTCCTGGGGCTCGCGCTGTCCCGGGTCGTGCCGCTGCCGGTCCCCCGCTACGACGCCCTGCTGGTGTGGTGCCTGCTGCTGACGGTCGGCTTCTGGGTGGTCGGCCTCGAGACGTGGCGAGAAGTGCTGGTGATCCTCGGGTTCCACCTGATCGGCTTGGCGCTGGAGCTGTTCAAGGTCCACGTCGGGTCGTGGGTCTACCCCGGCGGCGCCTGGACCAAGGTCGGCGGGGTGCCGCTGTTCTCCGGCTTCATGTACGCCGCCGTCGGGTCCTACATCTGCCAGGCGTGGCGCCGCCTGGACCTGCGGGTGAGCGGCTGGCGGCCGGTGCCCACGACGCTGGTCGCGGTCGCGATCTACGCCAACTTCTTCACCCACCACTGGCTGGCCGACCTGCGGCTGCTGCTCGCCGCCGCGCTGCTGGTGGTGCTGCGCCGGTGCGTCGTGCACTACACCGTCGGCCCACGGCGCTACCGGATGCCGCTGGCGCTGTCCTTCCTGCTGATCGGCCTGTTCCTGTGGCTCGCCGAGAACGGCGCCACGTTCCTCGATGCCTGGAACTACCCCGACCAGGTCGACGTGTGGCAGGCCGTGCACGTGCAGAAGCTCGGGGCGTGGGCGCTGCTCGTCAGCATGAGCTTCGTCCTCGTCACCACCGTCAAGTCGCAGGAGGGCCGGCTCTACCACGTGGCGCCCGACCCGGACGGCGTCAACCCGGACGGCGTCGACCCGGTGACCGGACCTGCTGTGCCCGGCGAGCCGGAGGACCCGACCGGACACGCGTTGCGCGAGCGCACTCGCGGTTGAACCGCGTGTGCGCTCGC
>DASSKF010000076.1:0-7607 GCA_035690725.1 Segeticoccus sp.
GTGCCGTGCCGATTGGACGCGGCGGGGCGATGGGTTGCTATCCTGCCACCTGCACACGGCAGGTTGTCCGAGCGGCCAATGGAAGCGGACTGTAAATCCGTCGGCGTAAGCCTACGAAGGTTCGAATCCTTCACCTGCCACTGGTGCTGGAACGGCCTCTGACCTGCACAAACGCCGGTCAGGGGCCGTTCTCGTGCTGTTCCGGCCGTTCTCGGCCCGTAGCGGGCCTGTGCGGGGGTTCGCGGGCAGTACGCGGGCAAATTTCGGCCGGACGGTCACGGTGAGAGGCCTCCGGTGAAGTGCCTGACCGTCACCGCCCGCCTCGCGATCTCCGGGAGAGTTCGACAGCCACACGTTGAACATTTGTCGAACGATCCATCGCATGGGTGTCATGCCTGCATCGATCGGCTTCCGTCCGACACAAGAGGACGAGCGCATCCTGCGCGAGGCCGCGCAGCCGGGCGAGAGTACCTCTGACACGTTGCGGCGGGCCCTTCGGCTCTTGGATCACGAAGGGTGGCTGATGCAGTTCCGCGCGGACGCGGAGGCACTGGCGGACGAGGACGTCAACGCGGAGCCCGAAGCCTGGTGATCCGTGGCGCCGTCCACCGGATTGACCTTGGCCGACCGCGCGGCCATGAGCAGGGTGGTAAGCGTCTGGGACTGGTGATGTCACCGTCAGATTCGCCGCTCTCGGTCGTGGCAGTCGTCCCCACGTCGACCTCGGCCGGCGCGTCCATCCACCGACCCGAGCTCGAGGTCGCCGGCCGGCCGACAAGGATGCTGGTCGACCAGATCCGCTCGATCGACATCGACCATGTCGTGGGCGACCCGGTCGACTACCTGACACGAGACCGGCTCGCAGCGGTCGAGCTCGCGCTGGCCCACTACCTCGGCGTTCACGACGTCACGGCACGACGATCTTCATAGGTGTCCCGACGAACGATCCTGCCACCGGGACGGCTTGGGTTGGGGCCCGCGTCTCAGGTTCGGCTCAGGTTGGGTGTCCACGATGGGCGCCACGACCGTTCAGGAGTCCCACATGGCAGCGAGCGACCCGAGCGAAGCCCTCCCCGCCGCCGGTCACCGGTCGTCACCCGATCCGGCAGCGCTGCGCGACCGCTGGGTTCTCCTCGTCGCGGGGCTGGTCATCGGCGGCCTGGGGGTGGCCATCTCTGACCATCGCCGGATGGTTCTCCGCGGAGGTGGGCAAGCTCCTCTTCCACCGGGCTCGCCCACCCGCCGCCACGGTGCACGCCCTCGTGAGTGAACATGCCGCAGACAGCTTTCCCAGCGGTCACACCGCGTTCGCCGCCGCACTGGTGATCGCGCTGTTCGTGGCACTGCACCACGGGCGGCACGCGTCAGGGTGGATCGCCGGCGTCGGTGTGCCGCTGGTGCTCGTGGTGGCTGGCCGGCTCCCGGCTGGAGGTCGGTGCCCACCACCTGGGGGATGTGGTGGCCTCCCCGTTGTTCGCCCTCGGAACGATCCTGGTGCTCCTCGCGATCGCGGGGCCGGCCCGGACCGTCGTGCACCTGATGCTTCCCCACGACGTCGTCCAGCGGCCACGGTCAGGCGGATGACGCCGCCGGCGAGTTTGCATGACTATGCAGTGGAGCGCATACTCTTACCCATGTCCAAGGTCCTCACCTCCCTGCCCCTCGGAGAGCGGGTCGGGATCGCCTTCTCCGGCGGTCTCGACACCTCGGTCGCTGTCGCGTGGATGCGCGACAAGGGCGCGGTGCCGTGCACGTACACCGCCGACATCGGCCAGTACGACGAGCCGGACATCGCCTCGGTGCCCGGTCGCGCCACCCAGTACGGCGCGGAGCTGGCCCGACTCGTCGACTGCCGGGCGGCGCTCGTGGAGGAGGGCCTCGCCGCACTGGCCTGCGGCGCGTTCCACATCCGCTCCGCGGGGCGCAGCTACTTCAACACCACGCCGCTCGGCCGGGCCGTGTCGGGGACGCTGCTGGTCCGCGCGATGCTCGAGGACGACGTGCAGATCTGGGGCGACGGCTCCACCTTCAAGGGCAACGACATCGAGCGGTTCTACCGCTACGGGCTGCTGGCCAACCCGGGTCTGCGGATCTACAAGCCTTGGCTGGATGCCGAGTTCGTCCACGAGCTCGGTGGGCGCAAGGAGATGTCGGAGTGGCTGACCGACCACGACCTGCCCTACCGGGACAGCACCGAGAAGGCCTACTCCACGGACGCCAACATCTGGGGGGCCACCCACGAGGCGAAGGCCCTGGAGCACCTCGACGCCGGCATCGAGTTGGTGGACCCGATCATGGGCGTGCGCTTCTGGGACCCGGAGGTCGAGGTCCTCACCGAGGACGTCGCGATCGGCTTCGAGCAGGGCCGCCCGGTCACCATCAACGGCAAGGAGTTCGGCTCCGCCGTCGACCTCGTGCTCGAGGCCAACGCCATCGGCGGACGGCACGGCATGGGTATGTCCGACCAGATCGAGAACCGTGTCATCGAGGCCAAGAGCCGGGGCATCTACGAGGCGCCCGGCATGGCCCTGCTGCACGCGGCCTACGAGCGCCTGGTGAACGCGATCCACAACGAGGACACGCTCGCCAGCTACCACACCCAGGGCAGGCGGCTGGGTCGCCTGATGTACGAGGGCCGGTGGCTGGACCCGCAGGCGCTGATGCTGCGGGAGTCGCTGCAGCGCTGGGTCGGCACGGCCGTCACCGGCGAGGTGACGCTCCGGCTGCGGCGCGGCGAGGACTACTCCATCCTCGACACGACCGGTCCCGCCTTCAGCTACCACCCCGACAAGCTGTCGATGGAGCGCACCGAGGACTCCGCGTTCGGGCCGGTCGACCGGATCGGCCAGTTGACGATGCGCAACCTGGACATTGCCGACTCGCGCGCCAAGCTCGAGCAGTATGCCGGGCTGGGCATGGTCGGCCGTGCGCACCCGAAGCTGATCGGGGCGGCGCAGGCGGCATCCACCGGGCTGATCGGCGCGATGCCCGAGGGCGCCGCGGACGCGATCGCCTCCCGCGGGAAGGCGACGTCGGCCGAGGACGCGTGGCTGGACCGGGCGGCCATGGAGTTCGGCACCGACTGACCGCGTGGGACTCGGCTACGGGGTCGGTCGGGCCGCCGCCGGCTCGCGGAGCACCGTGCGGACGAGGTGGAGGGCCATTGCCACGAACGTCAGGAGCCAGGCGGCGGACGCGATCCACAGCTCGCCGCCGCCGATGGCCCCGACGAGGGGCAGCGTGTTGGCGTGGCCGAGGTACAGGCCGGCTCCGGCATACATCCCGAGCGGGAAGATGATGCTCCACAGCGTGGCCTCGTAGGTGAGGGGAACCCGGTGGCGCCAGTGGCGCCACCAGCCGGCGGCCGCCAGGACCGGGATGAGCCAGGTCGCGAACGCCCAGAAGACCACCGAGGCACCGCTGATGAGCCCGCGCGTCGCGTCGACCATCGGTGCCTCCGCCATCTCCACGATCCGCGCGCCGGACAGCACCGTGATGGCGGCGGCGCCCATCGCCACCCAGTAGGGCGGGGTCAGGTCCAGCGGGCGCAGGTCGTAGAGCAGCATGCGGGCGGCCACGAAGATGCCGGCGGCGGCGTAGAGGAAGACGCCGACCGACCACGAGAACACCGCCACCACCGCGAGCGCGTCCCGCCAGTAACCCTCGTGCGCCACCGGTTCGAGGGTGGCGGCGGAGGCGGCCACGGACTGGCTGGCGACCACCCAGATGAACCAGGTGCCGTTCGCGGTGGCGATGACCGGTCGCTGGGTGCGGCCGAGCACTGCCGTCCAGGGGACCACGTAGCCCAGCACGAGCCACGTGAGCGCAGCCACCACGAGCAGTCCCGCCGTCACCCCGTGGTAGCCGTCCAGCGCGAGCCGCACGCCCAGCACGTTCGTCCCCGCGATGAAGGTGAAGAAGCCGAACGCGCGGGCCGGGTCCATGAAGTCGTCGACGACGGCCTCACGGTGCGCCACGAGTCGCCACCCGGTGAGCACCACCAGCAGGACGTACGCCACGAGGCAGACCACGAGCAGGATCCCGGACAGCACCGGCCGCCCGTTCAGGTGCATCCCGACGGACAGGATGCCGCTGGCCATGACCAGGGCGAAGTAGCCCGGTGTGAGGCCGTGGAGGGCGTGCTCGACCCGTCCGCTCAGGCTTTCCATGCGCGCAGGGTAGCGGGGGAGCGGGCCGTGGATCGGTCGCGCGGCCCTCAGCCCTGCGGGCTCATCCGCCCGTCGGGGTCGATGCGGTCGAGGATCGCGGCACTGATCGCCCGGAGCTGGCGGACCTGCTCGGGGGTGAGGGCGTCGATCACGTGTCGGCGCACGTTGGCGACGTGTCCCGGCGCGGTGGCCACGACCAGCTCCCAGCCCTCGTCGCTCAGCCGCACGTTCGTGGCGCGGCCGTCCTCCGGGCAGGGGACGCGCTCGACCAGGTGCCGGTCGGTCAGCCGGCGGACCACGTGGGACAGCCGGGGCAGGGTGGCGTTCGTGCGGGCGGCCAGGGACGTCATCCGCAGCGTCCGCTCGGGCGCATCGGACAGGACCGAGAGCAGGATGTACTCGAAGTGGGTCAGGCCGGCGTCGCGGCGCAGCTGTGACTCGAGCACGCCGGGGAGCAGCTCGAGGAGCGCGACGAGGCGCACCCAGGCCGCGAGCTGCTCGTCGTCGAGCCAGTCGACGTCGCGGTCCCGCCTTTCCTCCACACCGCCACCTTACTTGACGGAACAACCAAAACCGCCCGGGCCGTTGTTGGTTGTAACAACAACTACTAAGGAGCAGCCCCATGCCCGAGCCCACGCCGAGCACGACCGCCGTCGCCGACGCGCGGATCCCGGCCGGCCACCCCTTCGCCGCGCACCTGCAGAAGGCCTCCGCGGTCCGGCGCGAGCAGCCGCACCGGCTGTGGACGCCGCAGGACGGCGCCCTCCCGAGCCTCTACCTGAGCCACGGCGCACCGATGCTGTTCGAGATGAGCGACTGGATGGACCAGCTGCACGGCTGGGCCCGCCGCCTGCCCCGGCCCCAGGCGATCCTCATCGTCTCGGCCCACTGGGAGTCGGCGCCGCTGTCCATCACGAGCACCGGGGCCGGGGGCTGGACCACGGGGCGTGGGTGCCGCTGAAGATCATGTACCCGGAGGCGGACATCCCGGTCCTGCAGCTGAGCCTGCCCACCCAGGACGCGGCGACGCTGATGGCGCTGGGCGAGCGACTGCGTCCGCTGCGCGAGGCAGGCGTGCTCGTCATCGGGTCGGGCTACATGACCCACGGGCTGCCGTTCATCGACTGGCGCAACACCGACGCGGTGCCCGGGTGGTCCTCCGACTTCGACCTCTGGGCAGCCGAAGCGCTCCTTCCAGGCGGCCTGACCCGCGAACGGTCATCGCTCGGCCGGAGGTGCCGGCCGAGGACGCCGGCGCGGCATACCATGACGGCGGCCGACCGCCCGGCCCCCGGCTGCGAACGGAGCGTGATGACCTCCCGGCGACGTTACGAGCTCGCCTCCGACAACTGTGCCGGCGCCCACCCGGAGGTGATGGAGGCGCTGGCGGCCGCCAATGCCGGGACCGAGCCCAGCTACGGCGAGGACCGCTGGACGGCACGGCTGCAGGACGTGGTGCGTGACCACTTCGGTCCGCGGGCCGAGGCGTTCCCCGTCTTCAACGGAACGGGCGCCAACGTGGTCTCCCTGCAGGCGATGCAGCCGTCGTGGGGCGCGGTGCTGTGCGCTCGCACCGCGCACATCAACACCGACGAGTGCGGTGCGCCGGAGCGGGTCGCCGGCATCAAGCTGGTGCCCGTCGACACGCCGGACGGCAAGTTGACCCCCGAGCTCCTCGCACCGGAGGCGCAGGGCTTCGGCGACGAGCACCATGCCCAGCCCAGCGTCGTCTCGCTGACCCAGAGCACCGAGCTGGGCACGGTCTACACCGCCGAGGAGACGCGCGCCGTCTGTGACTTCGCCCACGAGCTCGGGATGACGGTGCACGTCGACGGCGCACGGCTGGCGAACGCGGCGGCCTCCCTGGACGTGCCGCTGCGGGCGCTGACGACCGACGCCGGCGCCGACGTGGTCTCCCTCGGCGGCACCAAGAATGGGATGCTCTTCGGCGAGGCAGTCCTGGTCCTCGACCCGGACACCGTCAGCGGCGTGCCCTACATCCGCAAGTACTCGATGCAGCTGGCCTCGAAGATGCGCTTCATCTCCGCCCAGCTGGTCGCGCTGCTCGAGGGGGACCTGTGGCGGCGGTCGGCGGTGCGCGCGAACGCCGGCGCGCGGCTGCTGCGCTCACTGGTGGAGGACGTCCCGAACGTCCACCCGACGCAGCCGACCGAGGCCAACGCCGTCTTCGTCACCGTCCCGCCGGACCGGGCCGAGGAGCTCGACAGGCTGGCGCGGTTCGAGACGTGGGACTCGGTGCGCGGGGAGGTGCGGTGGATGTGCGCCCACGACACGGACGAGGCGGACCTGCGTGCCTTCGCCGACGAGCTGAGCCGGCTCATGGCCTCCGGGAGGAGTTGACCACCTCCGCGGCGGCGACGAGACCCGCGAACAGGCCCGTGTCGTCACGCACCTCGGGGTGCCACTGCACGCCCAGCCAGAAGGGCCGGTCGGTGCGGTCCATCGCCTCGACGGTGCCGTCGGCGGCGTGGGCGACCGCCGTGTAGCCGGGGTGGCTGGCCACCGCCTGGTGGTGGTGGCACCCGACCTGGACCTGCGAGCCCACCAGCTCGAACAGCCGCGACCCGGGCGTGACGTCGACGGCGGTCGTGCCGTAGACGTCGCCGCCGGGCGAGTGGCCGGTGTGCCGGACCACGTCGGGGAGGTGCTGCTCGAGCGTGCCGCCGGCGTGGGCGGCCATCACCTGCATGCCCCGGCAGACGCCCAGCACCGCCGTGGGCTGCTCCTCGGCCGCGGCGAGCAGCGCCAGCTCCCAGCCGTCCCGGTCGTCGCGCCAGCTCGTCGTGTGCTCGCCCGGCCGCGCTCCGTAGCGGCCGGGCCCCACGTCGGCGCCGCCGGCGACCAGCAGCCCGTCCAGCCGGGCGAGGACGTCCCGGGCGGCCGAGGCCGGCTCGGCCACCGGCGGGAGCAGGACCGGCACGCCGCCCGCGCGGCGGATGGAGTCGGCGTACGCACTGGGAAGCAGGTCGGCGATGACGTCACGCCACACGCCCCAGGTCGCCGGCTCACGGTAGGTGGAGAGCCCGATCAGTGGCGCCATGGATCTACAGCGGGGTGACGTAGGCGCCGGAGATGCCGCCGTCGACCAGGAAGGTCGTCGCGGTCATGAAGCTGGACTCGTCGGAGGCGAGGAACAGCACGGCGTTGGCCATCTCCTCGGGCTCGCCGAAGCGTCCCATCGGGACGTGCACCAGGCGCCGCTGGGCCTTGTCCGGGTCCTTGGCGAACAGGTCCTGCAGCAGCGGGGTGTTGACCGGGCCGGGGCACAGCGCGTTGACCCGGACGCCCTGCCGGGCGAACTGCACCCCGAGCTCACGGCTCATGCTGAGCACGCCGCCCTTGGACGCGGAGTAGGAGATCTGGGAGGTGGCCGCGCCCATCACGGCCACGAAGGAGGCGGTGTTGATGATCGAGCCG
>DASSKF010000077.1:0-2328 GCA_035690725.1 Segeticoccus sp.
GGCACGCTGGCGATGTCGGTGTAGCCGGCGGTCTCGAGCAGCCCGGCGAGCCGCTCGGAGTCGTGCACGTTCATCTGGCACCCGTGGGTGCGCACCTCATAGGTCTTCATCGCGCCCACCAGCGTACGTGGTGGGCCTACCGCGCCACGTCCGCGGCGTAGTTCTCCCGGCGGGCGATCTGGTCGAGCGTCTCCTGGGGGAGGAACTCCTCGGCGGCCAGCAGCCCGGGCAGCAGGTCCTTGTCCGTGGTCAGGGCACGGAACATCGTGGTGACGGTGACGTCGTGGTCGGGGCGGCGGGTGACCCGGACCTCATCGCCCGCCCGGACGCTGCCGGGTCGGACGATGCCGAGGTAGGCACCGGGGCGGGCGACGCGCGTGAAGGTCGGCAGCCAGCGCTTCGCCCCCATCCAGCCGCGAAAGGTCCGGCACGGGATCCGCGGGCAGGTCACGACCAGCTCGACGCCGTCGTCACCCACCTCCCAGCGCTCGCCGATGAGGGCGTCGTTGACCGGCAGGCCGGTGGTGGTGAAGTTCTCGCCGAACGTCCCGTCCGGCAGGTGGCGGCCGAGCCGCTGCTCCCAGTCGTCGAGGTCCTCGCGGGCGAAGGCGTAGACCGCCTGCTCGTCGCCCCCGTGGTTCTTGCGGTCCCCCACGAAGTCGCCGACCAGGCCGCTGCCGATGCCCTCGACGTGCTTGGGACCCGGCGCCCGGAGCTCGACCGGGCCCTCCTGCGGGCGCTTGTCGATGCCGGTCCGGCCCGCCCAGGTGTGCTCGGAGACCAGGGGCGCGCCGATGTTGACCGAGAGCAGAAGGGGCACCAGTTCAGGGTAACGGCCGTGGCGCGGCAGCGACGACGCCCGTCCGGCGCGCTGCTTCGCGCGCTTCCGGTGCACCACTACGGTGCCGTCCATGGGGTCAGGAGGGCGCATCGGGCCGGCCGGAGAGTACTCGCGGAGCCGTTCTCGCGGTCGACGACCGTGGTGGTGCCCGCTGGTCGCGGCCGTGCTCCTGGTCGCCGGCTGCACGGCCAGCCCCGGCGCCGGGCAGACCACGACCACCGGGCCGTCCACGGCGAGCACGACCCCTGCGCAGCCCGGCATCGACGTCGAGCCCGCGTCGTCGAAGCTGGCCGAGCCCGTGTCGATCACGGCGAAGGGCCTGGATCCCCGCGCGGTCTACACGCTCACGCTGACCTCCAGCGACAGCATGGGCGTCCGGTGGTCCTCGTCCGCGCGGTTCCGCTCCACGGCCGGGGGGACGCTGGACCTCGATGACGCGAAGCCGCGCAGCGGCTCCTACCACGGCGTGGACGCGATGGTGGTGCTCGCCGACCTGGAAGGCAATGCCTTCTGCGTCATGGAGCACCGTGCCGCCTACCGGTCCACGGGACCGATCGCCGCACTGCCGCTGGACAGCGCGGACCCCGACCGGGACGCCGCCTTCTGGGCCGAACTGTCCGGCTGGGTGCCGTACGACGGCGTCGCCCCCGCCTCGTTGCGGCACCCGTCCGGTCGGGGTCCCGTCCTCGAGCTCTGCTCCGAACCGGGCGCCAAGCAGGCCAAGAGCCGGATGCACCTGGACGTGCGGGCCGAGCCCGGTGAAGGCGACCTGGTGGTCCACGCCGTCGACCTGGGTGCGCGGCGGCTCGACAGCAAGGCCGCGCTGCCCTGGACCGTCCTGCAGGACCCCTCCGGCAACGAGTTCTGCATCCTCGACCCGCACGAGCCGTAGCCGCAACCCTGGGGTGCTTCAGCCGCGTCAGTCCCTGCGGTGCTGCGGCGAGTCGTCGAGGGCCTCCTGGATCACGGCATACGACATCCCCGGCGAGTAGCCCTTGCGGGCGAGCATGCCCGCCAGGCGCCGGGTCTGCACCTGCCGGTCGAGCCCGTGCAGTCGTCGCAGCCGCTTGTCGACCAGCGCCCGCGCCTGGTCCCGCTCCTGCTCCTCGTCGACCCGGTCGAGCGTGTCCCGGGCGATCTCGTCGTCGACGCCCTTGGTGCGCAGCTCGTGGGCCAGGGCTCGGCGGGCCAGCCCCTTGGTCGCCTGCCGGGACCGGACGAGGGTTGCGGCGTAGGCCTCGTCGTCGACCAGCCCGACCTCGGTCATCCGATCCAGCACCGTGGCGGCGACCTCGTCGTCGCAACCCCGCTGGCGCAGCTTGTCCTCGAGCTGCTTGCGGCTGCGTGGAGCCATCGTGAGCTGGCGCAGCACGATCTTGCGGGCGACGTCGTAGGGATCCGGCTCGCCGTCCTCCTGGGCGGGGTCGGCTGGTCGTGGGGCCATCAGAAGTCGACGGGCACGTCCGCGGCGTCGCCGGGCCGGGCAC
>DASSKF010000078.1:0-42625 GCA_035690725.1 Segeticoccus sp.
CGAGCTCGCTGATGCGGGCAGCGCCGAGGACTCCGATCCGCAAGGGCTCCATGCCGCCAGAGCCTACGGTCAACGGCTCACCCTCGAGGCAGCCCGCTCGGCGAGGCGGTGGGCGAGCTCCTCGGCCGGCAGCTCCTCCCGCAGCGCCTCGGTGACCAGGGCCGCCTGGCTCTGCGGGGCGAGCCCGCCGACCGGCTGGTCCCGGTCCAGGTTGGTGGGGAAGGCATAGCCCTCGGCGCTCGCCGCCACCACGTTTGCCACCTCGGCCGGACCCAGGCCGGAACGCTTGGCGGACAACAGGGCCGGGTAGACCGCCGCGCACACCCGGGCCCGGTCGACCGTCTCCATGGCACGGCCGAACGCGGAGGAGACCTGCAACAGGTTCGCCATCCGCTTGATGTCGGCGGACACGTTGGAACCGGCGGCGTGGAACAGCGCCGGGTTGAAGAAGACCGCGTCCCCCTTGGCCAGCGGCAGCTGGATGTGGTGGTGCACGAAGTGCTCGGCGAACTCCGGGCGGCGCCAGGCGAGGTAGCCGGGCAGGTACTTCTGCGAGTGCGGCAGGTAGAGCGTCGGACCGCTCTCGACCGGCATGTCGACGTGGGCGACGGCGCCCTGCAGCGTGAGCACCGGCGAGAGCTGGTGCACGTGAACGGGATACGCCGCCGCGACCTCGTCGGACTGGAAGCCGAGGTGGTAGTCACGGTGCACCGTCTGGCCCTCGCCGCCGGGGTTGACGACGTTGACCTGCGAGGTGACCTGGTAGCCCGGGCCCAGCCAGGCCGTCGACGTGAGGGCCACCAGGTCGTTGGCGTAGTACGAGACGAAGGTCTCGGGGTGCTCGATCGCCAGCTTCTCCAAGGCGTTCCAGACGCGGTCATTCGCGCCCGGCTTGGCGAAGTGGTCACCTGCCTGCACGCCGCTCGCCCGCTGCTGGGCGATGAGGTCGTTGAACGCGTCGGTGGCCGCGTCGACCACCGACGGCGCGAAGGCCCCTTGGAAGACCACGATCCCCGGTCCCTGCGAGAACGCGTGCGCCAGCTCGGCCATCACGGCGCGGCGCCCGTCCTCGCCGGCCACCGCCTCGCGCACCCGCGCCGACTCGTAGACGACCACCTGCTGCTCCACACCGTTCGCGTGCGGGTAGTCCTCGAGGCGCGTCTGCTCGGCCACCACGTCGAGCAGGTCCTCGAGCCGGACGTCCTCCGGGGAGAGCCACGCGGCGTGCTGGGCGGGCGACTGGACGGTCATCGGATCCTCCGTGGTCGGTGACGGGATCGGCGTTGCCCACCAGCATTCCCGCCGGCCTCCGGACGGACCACCCCTGCAGGGCCTCAAAAAGACCTCACGGCGCCCCTATCCTGCCGGTATGCCCGGAGCCCACCGCATCCGTGACATCGCCGAGCAGGCGGGGCTCAGCCCCGCGACGGTCGACCGGGTGCTGCACCGCCGCCCGGGCGTCAGCCCGCGCGCGGTCCGCCAGGTGGAGCAGGCCCTGCTGGACCTGGACCAGCAGCAGAGCCAGCTGCGGCTCGGCGCACGCACCCTCATGCTCGACGTCGTCGTGCAGGCGCCCGGCCGGTTCAGCTCCGCGGTCCGGCAGGCGCTCGAGGCCGAGCTGGGCAGCGCCCGCCCGGCCGCGGTCCGCGCCAGGTTCGACCTGCGCGAGAGCGGCGACGTCGCCGACCTCGTCGACGGGCTCGACCGGGTGGGCGGTCGGGGCCGCACCAGCCACGGCGTGCTGCTCAAGGCGCCGGACCACCCGGACGTGGCCGCGGCGGTCGACCGGCTCGCCGCCCGGGGCATCCCGGTGGTCACCCTCGTCACGGACGTCCGCGACTGCGCCCGGGTGGCTTACGTCGGACTGGACAACGCCTCGGCGGGTGAGACCGCGGCATACCTCGTCGACCGGTGGCTGGGCGGGCGCCCGGGGGCGGTGCTCGCCACGGTGAGCCGATCGTCGTTCTTCGGCGAGCGGGAGCGGCGGGAGGCCTTCGTGGAGCGCCTGTCCCAGCTGGCACCGCAGCGGACCGTGGTGGCGACCGGTGAGGCGGACGGCCTGGACGCGTCGATGCGGCAGGTCGTGCGGGAGGCCCTGGCGGGCCGTCCCGACGTCGTCGCCGTCTACTCCATCGGTGGCGGCAACCGGGCGATCGTCGACGAGCTGGCACGGGCAGGCCGCAGTGACGTCGTGGTCGTCGCTCACGACCTCGACCGGGACAACGTGGAGCTGCTGCGGCGGGGCGCGGTGAGCGTGGTGCTGCACCACGACCTGCACAGCGACATGCGCGCGGCAGTCCGGCAGGTGCTGCGGCACCACCGCCTCGCGCCCGGTGCGCCGACCTCGGTCCACGCGACGGTCGAGGTGGTGACCCCGTTCAACCTGCCCCCGCGCCGGGCAGTTCGCTGAATCGTCAACAACCTCGGCCGACGCGGCCGGGAACTGAGTCCCCGGCGTCCCCCACCTCGCGCGGCTGACGGTGCATCATTCTGCTCGTGCCCTGGACCACCTCGGAGTTTTCCCACGCCCCGCGGGCGGCGGTATGACTGCCGACACGAGGACGGCGCCGGCCTCCGGCGCAGTCCGGTCGCGCCGGCACCGGGGGCCGAGCGCGCGCGAGCGGATGTCGGCCTTCGGCTACCTCGTCCCGGCGCTCGTCGTCTTCGGGCTGTTCATGTTCTGGCCGCTGGTGCGGTCGGTGATCCTGTCCTTCCAGGGAACCGACATCATCGGGCGCCCCGGCGGCTGGGTCGGCCTGAGCAACTACGCCCGCCTGTTCAGCGACCCCGGCTTCCTCAAGGTGGTCTGGGTGACCGCCGGCTTCACCGTCATGACGGTCCTCCCCAGCATCTTCGTCGCCCTCGTCATGGCGCTGCTGCTGCAGGGACGGATCCGCGGGGTGCGGTTCTTCCGCACGACGTTCGCACTGCCGTTCGCGTTCTCGGTGGCGACGGCCTCGGTCGTGTTCCAGGTCCTCTACAACCCGGCTTCGGGTGTGCTCAACGGGCTGCTCTCCTACGTCGGTGTCGACCCGGTCCGCTGGCTGACCGACCCGAGCAACGCCCTCATCGCGGTGTCCGCGGCGACCGTGTGGATGCAGCTGGGCTACAACCTGCTCATCCTCAGCGCCGGGCTCGGTGCGGTGCCGGAGGACATCCTCGAGGCCGCCCGCCTCGACGGCGCCCGCGGGTGGCGGCTGCAGCGGTCCGTGATCATCCCCCTCATCACGCCCCAGCTGTTCTTCCTCATCGTCACCGGAACGATCCACTCGCTGCAGAGCTTCGGCCAGATCCACATCCTCACCCGGGGCGGGCCGGAGGACGCCACGACGACGCTGGTCTACTCGATCTACGAGCAGGCGTTCGCCTACAACAACTCCAACTTCGGTTACGCCTCGGCCCAGGCGCTGGTCCTGCTGCTCGTGGTGCTGCTCATCACCGCGATCCAGTTCGGGGTCCTCGAGCGGCGGGTGTTCTACCGGTGAGGCGCGGCCGCGGCGACGCGGGTCCCGGGACCTACATCGGCCTGGCCGTCCTGTTCGTCATCGTCTTCTTCCCCGTCTACTACGGGGTGGTCGGCAGCTTCATGGGCCCGGCCGACATCAACTCCTACCCCCCGTCGCTGTGGCCGGTGCACGGCTTCGTGCCGCAGAACTACCACGACGTGGTCACCCTGATCCCCCTCGGCCAGCAGTACCTCAACAGCGTCCTGCAGACCGCGGCGATCACCATCGGGCAGCTCGTCACCGGCGCACTGGCGGCGTACGCCTTTGTCTTCCTCCCCCTGAAGTGGCGTGGATTCTGGTTCGCCGTCTTCCTGTCGACGATGATGATCCCCTACGAGTCGATCATCATCCCGAACTACCTGCTGATCTCCGACCTCGGCCTGAAGGACACCGTTGCCGGGCTGGCGCTGCCGTTCCTCGCGCACGGCTTCGCGGCGTTCCTGCTGCGGCAGGCCTTCATGTCCTTCCCGATGGAGCTGCGCGACGCGGCCCGGGTGGACGGGTGCGGCCACTTCCGCTTCCTGTTCTCGATCCTGTTGCCGCTCAGCCGCCCCACCCTCGCCGCCCTCGGGATCTACTGCGCGCTCAACGCCTGGAACCAGTACTTCTGGCCACTGCTGATCACGACCAAGGCGGAGAACCAGACGATCCAGATCGGCATCGGGCAATTGCAGTCGGCGGACGCCGACCGGCCGGGAATGGTGCTGGCCGGCGTCGTGCTGGCGCTGCTGCCCACCCTGCTGCTCGTGGTCTTCGGCCAGCGGTTCATCGTCCGCGGACTCACCGCCGGGGCGGTCAAGTGACCCGCGCGCAGCGCAGCCGAGCACACGGCATACCGACAAGTGCAGACCGACAAGTGAAGGAGACCGACGTGACACGCAGGACCAACGGGCGGCGCCGGATGGCGGCCGCGGTCGCCGGGCTGGGGGCCGTCTCGCTCGCGCTCAGTGCGTGCGGTGGTGGCGGCAGCGGCACGGCCGAGGGGGCGGACGCGCCGTCCACCAACGCGCTCAAGGACGCCAAGGGCGTCACCAAGGTGACCTTCTGGCACTCCATGGACGGCACCAACGCCGAGGTGCTGACCAAGCTCGTGAAGATGTTCAACAAGGAGCACCAGGGCGACATCAAGGTCGAGGCGGCGTACGTCGGCAAGTACGACGACGCGATCGCCAAGTACAAGGCCTCGATCCAGAGCGAGTCGACGCCGGACGTCGTGCAGATCTACGACATCGGCACCCGGTTCATGATCGACGCCGGGCAGGTCGTCCCGATGCAGAGCTTCATCGACCGCGACAAGCTCGACATGTCCGACCTGCAGCCGAACATCGCCGGCTACTACAGCGTCGACGACAAGCTGTGGTCGATGCCGTTCAACACCTCGATGCCGGTCCTGTACTACAACAAGGACCTGTTCACGAAGGCCGGGCTCGACCCCAACGACCCGCCGGCCACGCTCGACGAGATCCGCCAGGACGCCGAGAAGCTGTCGAAGAAGAACGGCGGACCGGCGAAGTACGGCTTCGGCGCCGCGATCTACGGCTGGTTCATCGAGCAGTTCATCGCCGCGAACGGAGACCTGTACTGCAACAAGGGCAACGGGCGCGACGGCAAGGCCACCGAGGTGCTGTTCGACCAGGGCAGCTCGGTCAAGGTGATCCAGTGGTGGCAGAAGATGCTGCAGGACGGCCTCGCCGCCAACACCGGCCGGGAGACGACCGCCGCCCAGAACGCCTTCAAGAGCGGGCAGGTGGCGATGAACCTCGAGTCGACCGGCACGCTCGGCGGCTACCAGGAGGCCGCGAAGGCGTCCGGCTTCGAGCTGGGGGTGGCGAACTACCCGCAGCTGACGAAGAGCAAGAGCGGCCCGATCATCGGCGGTGCCTCGCTGTGGATCGACGGCGAGGGCCACAGCGACGCCAAGCAGGAGGCGTCGTGGGAGTTCGTGAAGTTCCTCGCCGAGCCGCACAGCCAGGCGATCTGGCACACCGGCACCGGCTACTTCCCGATCTCCAAGGGCGCCCTCAACGACCCGATGGACGTCAAGTGGCGCAAGAAGTACCCGCAGTTCGACGTCGCGGTGAAGCAGCTGGAGAACACCGAGCTCACCAAGGCCACCCAGGGCTGCCTGCTCGGCGTCATGCCGCAGGCGCGCAAGGCCGCTGAGGACGGGTTGGAGAAGGCGCTGAACGGTGCGGACGTGCAGAAGGCGATGAGCCAGGCAGCCGACTCCGTGAAGCCGGCCATCGAGCAGTACAACCAGTCCACCTCCTGACCGGGTGGATCGGCCGGCGCCCCGGGACAGTTCTCGGGGACGTTGCGGCCGGAGCGTGACGTATGGGTCACGCTTCGGCCGCAACTCCGCGGTGCCGGCGCGGCGGCGATCCGGTATGCCGGCAACGCTCGCCCGGGCGGTCACGGTCACCCTGGCGGCGTCGGTGGTGCTCGCCGGGTGCGGCGGTGACGCCCCGGCGCTGGGGCGTGCGGCGTGGACGGGGTGCGGCCCGCCCGTCATCGCCCACCGGGGTGAGCCGTCGGCGGCGCCGGAGGAGTCGATGCGCAGCTTCCGCGCCGCGGTGCGACACGGCGCCGAGGTGCTCGAGGGCGATGTCCACTTCACCCGGGACGGCCACCCGGTGCTGATCCACGACGACACGGTGGACCGCACCACGAACGGCACCGGACGGGTGGACCACCAAACCCTCGCCGAGGTCCGGCGGCTCGACTCCGGCGCCGGCACGCAGGTGCCGAGGCTCGGCGAGCTGCTCGACCTCGCCCGGCAGCAGGACCTGCGCCTCGTGCTGGAGCTCAAGCAGCCGCACGCCACGCGCCGTCAGGTGCGCGCCTTCTGGCACGCGGTGCAGCGCCGTGGTGACGCCGACCAGGTGACCGTGGAGTCGTTCCACCCGGAGAACCTGCGGCTGACCAGATCGGTGGCGCCGCAGGCCGAGACCGCCCTGATCACGTCCACACCGGTGCCGGCGTCCCGGGCGGCTGACCTCGGGGAGGCGATCATCCCGTCGATCGATGTCGCGGACCGGGGCCGGGTCCGGCAGTGGCACGGGGCGGGACTCGAGGTCTGGGTCTGGACGGCCGACACCCGGCAGGACTGGCGCCGTGCGCGATCGGCCGGGGTGGACGGCGTGATGACCAACCGCACGGAGGCCTACGTGGACTGGATCGACGCCGGCTGCCGGTGAGCCGAGCGGCTGCCGTCCGCTCGGCAGCGGCCGGAGAACGTCCGGAACCCGGGCGGCGCCACGGTGACGCGATGTCAAGGAGACTTGACACCACCCCGACGTGTCAAGCACCCTTGACAGGTGTGGAACCAGGTGCGCGAGCTGCGGCAGGCGGCCGGCCTGTCGCAGGCGGCACTGGGCGAGCAGCTCGGGGTGTCACGGCAGACCGTGATCGCGATCGAGACGGGTCGCTACGACCCCTCCCTGCGCCTGGCGCTGCGCATCGGCCGGCACTTCGGCCGGCCGGTGGAGGACATCTTCGACGACCGTTGACACCACGACGGTCCCGACAGCACGGGAGGTGGCGATGACCAGCACGGGGGCGCAACTGCGCACCGCAGACCAGCAGCACTCGGGAGGTGACATGGCAGGCCGCGGCAACGGGTCGTCATACGTGGGGGTGATCGTGGTCTGCGTGGTCGCGGGCCTGGCCTATCTCGGCATCGGGCTCGCGACGGGGCAGACCGGGTTCGGCCTGGTCGGGCTGGCGATCATGCTCGGCTACGCCCTGGTGCTCACGGTGTTCCGGCACCGCAGCGAGGCGGTGGGCATGCTGGCCGGCGAGACGACGGACGAGCGGCGCCGTGACCTCAACACCCGCGCCACCGCGTTCACCGGCAGCGTGCTGGCGGTCGTGCTGGTCGTCGGGTTCATGGTGAGCCTCGCGATCGGCTCGGAGCTGGCGAGCACCTTCGCCTGGCTCGCGGCGCTCGGCGCCGTCGCCTACGCGGCCGCGCTCGCCTGGCTGTCCCGGCACGGCTGAGCGACGCCCGCCGGGGCCGGTGGGTCAGCTCGCGGTGAGGGCGATGAGCGCGACCACGACGAGCGCGGTGGCACCGAGGCCGACCGCGGCGGCCAGCGTGCCGTGCAGCACCGCCCGGATCGCGGTCCGCCGCTCCAGCAGCCGGATCACGAGCAACCCGAGCAGCAGCGACACGATGAGCCCCGGGATCCCGAACGTCGACCCGCCCAGCGACAGCGCGTCGCGCACCGTGGGCGTGCACCCCTCGTCAGCGAACCCGCAGGCGGTCCCCGAGGCGGGCACCAGGGCGAGCGCGACCCGCCAGAGCACGACGACGAGCACGATCCAGCCGACCATCACCAGGGCCGCGATCCCGGCCGCGCCCGAGCGCGGGGGCCGGGGGTGCTGGTCGTAGGGGGTCACCCGGTCATCCTCGCAGCCGCGCGGGGCGGGCCGACCGCCCGCCTCCGGGGGCCGTGCTCACCGGGTCGCCCCGGTCACCAGCCACCGGTCGGTGCGCGCGCGCCAGCCCAGGGCCAGCCCGCGCAGCACCATGAACACCACGAACGCCAGCCAGAGCACGATCACCGCGTGCCGCCACGCGCCGACCTGGTCGGCACCGGACACCAGCGACGGCGTGGCGGCGTGGACCCACAGGACGACCGGCAGGTAGAGCACCAGCACGCCCACCTGCGCGAGGGCCAGCCACCGGTTGTCCCCGGCGCCGATCAGGACGCCGTCGAGGACGAACACGATCCCCGAGACCGGCTGCGACAGCGCGACCACCAGCAGCGCGGCGGCCAGGGTGGCCTGCACCGCGGGGTCGTTGCTGAACACCCGCGGCAGCAGGGTGTGCAGCGCCAGCACTCCGGCACCGAGCACGGCGCCGCACAGCACCCCCCAGCGCACCATGGTGCGGGTCGCCGACCGTGCTGCGGCGGTGTCCCCGGCGCCGAGGGCCTTGCCGGTCAGCGCCTGCCCCGCGATCGCCAGCGCGTCCAGCGCGAAGGCGAGGAAGCTCCAGATCGTCGTCGCCACCTGGTGGGCGGCCAGCGGGACGTCGCCCATGCCGGCGGCCACCCAGGTGGTCACCACCATGACGGCCCGCAGCGCGAGGGTCCGCACCACGAGCGGTATGCCGTCCAGCGCCGCGCGCAGCACCCGCACCGGGTGCGGCCGCAGGCTGGCCTGCAGGCGCCGGGCGTGCCGGGCCACGACGACGACCAGGCCGACCGCCATGCCGGTCTGCGCGAGGACGGTGCCGAGGGCCGACCCGGCGATGCCGAGGCCGGCGCCGTAGACGAGCCCGATGTTGAGCACGATGTTGCCGCCGAAGCCCAGCGCCGACGCCACGAGCGGCGTCTTCGTGTCCTGCAGCCCGCGCAGCACCCCGGTGACCGCGAGGACCACGAGCATCCCCGGTATGCCGAACGCGGACACCCGCAGGTAGGTCACCGCGTGCTCGAGGGCCACCGGGCTCGCCCCGAACAGGTGCGCCAGCGGCCGGGCGAGGAGGGCGACCAGGGCCGTGGTCGCCACACCGAGGGCGACGGCGAGCCAGACCCCGGCGATGCCGGTCGCGACGGCCGTCCGCTCCGAGCCCGCGCCGATCTGCCGGGCGACGGCGGAGGTGGTGCCGTAGGCGAGGAAGACGAAGACGTTCGCCGCCGTGACCAGGGCCGCGCTGGCGACGCCGAGGCCGGCCAGCTGGGCGGTGCCCAGGTGGCCGATGATCGCCGAGTCGGCGAGCAGGAAGAGCGGTTCGGCGACCAGTGCGAGGAACGCGGGCACGGCGAGCCGCAGGATCTCCCGGCGCTGCTCCGCGGGGTCCCGGGTGAGGGGCGGCCGGTCACTCATCCAGCGATCACCCGGGGAAGCCTATGCAGCGGCCGGGCCGGCCCGGAATCCCGCACCCCGGGACCCGTCCCAACTTTCTTCCGTCCACAGGGAGTGGATGGCGTCTGCGCAGGTCAGGGCGGGTTCCCACCGGAGGCGCACGATTGTGCACAGGGTTGCCCACAGGACCCTGCACAAGCCGTCCGCAGGGTGTCCACAGCCTCTCCACAGGCTGTCCACAAGGTCCGTTTGTGCCACGCCGAGCCGCGGCTCTAGCGTGCAGTCCTCCCGTCCGACGCAGCCGGTCGGCATACCGGAGGCGCGGCGGTGCGGCCCTTCCCCTGCGGGGCCGCACCGCCCGTCCTCGAACGTATGTCGGTGGGCCGTGTTGTGCTGTGCGGGTCCGGTCGGAGCAGGTCGTTGGGAGGGCATTCGGTGTCGATCGCGGAGCTGGAGTCACAGTCCTACCAGGATCAGGACGGACCCGGGCCGGATCGTCTGCCCCCGCAGGACGCGCACGCCGAGCAGAGCGTCATCGGCGGCATGCTGATGTCGAAGGACGCGATCGCCGACTGCGTCGAGGTGCTGCGCAGCACCGACTTCTACCGCCCGGCGCACGAGTTCGTCTACGACGCGATCCTCGACCTCTACGGGCGCGGGGAGCCGGCCGACGCGATCACCGTGGCGGACGAGCTGACCAAGCGGGGCGACCTGGCCCGCGTGGGCGGCCAGGCCTACCTGCACCAGCTCATCTCCTCGGTGCCCACGGCGGCCAACGCCGGCTACTACGCGCAGATCGTCGCCGAGCGGGCCGTCCTGCGGCGGCTCGTCGATGCCGGCACGCGCATCGTGCAGATGGGCTTCGGCACCGGCGGCGGCGACGTCGAGGACATCGTCAACGCGGCCCAGGCCGAGGTCTACGCGGTCTCCGAGAAGCGGGGCGGGGAGGACTACGCCCCGATCGGCGATATCATCGAGGCCACGGTCGACGAGATCGAGCACGCGCAGGGCTCCGGCGGCGAGATGATCGGCGTGCCGACCGGGTTCACCGACCTCGACGCGCTGACCAACGGGCTGCACCCCGGGCAGATGATCGTCGTCGCGGCCAGACCGGCCGTCGGGAAGGCGCTCGCGCTCGACACGCCGCTGCCCACCCCCGACGGCTGGACGACGATGGGTCAGGTCGCCGTCGGTGAGCGGCTCCTCGGCGCCGACGGGCAGCCGACCACGGTCGTCGCGGCGACCGACGTGATGAGCGAGCGGCCGTGCTACGAGGTCGAGTTCTCCGACGGGACGGTCATCGTGGCGGACGGCCAGCACCAGTGGCTCACCGACACCCGCGGGAGCCGCCGTTCCTTCCAGAGCGCGCGGGACCACCGCAACCGGCAGCGGAACCGGCAGACCTTTGCCGAGGTCCGCACGACCGAGCAGATTCGGGAGACGCTGCGGTGCCGGACCGCGGACGCGCGGCTCAACCACAGCGTGAAGCTCGCCCGAGCGCTGCAGCTCCCGGAGCAGGACCAGCTGCTTCCGCCGTACGTGCTCGGTGCCTGGCTGGGCGACGGGACGAGCGCGTCGGCCTCGTTCACCACCGCCGATCAGGGCATCGTCATGCAGCTGGAGGCCGAGGGGCTCCAGGTGTCGCCGACCAGCGCCACGATGCGCTATCGGCTGACCTTCCCCGTCGAGGAGCTGACCGAGCGGAACCACCACGGCACCGTCCAGGCGTGCTTGCGGACGCTGGGCGTCCTCGGCAACAAGCACATTCCCGCTGAGTACCTCCGCGGCAGCGAGGCGCAGCGCCGCGCGTTGCTCGCCGGCCTGCTCGACACCGACGGAACCGTGGCGAGCAGCGGCTGTGTGCAGTTCACGACGACCAGCACACGGTTGGCCGCGGACGTGCACGAGCTCATCGTCAGCCTGGGCTACCGGGTGGGGGAGTCGCGCAAGACGGTGGCCGGCCACGACGAGAGCTCCTCCACGGCGTTCACGCTCACCTTCAGCAGCGACGAGGACGTCTTCCTGCTGGAGCGCAAGCGTCTGCTGCACAAGGAGCTGCACAAGGAGCTGCGCAGGGGAGGGGTCCAGCGGCGGGACTCCCGCTTCATCGTGGACGTCCGCCCCGTCCCGTCCGTCCCCGTGCGTTGCGTGGAGGTCGACAACGACTCCCACCTGTACCTCGCCGGCCGGTCCATGGTCCCGACGCACAACTCCACCCTCGGACTCGACGTGGCACGGGCGGCCGCGATCAAGAACCACATGGCGACCGCCGTCTTCTCCCTGGAGATGAGCCGCACCGAGATCACGATGCGACTGCTGTCGGCCGAGGCGCAGATCCAGCTGCAGCACATGCGCAAGGGCACGATGCGCGACGAGGACTGGACGCGCCTCGCCCGGACGATGGGGGAGGTGTCCGACGCGCCGCTGTTCATCGATGACTCACCCAACATGTCGCTGATGGAGATCCGGTCCAAGTGCCGACGGCTCAAGCAGAAGAACAACCTCAAGCTCGTGATCATCGACTACCTGCAGCTGATGACCTCGGGCAAGAAGATCGAGAGCCGGCAGCAGGAGGTCGCCGAGTTCTCCCGGGCCCTGAAGCTGCTGGCCAAGGAGCTGGAGGTCCCCGTGATCGCGATCTCCCAGCTGAACCGTGGCAGCGAGCAGCGCACGGACAAGCGGCCGCAGATGAGCGACCTCCGCGAGTCCGGCTGTCTGACTGCGGACACCCGCATCCTGCGCGCAGACACCGGCTCGGAGACCACGCTCGGCGAGCTGCACGCATCCGGTGAGCGGGACGTCCCTGTCTGGGCCCTCGACGACTCGCTGCGCTACGTCCGCCGGCACATGACCCACGTCTTCCCGACGGGCACCAAGCCGGTCTTCCGGCTCACCCTGAGGTCCGGCAAGACGATTCGCGCGACCGAGAACCACCCGTTCCTGGCCTACAACGGCTGGACGCAGCTGGGCGACCTCCGGTCGGGCGACCGCGTCGCCGTGCCCCGTCACGTCCCGGCTCCCGAGGAGTTCCGCCCTTGGCAGGACGCGGAGGTTGCGTTGCTCGCCCACCAGCTGAGTGGTGTGACGAGTGCGCCGCCCGCCGGTTCGGTCGTGGGTGAGTGGCTGGGACGCCTCGGTCTCCTCGGCTCGGCACCGGCCGACCGGTTCGTCCCGGGCTCGTTCGCCCACGCCTCGAAACCCCAGCTCGCGATGCTGATCCGTTCCCTCTGGTCGACGGACGGCGGGGTGCTCGTCGACCGGGACGCCCTCGGCGGTCGCATCTGGATCAGCAGCCTGTCCAGGCAGCTGCTCGACGACGTGGCGCGGCTCCTCCTGCGGTTCGGGATCTCCGCGGCGATCCGTGAACGGGGTCGCCGCGACGGCGTGGGCTTCGTCCTCGACGTCGAGGGTGTCGATGACCAGCGCCGGTTCCTGCAGGAGATCGCCGGCCGGCTGAGCCGGGACGGGTCCGCCGGCCGACTCCTCGGCATCGTCCGTCGCCAGACATCGGCTCGTGCTGGAGCCGCCGCGGCTGAGGACTCCGCGCTGTGGGGGCGGGCGCGTGCCGTGATCGCGACGCCGGGCCCGGGCTGTGCAGGACCGGCATCGGAGGACCTCGAGGACAGCGGTGTCCAACCGCTGGGGCGGCTGGCCGCCCTGCTCGAGGAAGCGGACCTCGAGCTCGATGCGATCAACGACGTGCTGTGGGACGAGGTGGCGTCGGTCGAGTTGGACGGGGCCGAGGAGGTCTATGACGCCACGGTCCTGGGCACCCACAACTTCATCGCCAACGGAATCGCGGTCCACAACAGCATCGAGCAGGATGCCGACATGGTGATCCTGATTCACCGGGAGGCCATGTACGAGAAGGAGTCCGCCCGTGAGGGGGAGGCGGACCTGATCGTGGCCAAGCATCGCAACGGGCCGACCGACACGATCGTCGTCGCCTTCCAGGGCCACTACTCCCGGTTCACCAACATGGCGACCAACTTCTAACGCGGCCGCCCCTGCCCGCGCCCACCTGACTGCGGGACCACGTCGCTGATCCGGACGCACATCGTCCGCTGGCCGGCATACGATGGCTGCATGAGCACCGACACGAGCACCGGGACGTTCGAGGTCAGGCCTCTCACGGCCGAGACCTGGCCGGCCTTCGACGCTCTGGTGCAGCGCCACAACGGGATCTTCGGGGGCTGCTGGTGCATCGCGTTCCACCCCGACGGCCCCGAACGCGGACAGGGAGCCGAGGCCAACCGGGAGCTGAAGAAGCAGTACGTCGAGGCCGGTGCGGCCCACGCGGCGCTGGTGACGGACGGCGACGAGGCCATCGCATGGGCGGAGTACGGCACGCCGACCGAGCTGCCCAGCATCCACCACCGCAAGCAGTACGAGGCCGAGAAGGACGGCGACCCCGACTACCGGATCACCTGCGTCTTCGTCGACAAGAGGTACCGCCGCCAGGGGGTCACCGAGATCGCGATCCGGGGCGCCCTCGACCTCATCGCGCAGGCCGGCGGCGGTGTCGTCGAGGCGTATCCGCACGACCTGACGCACCAGACGAAGAAGATGTCCTCGTCGTTCCTCTACAACGGCACCCGGCGGCTCTACGAACGACTCGGGTTCACGTACGTCCGGCCCAAGGGGCTGAAGAACTGCGTGATGTCGATCGAGGTGCCCGCGAGGCGCTGACACGGGCCCGGTCAGGGATAGGGTCCCGGTCCATGGACATGTTGATGGGTGCGCAGATCGCCGAGGCCGACCTGACCGACTGGCGCAAGCTGGCCCAGGGCCTGCATGCCCGCTACCTGGTCGACGACTTCGCTGCCGGCGTACGGTTCGTCGCCGCAGTGGGCGAGGCGGGCGACGCGCTGGGCCACCACCCGCAGGTGTCGATCGGCGAGGGGTACGTCGACCTCAAGCTGATCACCGACGACGCCATCTACCGCGATGACGAGGGCACCGAGTTCTCGCTCGAGTGGCCCACCCAACAGGACGTCGACCTCGCGCGCCGGATCACCGAGATCGCCGCCGACCTGGAGATCGACGCCGATCCGGCCTCGGTCAGCGTCATCGAGCTCGGCCTCGACACGGCGCACTCCGCGACCATCGCCCCCGTGTGGGCCGCCCTGCTGACCGGGACCGCCGAGGCCCAGGGCCACGGGTCTCCCAGCGACGAGATCCGGGACGCCACGGGACGGGTGCCGAACCTGTGGTTCGGGGACGCCGCCGAGGACGAGACCCCGCGTCAGCGGTTTCATGTCGAGGTCTATGTGGCGCCCGAGGTGGCCGAGCAGCGGATCGCCGCCGCCCTCAGGGCGGGCGGGACCATCGTGGACGACAGCGACGCGCCCTCGCTCACCGTCATCGCCGACCAAGACGGCAACACGGGCGTCGTCTGCGTCGACACCTCCGCTGCGAAGCAGGATTGAACCCGCCGGCTCACCGGGCTAAGTGGTCTCGCTCGTAAGTTCGTCTGGGGTCAGGCGGCGTGAGCGGGACCGGTCTGGGTGGGGCGCTGGTCGAGACGGGTCAGCAGCTCGGTCAGGTCCGCGGTGGTGAACTTCCACTTGAACGGGCCGGCGGTGGCGTTGTAGTGGACTTCGAAGTCGGCCAGGCGCTCCTCGATCATGGTCAGGTCGGTGAAGTCGTTGGGAGAGACGACTTTTCGTTGGATGATCGAGAAGAAGATCTCTACCTGGTTGAGCCAAGACGCGTGCACCGGGGTGTGCACCATGACCTGGTCGACCAGCGCGGTGAACGGGACGATGCCGGTGGTGTCCTCGCATCGTCCGAACACCTGCCCGCGGTGGACGTCGTAGGCGGCCAGGTAGGCCAGCGCGCCACCCCGGTCGTAGTCATGGTTGATGCGCATCATTCTCGAGCGGCCAGGTGGCAGGCTCGGATGGCAGCGGCAGCGGGCCTGGATCGAGGTCTTCTCATCGGCGGAGATCACGTACTCGTCGGCACCCAAAGGCATCCCGTCCCACGTCCTGGCGTACAGGTCCAGCACCCGGGCGGCCTTGGCCGCGAAGTTCGGGTCGCGGATGAAGATCCACGACCGGTGCTGCCACGGCTTGATCGCGTCCTCGGACAACCACCGGCGCACGGTGGGCGCCGACAGCGAGGCGCAGATCCCGCCGGTGACCGCTTGGCGGGCCAGCTCCGGGCACGACCAGCGGGAGATCGGCACCGAGGCCTGCGCCGGTGGGGTGCAGGCCAGCGCCTTGACCTGCGCGACCTGGACCGGGGTGAACCGTGGCGGGCGCCCGGAACGCTTCGCATCGCCCAGTGAGGCCGTCCCCGGGCTGGCCGCCCACCTGTGGCGCCACTTGCGCACCGTGTCCACGCAGCAGGCCACCGTCGCGGCGATCGCCGTGTTGGACGCTCCGGCGGCGGCCAACAACACGATCCGCGCCCGCAGTACCAGCCGCTGGGCGGTACGCCCGGCGCGGACCAGTCCGGCCAACTCCTCGCGTTGGACGTCGGTCAACACGACCACATCCGGACTGGACACAGCCATCACAGGCCTCCCGAAGCAACTAAACACCACCAGTCACTTCAGCCTCATGCGTCACCACCGGTAGTCGCTGTCGACACGCCCATCCGGCAGCATGACCCCATGGCATCCCCACCGGAATCCACCAAGACCTCGCTGCAACAACGGCTCTCGGCCCGCGCCCGCGAACGGTGGCCACAACTGTCCGGGCTCGACGTACGCTTCCGGTCCAACTTCGCCTACATCACCGCCCGACTCCCCGACGGCGACACCGTCCCACTGATGCGGCTGCGCTACGGGGGCTCGGCCGCACGCTGGGGCTTCGCCATCTACCTGGCCAGCAAGAACGGCTACCAAGACTCCGCGCTACCCACCGGCGCATTCGCCGGCGCCCCCGAAGACGCCCTGGACTGCGCCTGCGGCCTGTACCTGGGCGACCCCACAGCCTGGATCTAACCCCAGACGAACTTGCGAGCGAGACCACTAAGGCTTCTCGGTGTCGGTGCTGCTGTCGATGTCCGTCGCTTCGACGTAGGGCTCCTGGCCCCACTCGTCGAAGGACTGGTCATCGAGGTCCGCACCGACCTGGTCCTCGACGGCGGGCAGATCGAATGCGGTGTGCACCGTTCCGGTGACCTTGACGGGGCTGTCCGGCTGCAGCTGAGCCGTCCGGTCGGCGCTGACCACCAGCAGCTCCTCGACATCACCGCCGGCGAGGGTGAACGCATGGTCGGAGACGATCCGGTTCACGTCGGCGGACAGGGTCACCTCCTGTCCGGCGTAGGAGCCCATCTCCCGGTAGAACGCGGCGTCGTAGTCGCCGTCGTACGCCGCATCGGCATCCTCGTGCTGCACCTCCTGGACGGTGGTGCCCAGCTCTGCGCCGCTGGTGGAGTCGCCGCAGGCGCTGACACCGAGCAGCATGACGGCTGCAGCGGCGCCGGCCGCGGAGGCGCGAATGGTCCTGGTGGCTGGCAGGTGCATCATGGTCGGACCTTCCCGACGGGGTCGAGGACTGCTCCGCAGCGCGACGCGCGGCGGCAAGGTCGTGCCCGTACCCGATCGACGGAGGCGACTCGACGGATCGAGCCGATGTGTCCCAACCGTTACGACTCGCGCCGGGCGGCGTGACAGGATCGTGCGTCATGCAGAACCGCACCGGTGCGGAGGTGCACTGCACCGTGCGCCGGGCCGTCCCCGCCGACGCGCCCGCCGTGGCCGAGCTCTACCTGTGCGCACGGCATACCGCCGTTCCCGCCATCCCTGCCTGGTGCACCCGGACGAGGAGGTGCGCCGCTGGGTGCGGGACGTCGTGGTCGCCCAGCACGAGACCTGGCTCGCCGAGCAGGGCGGCGAGCTCGTCGCGATGATGGTGCTGGACGGCGAGGTGCTCGACCAGCTGTACGTCCACCCGACGTGGACGGGACACGGAGCCGGAAGCGAACTGGTCCGCCTCGCTCAGTCGCGCCGGCCGGAACGGCTGTGGCTGTGGACGTTCCAGTCCAACCTCGGCGCCCGACGCTTCTACGAGCGGCACGGCTTCATCGCGGTGGAGCGCACCGACGGCCGGGACAACGAGGAGCGCGAACCCGACGTCCGGTACCTCTGGCACGGTCGCCCGTCATCGAGCGTCGCGCGATGCTGATCTACTACCGGTGCGCCCGTTGACAGTACGATTGCGACCAGGCCGTGACACGGTGACCAGGGGAGGAAGCCATGATCGAGATCGATCCGGACGTGTTCACCTACGACGAGGACCTGGACTACTCCAAGGAGACGTTCGTCGTGACGGGCGACTTCGCTCCCGAGGTCGTGCTGGCTGCACTCGACCGCGTGTCGGAACGGTTCATGACGGTCGACGAGAACGGAGTCGAGCACGATCCGTCCCGGATGGACGAGGTGTACCTGGCGGATCTCTACACGCCGAACTACGTCTCCGATCCCCAGGTCACCAGTCGAGGCATCCAGGTCTACGTCGACTGCAAGGGTGTCGTCCCGGACCCGATGACACTGACGCTGCACCGCGTCCTCCGGGAGGAGCTCGGGGCAGCCGGGGTGGAGGCCCGGATCAAGGCCGTCAGCCACCAGTAGCCGGAGCGACCACCGGCGACCGGTGGCATGCTGCCTCCCCGTGACCACACCGTCCCCTCTCCTCGCCCGGCTGGTCGATGCCGTGTGGGCGGACCCGGTCTGTGCGACCATCCTCGAACGCCTGCCCGTGCTGCGGCTGCCGGACTGGTGGCTCACCGCCGGGGCGGTGTTCCAGAACGTCTGGAACGCGGTCGAGGGACTGCCGCCGGGGCACGGCGTCAAGGACTACGACGTCTTCTACTTCGACGACTGCGACCTGTCGTGGGACGCCGAGGACCGGGCGACGCGGCGTGTGCACGCCCTGTTCAGCGACCTGGACGCGACCATCGAGCTCCGCAACGAGGCACGGGTCCACCTCTGGTACGAGAGCAAGTTCGGCGTGCCGGCCCGCGCGTACACCAGCGCTCGCGACGCCGTGGACGCCTTCGCCTCGACCACCTGCTGCCTGGCGGCGACCACCGGGACGGACGGCGTGGAGGTGTACGCGCCGCACGGCCTGGAGGACGTCTTCGCGCTGCACATGCGGCCCAACCCGCGGCTCGCTCCCCGGACTGTCTACGAGACGAAGGTCACGGAGTACCGCCAGCGGTGGCCCCGCCTCACGGCGACGCCCTGGAGCGCCGGGTCCCCGTAGACCGGTGCTCCCGCCCCTCCTCGGACGTCCGGCAGGATCGCCACGTGGCGCTGGGTGATGCGCCACCGCGTCCTCCCCGGGTGACTCGGTCGGCCGCCACTGCGGGGCGGGTCAACGCCAGGAGGCGATCGGTCGGTGGCTCTCGCTGGGCAGCAGCATCGTGGCGCCGATCACGGTGATCAGCAGCCTGATGTTCTACTTCGGCTACATGTCCACGCGGGCGGAGTACGCCTACTTCGGTCTCGACGTCGACACGATCGGCCTGACGACGACCGACTTCGTCATGCGCAGCCCGCAGTCGCTGCTGGTGCCCTTCCTGGTCCCCTCCCTCCTCGGTGCGCTGGGCGGCCTGGTGCACACGACGGTGCGGCACCGCCTCCGCTCGACGCTCACCGGTGCTCCTCGGGGGGATCGGGCTCGTCCTGGCCTTCCCCGCGTTGCGCGACTGGCCGCCCTACGGCCCCGTCACGCCGCTCCTCACCGCTGCCGGGGGCGTCGCCGTCGCCTACGCGCTGGGCCTGCGCACCAGGTCGCGGGCCCACCCCACAGCGGGTGCGCAGGCTGCGACGGCGGCGCAGGCCGACCCGGGTGCAGTTCCAGTTCCGCAACGAGTCCCCGGACTGACGACGTCGCCCGCACCGGAGCGTCGTCAGGGCGCACCGCGACGCCCGTGGGTGCGCGGCGGGTCGTAGCCGCCCTCCGGCGGCTCCATCTCCGCTCGTATGCCGAGCAGCCGGATCGGCCGGTCATCCTCCAGTCTCGCGAGCAGCTCCCGCGCCGTCCGTGCGATCACCTCCGCGTCCTCCGTCGCCTCGGGAAGCGTGCGGACGCGCGTCGTCGAGAAGAACGGCGCGAACCGCACCTTGAGGTGCACCCGGACGCAGGCCCGCCCCTCGCGGCGGATGTCGTCGACCACCTGACCGGCCAGTACTCCGATCGCCGCCGCCACCTCGCCGGGGTCGACGAGGTCGTGTTGGTAGGTGGTCTCCCGGCCGTGTGCGCGAGCGACCCACGGGGTGTCGTCGACGTCGGTGCGGCCGTCCCCCCGACCGAGTCCACCGATGTGCGGGCCGGTCCGGGGGCCGAACTCGGCGACGAGCGGCTCGAGGGGAGCGTCCGCCAGCTCCCGCACCGTGTGGATGCCGAGACCCGACAGCCGCTGGGCGATGCGGGCACCGACACCCCACAGTGCGGACGTCGGGCGGTCGCCCATGACATCCATCCAGTTCGACCGCGTCAGTCGGTAGGTCCCGCGCGGCTTGCCGAACTCGGTGGCGATCTTCGCCCGCACGGTGCTGTCACCGATGCCGATCGAGCAGTGCAGCCGGGTCGCCTCGAGCACCGCCGCCTGGATCGCTCGTGCCGTCGGCTCGGGGTCGTCGACGTCGACCCCGACGAACGCCTCGTCCCAGCCGAGTGGCTCGACGACCGTTCCGGGAAATGCCCGGAGCGTGTCCATCACCCGCGCCGAGGCCGCCTCGTACACGGGGAAGTCCACGGCGAGGAACACGGCGTCGGGGCACTTGCGGACCGCGACCTTGAGCGGCATGCCGGAGTGGACGCCGAACTCCCGTGCTTCGTAGGAGGCCGTCGAGACCACCGCTCGCTCGGTCGGGTCACCACGGCCGCCGACCACCACCGGGCGACCTGCCAGTTCCGGCCGGCGCAGCAGCTCCACTGCAGCGAGGAACTGGTCCATGTCGACGTGCAGGATCCAGGCCGTCATGGAGCCATCATGTCGGCAGTTCGCGACGTCAGCGGGCTCGTTCGTCGTGGACGTACGCGCCGATCTGCAGCAGCTCCGGCTCGTACCGGCGGAAGTGGTGGCCGCAGAACAGGAGGGGCCGGCTCACCCTCGGAATCCATGCCCGCACCAAGGCAGACGCGCCACAGGCACCGCGTCGCAGCCGGCCCTTCCGGTCGGCCACGGATCCGGGTGAATCGCACCGGTCGCGGGGTCCCAGGGGACGCGTCGCGGCAAGGGGGAGCACCATGCCGGTGCTCGGGTCGCGCAGGGTCGGAAGGTCCACGGTCTCCGGTGCGGCGAAGGCGCTCATCGGTCTCCTCCAGTCAGCTCGGGCGCCGAAACGTCGGCTGTGTCCGGGTCAACGCCGTGCGGCCGAGTTTCCTTCCTGCGCTGGTTTGTTCGGTCATTCGGAAAGGGCGCTCCCGCGCCCGCGGCGTCGTGCCCCGCCCGAACCGGCATTCGCGTTCCACGCTCTTCGGTCACGCGACTCGACACCATGGGCGAATGACCATCGGTCCGGAAGCGTTCGACCAAACGCCGTGAACCGTGCGATGCTGCTGTGCGAACTGGTTGTGCATTTCCGAAAAGCACCCACACATAGGCCCGAAGGGGACATCGCACGTGAAGATCACCATCGATTCCACCGAGCCGCTCGAGGACGCCATCCGCGTCGTCGGAGCCGTCTACGGCGTCACGCTGACCGTCGCACCGGAGAACGAGGCCGTCACCCCGGCGGGCGGCAGCTCCCAGGAGGCGGCGAAGCCGGCCCGCCGCACCCGGTCCCGCCAACCCGCGAAGTCGCGCCGCTCGTCGACCACTCGGGCCAATGGGCGCCGGCGCAGGACGAATGCCGTCGCCAAGGTGAGCAACGCACAGCTGCGCGAGTGGGCCCGCGAGAACGGTCACACGGTCAGCGACCGCGGCCGAATCCCGGCCGCCGTCGTCTCCGCCTACCGTGAGGCGCAGAAGGCCTGAGTGACTCCCACCGAGAAGCGCGAGGCCCTCGACACATGAGCAGCAGCGCCACGCCCACCGTGCAGCTCGAGGACGAGCGGGTCCGCGTGACCCGTTGGGACTTCGAGCCCGGTGACAGCACGGGCCCGCACACCCACGAGCTGCCGTACGTCGTCGTGCCGGTGGTCGACGGCACCACCGAGATCACGGCCGACGACGGGTCCGTGAGCCGGTCGGACCTGCGCAGCGGCATGTCCTACGCTCGCGCGGCCGGTGCGCGCCACGAGGTGGTCAATGTGGGCACGGGTCACCTCGCGTTCGTCGAGGTCGAGCTGAAGGACGCGCCCGCGTGACCGCTTCCGGCCCCGGCCCCACGACCGAGGTGAGCGCACCGGCATACGTCGAGGTCCTCACCCCGACGCTCCAGCGGGTGGCGACGTCGAACGCGCAGGCGATCGGGCGGGCCGCCGACCTGCTGGCGGAGTCGTTGCGCGCCGACGGGGTGGTCCAGGCGTTCGGGTCGGGGCACTCCCAGGCACTGGCGATGGAGGTCGCGGGCCGCGCGGGGGGACTCGTGCCGACCAACCAGCTCGCCGTGCGCGACCTCGTGGTCTTCGGCGGCGAGCCGCCCGAGCTGCTCTCCGAGCACGGCCTCGAGCGCGACCCGGAGATCGCCCGGCGGATCTACGACCTGGCCAACATCGCGCCGCAGGACGTGTTCGTCATCGGCTCGAGCTCCGGTGTCAACGGGTCGATCGTCGAGATGGCCTCGATCGTCAAGGAGGCCGGGCACCCGCTCATCGCCATCACGTCGCTGCAGCACACCGGCGCGGTGGAGTCCCGCCACCCCTCGGGCCGCAAGCTCGCCGACCTCGCCGACGTCGTCCTGGACAACGGGGCCCCCCGGGGCGACGCCGTTCTGCCACTCCCGGGCGGCGGCGCGGTGTGCGCGGTCTCCTCGATCACCGCGGCGCTGCTGGTCCAGATGCTGACCGCCGAGGTCGTGCGCCGGCTCCTCGAGTCCGGCGAGACCCCACCGGTCTACCTGTCCGCCAACGTGCCCGAGGGCGACCAGCACAACGACGCCCTCGAGGCGCGGTATGCCGGCCGCATCCGGCGCACGGCCTGAGCCCACCCGGTCGTCCGGTCCGGCTGGCATGGGCTCACCCACCGACACATCACCACGGCGCCCGCTGGTCGTCGGCGCCGACATCGGCGGCACGTCGACGCGGGTGGTGCTCGCGTCCGACGAGGGTGAGCTGCTCGGTCGTGGCACCGCCGGCCCCGCCAACCCCACTGCGAACACCTGGGACCGGGCCGGTGCGGCCATCAGCAGCGCGCTCTCGCAGGCACTGGGGGACCGGGACCCGGCACAGGTGCGCGCCGCGGTGCTGGGCGTCGCCGGAGGGGGTGCGCTGGCCGGCTCACGCCTGGCCGAGCCGTTCCGGAAGCTGTGGACGGCATCGGGCATCGGGGCGCCACCGGCGATCGTCGGCGACCTGGACGTCGCCTTCACCGGCGCCACGGCCCGGCCCGACGGCACCGTGCTCATCGCGGGGACCGGTGCCGTCGCCGGTGCGATCCGCGGGCACACCGCGGTCCGGATGGCCGACGGCCACGGGTGGCTGCTCGGCGACGCCGGTTCCGGCTTCTGGCTGGGGCGGGAGGCCGTCGGTGCCACGCTGCGCGAGCTGGACGCCGGCGGGCCGCTGAGCCGACTGGGCGAGTCGGTCGTGCAGTCCGTGCTCTCCGTCGACGAGGACGACGACGAGGTCGACGACGAAGAGGATGCCGCCGTGGCCACCCCCGCCGAGACGAGGGTTCGGGTGATCGGCCGGGTCTACCGCCGGCGGCCGCAGGAGCTGGCGCGGCTCGCTCCCCTGGTCAGCGCCGCCGCAGGAGCCGGTGACCCGGTGGCCCGCGAGATCGTGCGCCGCGCGGCGGAGGCCCTGCTGCGAACCGTGGGCCGGTGCCGTGCTCCGGACGAGCGCACTCCCCTGGTGCTGGCCGGCAGCGTCCTGGGCCGGGCGAGTGCGGTCGGCGCCGTGGTGCGGGACCTCGTCGGTGAGCAGCTCGCCGGCCCGGTGCTCGACGCCGGCGACGGAGCACGCGGGGCGGCCTGGTTGGCGATCCGTCGGCTGGTCGGCGACCCGGACGCGCTCCGCGCAGCGCACGAGCGGCTCACGTCGAGCTGAGCCCGGCGTCCGGCGCGAAGGGCGACAGGTCGACCGCCGGTGCCCGGCCCAGGACGAGGTCGGCGAGCAGCTCGCCCGCCAGCGGGCCCATGGTGAGGCCACCGGCGCCGAAGCCGGTGTTGACCCACAGCCCCGGCAGGCCGGCCAGCGGCCCGATGAGCGGGTGCCCGGCGTCGGCCACCGGGCGGAGCCCCACTCTCGTCTCGAGCACGGTGGCGTCGCGGAGGCCCGGCGCGAGCGCGAGGGCCTGCTCCAGCACCTCGCGCTGCCCCTCGGCGGTCACGCGCGGGTCGAACCCGCTGCCCGTCTCGCGGGTCGCGCCCGCCACGACCCGGCCGCCGTCGAAGGCGACCAGGTAGTGGCCGGTGGACGGCAGCACCGAGGGCCAGCCGGACGTGTCGACGCCGGCGAGGCGCAGGTGGGTGATCTGGCCGCGCTGCGGGGCGAGTCCCAGCCCGATTCCCAGCGGCTGCAACAGCCGCGGCGTCCACGCCCCCGCGGCGACGACGACCGCGTCAGCCGCGACCCGGGCACCGTCGGCGCGCACGCGGCCGTCCGCGGTGAGCTCCGCCGTCCCGGGGAGGAGGTGTGCGCCGAGGCGACGGGCGCCGTCCAGCAGACCGGCGCGCAGGCTGCGCCCGTCCACCCGGGCACCGCTGGGGACGTGGAGCGCGGCGAGCCCCTCCGCCAGTGGTGGGAAGAGCCGACGTGCCTCCGTCGCGCCGAACCGCGTGACGCCGTCACCGGCCGCGGTGCCGTCGGTGCGTTCCCGGACCCGTTCCTCGGCGGCGTCCAGCTCGTCGCGGTCCCGGCCGACGACCAACGAGCCGGTCCGGCGGAAGTCCACGTCGTGCACGCCCACGGTGGCCAGCTGCTGCAGGAGGGTGGGGTAGTGGGCCGCGCCCGCGGCATACAGCTCGTAGTAGGGGCCGGTCGACGGCGAGCTCCACGGCTGCACGATGCCGGCGCCCGCGGCCGTCGCGATCCCGGACCGGTCGTCGTGCACCACGGTGACCGCGACGTCGCGCCGGGCCAGGGCGAAGGCGGTCGACGCCCCGGCGACACCGGAGCCGACGACGACCACGTGCCGGACGCGAGCAGGCTTCACGGCTCGACGTTCTCACGTAACCCGCGGCAGTGGACGGGGCACGGCACGACCGAGGTGGGCGAGGGCAAGGATCCCGGCGGCGACCGCGCAGGTGAGCCACAGGGTCCCCGTGCCACGCGCGAGCAGCGGCGCCCCGACCAGGGGAGCCGCCACGGTGCCGACGCCCCACGAGAGCCCGTAGACGGTCATCACGGTCGCGGCTCCGCCGGGTGGCGCCAGCCGGGAGGCCACGGCCTGCTGCGTGCCGAGCAGCAGGGCGCCGCTCGCGCCCTCCAGGGCGGCACCGGCCACGAGCGCAGGGACCGAGCCCGCCGCCCACAGGAGCAGTCCGAGGCCGAGCGCCACGTCGCCGCTCACCAGCAGCGCCGACGGGGACCACCGCTGCTCGCACCGGACGACGAGGCGCTGGGTGACCAGGGCGGTGGCGGCGGAGGTGGCGAGCAGCCACCCCGTCAACGACGGCGGGTGCCCGCCCGCCTCGACGGCCAACGGCAGCATGAACACCACGACCATCAGCAGCGTGGCGTAGACCGCACCGACGCCGGTCCAGGCGAGCAGCGGGCGGGAGACCACGGTGCGCCACCTCGGCCGGTCGCCCCGGCTGGCAACCGTGGGGAGGAGGGCGGCCACGACGATGGCCGCCGCGGCGCTGGTGGTCGCGTCGGCGAGGAAGAGCGCGCCGACGCCCCACCGGACGAACAGCGCCGCCAGTGCTCCGGCCACGACGCCGGCGACGCTGACTGCCGCCCACAGCAAGGCGTAGCTCGACGCGCGCCTGGCCGACGGCACCCCCTCGGCGACCAGTGCCTGCGTGGCGGGCTCGACGACCTCGTAGGCGAGGCCGAGCGCCAGCACCCCCGCCACCACCACGGGCACCGACCGGCCCAGCCCGATCACCGCCTGTGCGCCCGCGGACGCGAGCAGCCCTGACACGAGGGCGAGTCGGGCGCCGAACCGGTTGGCGACCACCCCGCCGAGGATGCGCGACGGGATGGTGCACGCCCCGAACGCGGCGAGCAGCCACCCGACCAGGTGCAGGTCCACGCCGAGGTCACGGCCGAGCCGCAGCCCGAGGAAGCCCATCCCGAAGCCGCCGAGCCGGTTCACCACCCGCGCCAGGAGCAGGACCCGCGTAACTGATGTAGCGTTCGTGGCCAGTGACACGAGTAGGAAGGTACGTGACTTGCCAGATGCGTTTCAACAGTCACATCGAGCGGCTGCTCACGACCACCGTCACCCTGGTGAACAGCCTCACCCCCGGGCAGGACGGTGGCCGCCCCGTCGAGGCGCCCCACGGGGATCGGCTCCGGGACGCCATCGCCGCCGCCGTCCGGACCGAGGGGTATGCCGTGCGCCCGGGTCCCGCCCAGGCGCGCACCCTGGTGCCCCACGTCGCCCGCGCGCGCGAGGTGTTCGAGGCGCTCGCCGGCGGGGACGAGGCGGCAGCGGCGGCCACGGTGAACGAGATGCTCCGGGCCACACGCGCCCGACCGCAACTCGACCACGACGAGGAGGGGCGGCACAGCCTGCACTTCCATGGCCCGGACGACTCGTTCTCGCGCGGCTGGGCTGCTGGGATCGCCGCGGGGCTGGCGATGGCCATCGGCGGTGACCTCGGCAGCCGGCTCGGTGTCTGCGCGGCGCCCGCCTGCGACCGGGTCTACGTCGACCTGTCCAAGAACTCGCACCGGCGGTTCTGCTCCACCCGGTGCCAGAACCGGGTCAAGACCGCCGCCTACCGCCAGCGGGGTGCCCGCGGATGACCAGCCGGTGGGCACGCGCCGCCCTCGCCCACGTCGCCGAGCGGAGCAGTGGCGGGCCCCTGGACCGCCGGTGGCGGGTCACCCTCAACTTCCACCCGGACCGGGAGATGGACGGCGTGCCGATGCTGGAGCTGCTGGCCCGCGACGGCGTCTACCGCAACCAGTTCGAGACGGGGACCAGCAACGGTGGCCTGACCGCCCACCCCGGTGGCGCCCGGTGGCGGTGGGAGCAGCGCATCTTCGGCGGTGCCTACGACGAGGCTCCGCCCGGCGAGCGGCCCCGCTACGGCGCCCTCAACCACCGCGAACGTCCGGTCGGGGGAGCGCCCCGGTTCGGCCGGCCGGCAGCGGGACGTGACGCGAGCGAGCGGTGACGCCGGAGCAGCCGGTGAGCTCACGGCATACGGGCGCCGTCCTCAGCGCTCGAGCGCGGTGCAGACGCAGGCGCGGTTGCCCTCCGGGTCGGCGAGGACCACGAACGACGGCGCGTGCGAGTCGTCCACCACGGTCCCGCCGGCGGACACCGCCGCGTCGATCCGCTGCTGCGCCGTGTCGTGCGGCACCCAGACGTCCAGGTGGAAGCGCTGCCGGGGCGTCTCGTGGGCGTCGGTGTGCTGGAACCACAGCAGGGGCAGCTGCCCCGTGGGCTCGACCACGTCGTCACCGTGCGCGTTGTCGGTGCTGCCGGTCAGCAGTGCCGACCAGAACGGACCCTGGGCGGCGACGTCGGCGGTGTCGAGGGCCAGCTCGACCTCGGTCACCTCGGCCGGGGCGACCGCGATGCCCAGCTCCCGTGCGATCCGGCTGATCTGCCGCGCCAGGTCGAGGTCACGCTGGGTGAGGCCGCCGGCGTCGTGGCTGATCAGCGCGACGTCCACCAGCGGGTAGGTCAGCGTCACGTCGGGATGGTGGCCCGCGGCCTCGGCCGCCTCACCGACGGCGGCGACGAAGCGCAGCCCGGTGGCGAAGTCGCCGGTACGGAACCGCGCGTGCAGCGCCTGGGCGAGCCGGCGCCAGTCGTCGAGCCCGGCGTCGAGGACCTGCTGCGTGCTCAAGGTGTCCATGCGCCGAGTGTGTCAGCGCGGGCCGACACCGGCCACCGCGCACCTCCCGCACCCGGGTTGTTGCTGAAGCTCCGCGGTTCACCTGAGCAGCGGAGCTTCAGCAACAGTCGGCCCGCGAGCGGCGGCTCAGCCCTCGAGCGCGGTGAGCACCCGGTCGAGCGCCGCGGTGGCCTCGGTCAGGTCCTCCTCGCGCACCGACAGGATCGGCCGGAAGCGCAGCGAGCGCTCGCCGCACGGCAGCGCCAGCACGTGCTCCTCGCTGAACAGCCGCGAGAGCACCTCGCCCCGGGTCTTGCCGTCGGGGAGGTCGATCGCGCAGAGCAGGCCACGGCCGCGGGCGTTGCTCACCGTGTCGGGGTGGCGCTTGGCCAGGTCCTCGAGCTGGCCGAGCAGGACCCGGCCCATGGCGGCGGCGTTCTCGACCGCGCCGGTCTCCTCGATCACCTCGAGCAGCTTCTGCGAGCGGACCATGTCCGCCAGCCCGCCGCCCCAGGTCGAGTTGATCCGGCTGCCGACGTGGAAGACGTTGTCCGCCACCTCGTCGACGCGGCGACCGGCCATGATGCCGCCGAGCTGGGCCTTCTTGGCGAACGCGACCACGTCCGGCTCCAGGCCGAGCTGCTGGTAGGCCCAGGTGGTGCCGGTGATGCCCATGCCGGTCTGCACCTCGTCGAGGATGAACAGCGCCTCGAACTCGTGGCACAGGTCCTGCATCGCCCGCAGGAACTCCGGGCGCAGGTGGTTGTCGCCGCCCTCGGACTGGATCGGCTCGGCGATGAAGCACGCGATGTCGTGCGGGTTCGCCTCGAACGCCTCGCGGGCCTGCTGCAGCGCCTTCTGCTCGGCGGCCTCCACCTCGGCGAGGTGGTCCTCGAGCGGGAACGTGATGGCGGGCACGTCGATCCGCGGCCACGCGAACTTGGGGTAGCGCGCCACTTTGTTCGGGTCGGTGTTGGTCAGCGACATCGTGTAGCCGCTGCGCCCGTGGAACGCCTTGGTCAGGTGCATCACCTGGGTGCCGAGCTCGGCCGAGCGTCCGGCGGTCTGGTTGCGGCGGCTCTTCCAGTCGAACGCCACCTTCAGTGCGTTCTCCACGGCCAGCGCGCCGCCCTCGACGAAGAACAGGTGCGGCAGGGCCGGGTCGCCCACGACGCGCGCGAACGTCTCGACGAATTCCGCGAGGTAGGTCGTGTACGCGTCGGAGTTCGCCGGCTTGTTGCGGGCCGCGGTCAGCAGCCGCTTGTCGAAGTCCGCGTCGCCCACGAGCTCGGGCGGGTTCAGGCCCAGCGGGCAGGACGCGAAGAACGTGTAGAAGTCCAGGTATGCCGTGCCGGTCACCTGGTCGACCAGCCGGGACCCCTGGCTGCGTTCCAGGTCCACCACGAGGTCGAAGCCGTCCGCCTGCATGTGCTGGGAGAGGGTCTCGTGCACCTTCTCCGGGGCGATGGTCGTCACCACAGATCCTCCTTTGATATCCGTTTCCTCCACGATAGATGCCGTTGGCGCGGCAATCCAACCGGAGATCCTTTCGTGACGTCGGGTCGTCGGTCACCGCTCCGGCTCGGGGATGGCTGCGTCGTCCCGCGGGAGTCGCGGCCGGCCGCCGGAGCTGTCGCCGCCACGTGGTTGGGTGGGCCCGTGACGTTGTTCGTGCACCGCGCCGCGTCCACGGACGCGCTGGCCGACGGGCTCGCCGAGCTCCTCGCCGGGCCACTGGGCGACCCGTTCGCCGAGGAAGTCGTCGCGGTGCCCGCCAAGGGGGTCGAGCGCTGGCTGGCCCAGCGGCTGTCCCACCGCCTCGGCGCCGGGCCGGGACGCCAGGACGGTGTCTGTGCCGGAGTGCGCTTCCTCAACCCGCACTCGCTCGTCGCCCTCGTCCTCGGGGTCGACCGCGAGGACCCCTGGCACCCCGACCACTTGGCCTGGCCGGTCCTGCGGGCGATCGACGCGTCACTCGGTGAGCCCTGGGCGGCCACCCTCGCCCGGCACCTCGGGCACGGCGAGCGTGGTGAGGAGGCGGACCTCAAGCGCGGCCGGCGCTACGCGGTCGCCCGCCGCCTGGCCGGCCTCTTCGCCTCGTATGCCGTGCAGCGCCCCGCCCTCGTCGCGGACTGGCGCGGGGGAGGCTCGGGCGACGGGCTCGGTGGCAAGGTCGAGGACGACCTCGCGTGGCAGCCCGAGCTGTGGCGCCGGGTCCTCGACCTCGTCGACGCCGACCCCCCGGACCTGCGCCAGGCCGACGTCGTGGCCCGGCTCGGTCGGGACGAGGGGCACGCCGGCGGCCTCGAGCTGCCCGGCCGGCTCTCGCTGTTCGGCCACACCCGGGTGGCGCGCAGCGAGGTGGAGGTCCTGCGGGCGCTGGGCCGGCACCGCGACGTGCACCTCTGGCTGCCCCAGGCGTCCCCGGCCGGGTGGGACCTGATCGCCGAGGAGGTGGCGGCGGGTCCGGTCCCGCGGCGGGACGACGTCTCGGCGACCCTGGTCCGTCACCCGCTGCTGGCCTCCCTCGGCCGGGACGCCCGAGAGCTGCAGCGCACCCTCGCCCTCGCCGGTGCCGAGGACCGCCCCCCGAACGCGGATCTTTGGGACGTTTCCGCTGCTGGAGCAGCGGAAACGTCCCAAAGATCCGAACGTGGGGGATCCGAACGTGGGGGAGCCGAACCTGGGGGATCCGAACGTGGGGGAGCCGAACGCGGGGGAGCCGAGTCCGACGGGGGGAGCGGACGGTCGGGCACGCTCCTCGGGTGGCTGCAGGCGGACCTGCGGGCGGACCGGGTCCCCACGACGGAGCAGCAACGCGCCCGGGTGACGGCTGCCGACGACTGCTCGGTCCGGGTGCACGCCTGCCACGGGCAGAGCCGGCAGGTGGAGGTGCTGCGCGAGGTGCTGACCGGGCTGCTGCAGGACGACCCGACACTGGAACCGCGGGACATCCTCGTCATGTGCCCCGACATCGACGCCTACGCGCCGCTGGTGCACGCCGGCTTCGGCCTCGGTGAGGTGGTCCGCGACGCTGACGGACCTGGACCGGCCGGCAGCTCCGCGACGGACCAGGCATTCCGCGGCCACCCGGCCCACGGCCTGCGGGTCCGGCTGGCCGACCGGGCGCCCCGGCACACGAACCCGCTGCTCGAGCTCGCCGACCGTCTCCTCGTCCTGGCCGGGGGTCGGCTCACGGTCGGGGAGGTGCTCGACCTGACCCGTTCGGCATCGGTGCGCCACCGGTTCGGGCTGGACGACGACGACCTGGACCGTCTCGGCGACTGGGTCCGCGAGGTGGTGATCCGCTGGGGGCTGGATCGGGAGCATCGCGGCGACTTCCACCTGCAGGCGTTCGCGCAGAACACCTGGCGCGCCGGGCTGGACCGGGTCCTGGTGGGAGCGGTCCTCGACGGCGAGGACAGCGACCACCTGGGCACCACCCTCGCCCTCGACGCGGTCGACAGCGGGGACGTGGACCTGGTCGGCCGGTTCGCCGAGCTGGTCGACCGGCTCGGCACGAGCATCCGACGGCTGCACGCGTGCACGACGGCGGAGGAGTGGACCGCCGCTCTGCGGGACGGCGTGCAGTCCCTGGCCGACGTGCCGCCCCGGGACGCCTGGCAGCTGGCCCAGCTCGAGCGCGAGCTCGCGCAGGTCGAGGCAGCGGCCGCTGCCCCGGGCCGGGCCACGCAGCTCGGCCTGTCCGACGTGCACGCCCTGCTCGAGGAGCACCTCACCGGCCGGGCGACGCGGGCCAACTTCCGCACCGGCACGCTGACCGTCTGCACCATGGTGCCGATGCGCTCGGTGCCGCACCGGGTGGTCTGCCTGGTGGGCCTCGACGACGGCGTGTTCCCCCGGTCCACCTCTCCCGACGGCGACGACGTGCTGGGACGCACCCCGGTCACCGGTGAGCGGGACGCCCGCAGCGAGGACCGGCAGCTGCTCCTCGACGCGGTGATGTCGGCGCGCGAGACGGTGGTCATCACCTACACCGGCGCCGACGAGCACACCGGCGCCTGGCGCCCTCCGGCAGTCCCGCTGGGGGAGCTCGTCGACGCCGTCCGGGGGACCGCGACCGGACCCGCCGTCGAGCACCTCGTCCGGCGCCACCCGCTGCAGCCCTACGACCAGCGCAACCTCGGCGCCTGCCCCCGGGACGAGCTGCCGCTCGTGGCCGACGGCAGTCCGTTCAGCTTCGACCCGACTGCCTTGGCCGGAGCCACGGCCGCCCTCGCCGAGCGCAGCGAGCCGCCGACCCTGGCCGGGGACGTCCTCGACCCGGCCACCGCGGGCGACCTCGACCTGACCGAACTCGTGGCGTTCCTGCACAACCCGGCCCGGGCCTACCTGCGCCAGCGCCTCGGGCTGCTGCTGCCCGAGCTGGAGGAGGCCGCCGGTGAGGGCATCCCGATCGAGCTCGACGGCCTGGAGCGGTGGAAGATCGGCGACCGGGTCCTGCGCGGCTTCCTGGCCGGCAGGTCCCTGCAGTCCTGCTGCCGCGCCGAGCAGTGGCGCGGTGAGCTGCCGCCCGGCATGCTCGGGCGGCGCCTCCTCGCCGACGTGGCCGACCAGGCCGCCCGGATCGCCGGAGCCGGCTGGGGCGTGATGGGCCAGGGCGGCCCGGAGGAGCCAGCCGAGCTGACCAGCCTCGATGTGGACGTCGACCTGCCCGACGGGCGCCGGCTGACCGGGACAGTCCCCGGTGTCGCCGGCCGCCGCGCGGTCACGGTCTCCTTCTCCTCGATCCGGGCCAGGCAGCGGATCCACTCCTGGGTGGTGGCCCTCGCGCTCGCCGCCGGCGGCCACGAACGGGCCAGCAGCCACGTCGTCGGCCGGCTCAACCGGGGGCGCCACCCCGCGGTCGGCCACGTTCGCCACGGACCCGTCCCGAGCGAGGACGCCCGCCGGCTGCTGGGCGAGCTCGTGCAGCTGCGCGACCGCGGGCTGTGCGAGCCCCTGCCGATTCCGGTCGAGACGTCCCGCGCCTTCGCCGAGTGCTTCCGGGACCGCCGCGACCCGGCGGAGGCCCGCCGCGACGCCCAGGGCACGTGGACGACCGGCAGCCACGGGCCGCCCGGCGAGCAGGACGACACCTCCTGGGTCCGGGTCCTCGGCGGTCGCGTCCCCCTGTCCGCGATCCTGGGCACCCCCCGCGAGGACGAGCAGTGGACCGATGGGCTCAGCACCCGCCTGGGGCAGCTCGCGCTCCGCGTCTGGGAGCCGGTCCTGACCCTGGAGCGCGCCGACGGGTCCCCCGTGGAGCATCGGGAGTGGGTATGACGTCCCGTCCCGTCGCCCCGCAGACCTCGCCGACCGCGGAGGCCCCCGCAGGCAGCGGAGGCCGCCCCTTCCACATCACCGACCCGCTGCCGCGCGGCACCGTCCTGCTCGAGGCGAGCGCCGGCACCGGCAAGACGTGGACCATCGCGGCGCTGGTCACCCGCTACGTCGCCGAGGGCGTGGTGGAGCTGCCGGAGATGCTCGTCGTCACCTTCGGCCGGGCGGCCAGCCAGGAGCTGCGCGCCCGGGTGCGTGAGCAGCTGGTCCGCGCCGAGCGCGCGCTCGTGGAGCCACCGCCCGCGGCCGAGTGCGACGAGCTGCTCGAGCTGCTGCTCGACAGCGACGACGACGAGCGATCGGTGCGGCTGCGCCGGCTTCGAGCGGCGCTGAGCTCCTTCGACTCCGCGACGATCGCGACGACGCACCAGTTCTGCCACCAGGTGCTGCGCAGCCTCGGCGTGGCCGGCAACACCGATGCGGCGGCCCAGCTCGTGGAGGACCTCGACGACCTGCTCGTCGAGGTGGTCGACGACCTCTACCTGCGCGGCTTCGTCGGGGACGACGAGGTGCCGTTCTTCAGCCGCAGCGAGGCGCTGTCCCTGGCCCGTAGCGTGGTCGAGGACAGCCACGCACAGCTGCGCCCGGACGGCGCCGAGCCGGGCAGCGAGCCCGAGCGGAGGGTGCGGTTCGCCCAGGTGGTCCGGGCCGAGCTGGACCGGCGCAAGCGCCGGCTGCAGGTGATGCACTACAACGACCTGCTCTCCCAGCTGGCCGACGCGCTGGGGCCGGAGGACTCCCCGGCGCGCCAGCGGATGCGCGGCCGGTGGAGGGTGGTCCTGGTCGACGAGTTCCAGGACACCGACCCGGTCCAGTGGCAGGTGCTCGACCGGGCGTTCACCGGGCACGCCGACGCCATGGTGCTCATCGGGGACCCGAAGCAGGCCATCTACGCCTTCCGGGGTGGCGACGTGGTGACCTACCTGGCGGCGGCCGACACCGCGGTCGAGCAGCACACGCTGCCGCGCAACTACCGGGCCGACGCGGGTCTCGTGCGCTCGCTCGGCGCGCTGCTGGGCGGCGCTGCCCTCGGCGACCCGAGGATCCTCGTCCACGAGGTGGAGGCCCACCAGCCGGTCGGCCGGCTGGTGGGCGCGCCACGACCGGAGCCGTTCCGGCTGCGTCAGGTGCTTTCCAAGGAGCACCTGAAGGGTGCGACTGCCGTCGGGGCGGTGCGCCCGCACGTCGCCCGTGACCTGGCGCACGACGTGGCGCAGCTGCTCGCGTCCGGCACCACCTTCGAGGAGCGGCCCGGACACCCGCGCCCGCTGCAGGCCCGAGATGTCGCCGTGCTCGCGCACCGGGCGAGCACCTTGGCCGAGGTGCAGCAGGCGCTGCGCGTGGTCGGCATCCACGCGGTCAGTGCCGGTGGCACCAACGTCCTGCAGACGCGAGCGGCACGCGAGTGGCTCGCGCTCCTGCGGGCGATGGCGGCGCCGCACCGGTCGATGCTCACGCGGGCCGCGGCGCTCACCGACCTGGTCGGCTGCTCGGCCGCCGAGCTGGACGCCGGCGGCGACGCCCTCGACGACGAGCTCGCGGCGCGGATGCGCCGGCTCGCCGACGTCTATGCCCGGCAGGGAGTGGCCGCGGTTCTGGAGCACCTCACCAGCCGGGGACTGCCGGCACGGGTGCTCGGCCACCTCGGCGGGGAGCGCGACCTGACCGACCTGCGCCACGTGGGCCAGCTGCTGCACGAGGCCGGCGGCCACACCGCGAACCGGCTCGGCCTGCTCGAGCTGCTCGACTGGCTCACAGCGCAGATGGTCGACGACGCCCCGCAGTCGTCGGGTGCCCGGGTCCGCCGGCTCGACAGCGATGCGGCCGCCGTGCAGCTCGTCACCATCCACGGGAGCAAGGGGCTGCAGTACCCGGTCGTCTACCTCCCAGCGCTGTTCGACCGCTACCCGCGCGAGCCGGGCATCCCGCTGTTCCACGAGCGGCCCGAGGGCACCCGCTGCCTCGACGTCGGCGGCCCCCGGGGACCGGACTGGCGGGATGTCGTGGCCGCGAACAAGGCCGAGGACGCCGGTGAGTCGCTGCGCCTGCTCTACGTCGCGCTCACGCGGGCCCAGTCGCAGGTCGTCGCGTGGTGGGCCCCGACGAAGAGGAACACGTCCTGCGCCGCCCTGCACCGCGTCCTGTTCGGGCGCGCTCCCGGCGAGGCGACGGTCCCCGACACGGCGCGGGTCCCCCGGGACGACGTCGCCACCGCGCGCTTGCGGCAGTGGGCCGACGCCGGCGCGTTCCACCTGGAGCGTGCCGACCACGCGCCGGTGGTGGCGAAGGTCGAGGCGGCCGCCGCCCCGCCGCTCACGGTGCGCTCGTTCACCCGGGCGGTGGACACGGCTTGGAGGCGCACGTCATACACCTCGCTCAGCACCCCGCGCGACGCCGACGGGCGCGAGCTGGCCGGGGTCACGAGCGAACCGGAGGTCATGCCGCGCGAGGACGAGCCGGACGTCGCGGTGCCGGTCGAGGACGTGCCGGTCCTGCCCGGCCTCGCGGTGCCCGGGGAGGACGTGCCCTCGCCGATGGCCGAGCTGCCGGTGGGCGCGCGGTTCGGCTCGCTGGTGCACGCCGTGCTCGAGAACGCCGACCCGCAGGCGCCGGACCTGCGCGGGGAGCTGCTGCAGCGGATCCGCGAGCAGCTGGTCTGGTGGCCGCTCGACACCCTGCCCGTCGACGACCTGGCCGACGCCCTGGTGGCCGTCCACGACAGCCCGCTCGGGCCGCTCTCCGGCGGGGCGACGTTGCGCGACATCGGCACCCGGGATCGCCTCCGCGAGCTGGACTTCGAGCTCCCGCTGGGCGGGGGCGACCACCCCCGCGCACCCGGGTCGGGAGCCGATCCGGCCCACCCCGCCAACCCCCGGCACGTCCTCGGCGACCTGGTGCCGCTGCTGCGCCGCCACCTGCCCGCCGGTGACCCGGTGCGCGCCTGGGCCGACGTGCTGGAGGCGCAGCCGGCGCTCGCGGCGCAGGAGCTGGCCGGCTACCTGACCGGCTCGGTCGACGTCGTCCTGCGGACCGGCGGCCGCTACCTGGTGGTCGACTACAAGACGAACTGGCTGGGTCCCGACGACGAGCCGCTCACCGCCGCGGCGTACCGCCCCGAAGCGCTGGCCGAGGCGATGGGCCACTCGTCCTACCCGCTGCAGGCGCTGCTCTACGCCGTGGTGGCGCACCGGTTCCTGCGCTGGCGGCTGCCCGGCTACGAGCCGGACGAGCACCTCGGCGGCGTGCTCTACCTCTACCTGCGCGGCATGTGTGGGCCGGGGACACCCGTGGTCGACGGGCACCCCTGTGGTGTCTTCTCCTGGCGGCCACCGACGCGGCTGGTGACCGCCGTGTCCGACCTGCTCGACGGCGGCCGGACGGGCCGGCCGCAGGACGGCCCCGCCACCGTGGGCCGCACCCGCCGACGGACGGGGGCCCGGCGGTGACCGTCGAGACGTTCGAGTGGACCGGGCCGCACGACCGGCGCCTGGCCCTGTCGGCCTCCGGCGCGCTGCACGACCTCAACCGGGCCGGGGTGCTCGGCGCCGCGGACGTGCACGTCGCGCGGACGCTCGCGCGGGTCGCGCACGAGCAGGACGAGGCGGCGGTCCTCGCCGCCGGCTTCGCCACCCGGGCGATCCGACTGGGGTCGGTGGCCGTCGACCTCACCTCCGTGGCGACGACCCTCACCGACTTCACCGAGGCGGGCGGCGTCGCGTTGCCGGGGGCGGACCTCTGGTCCGACGGGACGGGGTGGACGCAGCGGGTCGCGGACAGCGCCCTGGCGCGGCAGGGCGCCCTGGTGGTCGAGCACGACCTCGTCTACCTGCAGCGCTACCACCACCAGGAGGTGCAGGTGGTCCGCGACCTGCAGTCGCGCGCCGCCCAGCCACCCCCGCCGCTGGACGAGGAGCTGCTCGACGTCGGGCTCGCGCGGGTCTTCCCCGGGGACGGGTATGCCGAGCAGCGCCTGGCTGCCGACGTCGCCCTGCGCTCGTGGACCAGTGTGATCACCGGCGGACCGGGGACCGGCAAGACCACCACCGTGGCCGGCGTGCTCGCCCTGCTGGCCGAGCAGGTCGGCCGCGACCGGGGAGCGCCGTTGCGGGTCGGTCTCGCCGCACCGACCGGCAAGGCCGCGGCCCGGATCCAGGAGGCGGTTCGCGGCGCCCTCGTGGAGATCCTCGACCGCACCCCGGACCCCGGCACCCGGGCCCTCGTCGACCAGCTCGGCGAGGTGCCGGCCGTCACGCTGCACCGGCTGCTGGGGCGGCGCCCCGACAGCACGACCCGGTTCCGCCACGACCGGCAGCACCGCCTGCCGCACGACGTCGTCCTCGTGGACGAGTCCTCGATGGTCTCCCTGACCCACATGGCCCGTCTGCTCGAGGCGCTGCGCCCGACGACCCGGCTGGTGCTCGTCGGTGACGCCGACCAGCTCGTGTCCGTCGACGCGGGCGCGGTGCTCGCGGACCTGGTAGCCGGCGCCGAAACGAGCTCTGTTGCTGACGGTTCGGCGCTCCGGGAGCGCGAATCGTCAGCAACAGACCTGCAGCGGGAGGTGGCTCCGACGCCCCCGCTGCGGGTGGCGCGGCTGCGCACGTCGCACCGGTTCGGCCGCACCATCGGGGGCCTCGCCGGGGCGCTGCGCCGCGGCGACGCCGACGCGGTGGTCGCGGCACTCACCGACGGTGGCGACGAGGTGACCTGGGTGCGCGACGGCGAGCCCACGGCATACCTGCGGCCGGTGCTGGTGCGGCAGGCGCTGGAGGTGCGCCGGGAGGCCCTGGCCGGGCACGCGTCGCGCGCGGTCGACCTGCTGGACGACCACCGGCTGCTCTGCGCGCACCGCGAGGGGCCCCACGGCGTGCGCAGCTGGAACACCCGGGTCGAGCGGTGGATCACGGAGGAGACGGGCGACCCGCTGCACGACCCCATGTATGTCGGCCGGCCGCTGCTCGTGACCGCGAACGACTACGCGACCGGCGTGTTCAACGGCGACACCGGTGTCGTCGTCGCCTCGACCGGACCCACCGGCGCGCCCAGCCGGGTGGCGGTGGTGCGTGGTAGTCGGGGGGACCAGTCGTTCGGGCCCAGCCGGCTCGGCGACGTCGAGACGATGCACGCGATGACGATCCACAAGTCGCAGGGAGGCCAGGCCCGCGAGGTGACCGTGCTGCTGCCCGAGGCCGACTCGCCGCTGCTGACCCGCGAGCTGCTCTACACCGCGGTCACCCGCGCCCAGGAGCGGGTGCGGGTCGTCGGCAGCGAGGACGTCGTCCGGGCCGCGGTCGAGCGCCGGGTGGTGCGCGCCAGCGGACTGCTCCAGCGGCTCGCGTGAACCTGCTGTCCCAGCAACGGCGCCGACCGGTGCTTGCGGGCCACCTGCTCACCGAGTGGTGAGGTCCTTGGTGAGTACGTGTTGTGGATCCAGGGTGCCGTTCGCCAGCTGGGCGGCGACCTCGGACAGGCGGGTGCCGGTGCCCCGGGCGTGGGCGCGCAGGGCGGTGAAGGCGTGGTCCATGTCCTCGGCGCCGGAGGCGGCCAGGACGCCCTTGGCCTGTTCGATGATGACGCGGCTGCCCAGGGCCCCTTCGAGCTGGGCGACCAGCACGCCGTGGTGGTGGATGGCTCGCTCGGACAGGATGCCGATGGTGGCGGTGTCGGCCAGGGCCTGGGCCACGTGCAGGTCGGCCTCGGTCATGGGCCCGGGGTGGGTGCGAACAGGTTCATCGCGCCGACGACTTCCTCGCGTAGCCGCATCGGCACGGCGTCGACCGCCGTGAAGCCTTGTTCGGCGGCGGCGGGCACGAACTGCGGCCACCGGTCGGCGTGATCGGACAGGGTGGGGACGGACACCGGCTGGCCGGAGTTGACGCAGTCCACGCACGGGCCTTCGTCGGTCTGTTGCTGGAACAGCTCGACCATCTGGCTGTGCTCGCTGGAGGAGGCCATCACCTGCAGGCCGCCGCGGGGGTCGGACAGCAGGATGCCGGCAGCGTCGGCTCCGAGCAGGCTCACGCTGTGCTCGACCAGGTCGTGGAGCAGGTCGGTCACGTCGTAGTCGGACACCAGGGTGTCGGACAGTCCGACGAAGGCCCGGACGAGCTGGTGTTCGCGGTCTTGTGCTGCGCTCATCGCCTCTCCTGCGTTCTTCTTGAGTGCAACCTTCTTGCGATTCTAGGCGACCCCGTCGGTGCGGGCCTGTGGTGCGCCCGGGGCGGCGACCTCACGCCGGGGCCCCGCCGTCCGGCTCGAGGATCAGGTCGCGGGCGACGATCGCGGCGGAGACGTCCTCCAGCGTGCGTTCGTGGGCGAAGGCGTACGCGCGCAGCCGGGCGAAGGCCACTGGCGAGGTCACTCCCCCGAGCTGGACCATGACCATGCCGGTGGCCTGGTGCACCGCTCGGGTGCCGGGCATCCCGTCCCCGAGCCAGTCGCCCTGCTCGTCGTCAGGGCCGCCGTGTTCTTCCCGGATGCGCAGCAGGGCCAAGGTCAGCACATTCGCGGTGCGCAGCGCGAAGGTGACCTGCTCGGGGTCGAGCTCGCCGGCCAGGCGCCGGTAGCACAGGGCGACTCCGACCGGGGTGGCACCCAGCCGCATCGGGAAGGCGAACAGCGCCGCCACGGGCAGATCCGCCAGTTGACCGACCAGACCGGGCCAGGTGACCTGGTGCCACGGGTCGGCCAGGTCATCGACCAGCACCGGGCGGCCGGTGATCACGGCATCCAGGCTGGGCCCCTCCCCGACGGTGTACTGGGCCGCCTCGATCGCGGTGATCACCTCGTCGGTGGCCGCCAGGGTCTGCCGGTGCGCGTCGGAGGACATCAACGTGATCGCACCTCCGTCCCCGGGCATCGCCTGCGCGCCGGCCGTGGCGACCGCAGTCGCCGGCCCGCCGGGGCTCGCACCATCGGCACGCAACGCTGCGGCAACCGCGGCCCGCAGCGCTTTCAGGTCACCCATGCCAAGCCCCACGTTCGGGCACCGCGGGCATCCATCTCGCTCTCCCGTCCCTGAAAATCGGCTGTTGAGCGGGGCCGTGTCCACCGTAAGCACCACTGGGGCGATCCTCACTCTACGCGGCAAGCCCCACACACCCGGGTTGGCGACAGCCCTACCGACGCGGCGGCTGCCGCGGGGCCCGTGCCACGGCGCGCAGCCGGGGCGGCACGTCCGTCGTGGCGGGCGGGTCCTGGCCCGGCAGGACGTCCAGCGTGTCCCCGCCCGGAGCCGCCTCGCACAGGACCGTCCGCGCCGCCTCGCCGACCCCGCTCAGGTACAGCTCGCCGCCGAGCCTGCGTGCCCGGGCACGCGCCGCCAACAAGGCACCCGCTCCCGCGGCGTCGACCGCGGTCATGCCCGACAGGTCGACCACCAGCATCGCGTTCGGGACGATGTCCCGCAGCAGCCGGTACAGCAATGGGTTGCCGGTGTGCCCATCCAGGACACCGTTGACCGCCACCACCCGGCGGCTGTCCTCGGCCGGTGACACGGCGCACCCGCCGGTCACGCAGCATCAGACGAGAACGATCCGGGCACCGGCCCCGGACGGGCCGCTCGTTCGTGAACCGTCACCTTGCGGGCTCGCAGCTCGGCCACGATGGCCGTCTCGTGTCGTGCGAGCATCACGGCCTGCGCCGGCGCCCCCGATCCGGCGCGGGCCTCGTGGCGGATGGCGTACTCGGTCTGGGCCAGCTCCACGATCAGCTCGCGGATCGACGCACCGCTCAGTTCGAGCGCCGGCACCTGGTACTGGTCTTCGCTGGTGGCCGCATCAAGGGAAGTGCTCATCACCTGTGACCTCCGGTCCTGCTCACGTCGCGTTGGTCACCGGGGTCTGGGGCCACCACTTACGACGTCAAGGCTAACGCCCACACCCCCCTGCCCGGACAGATCGTCGCGGCCTCGTTGTGGTCAGGCTCCGATGAACACCTCGCAGCGACCGTCCCACGACGGCTGTGGATGACCGGTCCCCGGCCACGGGACGGCTCGTGTGACAGCAGCACCAGATCGCAGCAGCAAGCTCAGGCACGTCGCCGAGCGCGTCGTGGCCAGGTCGTCCGGGTGCGGCGGCGATGTTCACTCCTCCATCGCGGCGAACGCGTCCTCCACCCACGCCCAGTCGAGCCGCTCCTGCTCCAGTCGCAGTGACGGAGCGAAGACGTCCTCCACCAGGTCCTGGTAGAGCGACTGCTCCGCGCCGGTCAGGTGCTCGAGCCGTGCCCGTGTCGGCGAGGACTCCTGCCCCCAGCGGTCCCGGTGCGCCATGAGGGTGGCGCGGTCCATGAGCACCGACCGGGTCTGCGGGAGCAGACCGCGCAACAGGCTGAGGATCGCGAACCCGTGGGTGTCGAGGTCACCGGCATAGACGACGTCGGCGTCCCGCAGCCACGGGATGCGCCCCATCCGCCCGGCCGCGTAGCCGCCGCCCCAGATGACCACGCCCTCCGGCGGCACGGGCACGGCGAGGTAGGTGACGAGGTTCTCGACGACCACCGCCCGCTGGACACCGACGCGGAGCCGGGCGAGCTCCTGCGGCAGGACGGCGACCTCGGACAGCTCCGGCGGCAGGCCGGCGAACCCCTCGTCGACACGCATCCGCACGAGGCGCGGCGGGGAGGCGAAGCCGAACCGCTCGGCGAAGCCCGAGCCCCGCGAGTGCCGCGTGTCGACACGGCCGCTCGGGAGCAGGGCCTCGAGCAGGTCGGCCAGCAGCGCCCGGTGGACCTCGATGAACTTGCTGTCCACGCCGGGCGCCTCCACCTCACGCAGGTAGCGGCCCCGGCCGGAGTGACGACACAGCCACCGCGCGGTGGCGAGCACGCGGGGCCACTCGCCGGCATGGGCGAGCACGCGCAGCGGGTTGTCGCTCACCCACCCGCCCAGCGAGGGCAGCTCCTCGGCGGTGAGGGCGCGGAGGCGCTCGAACGTCGCCACCTCGTCGGCGACACCGAGCAGCCGCCACGCCTGCTGGTAGCTGCCCAGCTGCGCGCGGGCGGGCAGGGTGTTGCGCCCGACGACGCGACCGCCCACCTGCCGGGTGACGAGGGTGTATGCGGTCCCGCCCCGGCTGCCGCGCGTCACCTGCCGCGCCCAGGACTGGACGGCGCCGAGGTCGGCGGCGACCTCCCGGGCGGTCGGCCCCCGCAGTGGCAGGTCGATCTCGGGGAAGGGCTCGCCGCGCGCACGGGCGCCGAGCAGCGACCCGTCGTCCCACCGCCGCCGCACCCGGGCGGCGATGTCGTCGGGCGTCGTCCACGCCGGCGGGGAGCCCCTCGTCACGACGTGGCGGCCGCGGCCTGTGCGAGCAGGTGCTGCTCCCGCTGGGCGTGGTAGTCCTCGATCGTCAGCGTCTGCAGGCGGGAACGCTCGCCGGTGCGGTTCTCGACGAATCCGACCGCCGACACGTAGGGCTCGATCACGTGGACCTTCTGCAGCGGCGTGACGATGAGCAGCTGCAGCCCGAGCCGCCGGAACAGGTCGAGGGCGTAGCGGGTGGAGGCGTCCGACCCGCGCCCGAACGCCTCGTCGATGACGACGAACCGGAAGTCGCGGGACCGCGTCACGCCCCACTCCAGCCGGAACTGGTAGGCCAGCGACGCGGCGAGGATCGTGTAGGCGAGCTTCTCCTTCTGGCCGCCGGACTTGCCGTCGGAGTCGGTGTAGTGCTCGTACTCCTGCCCGGTTTCGCGCCAGCGCTCCGAGGCGGCGAAGACGTACCAGTTGCGCACGTCGGTCACGGTCTGGGTCCACCGCCGGTCGGCGTCGGTCTGCCCCTCCCGACCGCGGAAGCGCTCGATGATCCGCTTGACCCGCAGGAAGCGCTCCTCGGAGTACTGCTCGTCGACGAGGGCGTCGTCGGTGCAGGCCCGCAGCTCGTCGCGGAAGTCGCGGATCTCCTGGTGGGTGGTGGGCTGGGCGATGAGG
>DASSKF010000079.1:0-10428 GCA_035690725.1 Segeticoccus sp.
GACGGGCGAGGGTGGATGAGTCGGTCGTACGCCGGGTTCTGTCCCGGCCACCGTTACCCGTGGCCGGGTGACGGCCATCCATCTCGGGCCCGTGTTGCCACGGACCTCCAGCGACCTACCCGCACGCTCGGGCGGGCCGCCCTCGAGCGCGTGCTGTCTGGTCTTGCTCCGGGTGGGGTTTGCCGAGCCACGCCAGTCGCCTGACGTGCTGGTGGTCTCTTACACCACCGTTTCACCCTCACCCGAGCGTCCCCGGCTCTGCTGTCGCAGGACCGGCGGCCGCCCGGGCGGTCTGCTTTCTGTGGCACTGTCCCGCGGGTCACCCCGGGTGGCCGTTAGCCACCACCCTGCCCTGTGGAGCCCGGACGTTCCTCGGCAGGAAGCGCCACCCCGAGGGGCGACACCGCCTGACGCGACCGCCTGACCGACTCATCCACGCCCCTCAGGATACGGGGTCGGCCCCGGGTGCGGGGTCGGCGAGCTCGAACCGGACGACCCGCCGCTCCATGTCGGCCTCGACCAGCCGCACCCGCACCTCCTCGCCCAGCTCCGCGCGCCCGGCGCAGGGCGCGAGGATCGCCGGGTCCTCGACCTGCACCAGGCTCTCGTCGTCCCCACGCAGCTCGACCACGGCGGCCGGGAACGTCTGGCCCACGTTCGTCCGCAGCGCGGCCGCCTCGACGACGTTGAGGCAGGCGCGGTCGACCGAGCCCGCCAGCTGGTCGCTGCGTTCCATGACCTCAGGCAGCGCGGGCAGGGCTGTCCGCACCCAGTCCGGGACGTCCGCCCCGGACGAGAGCGCCTCGCAGACGGCCAGGCCGAAGCGGTCCACGAGCCGCCGCAGCGGTGCGGTCACGTGCGCGTAGGGCGCGGCGACGGCGGCCTGCTCGGTCTGCTCGGGCACCGCGCCGTCGAACGGCGTGTAGCCGGCACCGCGGAACAGCATGGTCGCGTCGTGGATGAGCGCGAGGTGCCGCGGGTTGGTGCGGTCCAGCGCGCGCAGGAAGTCCCCGTAGGACGTCTCGGCCGGCCACGGCACCCCCAGCGCCCCCGCCTGCCGGCGGAACCGGGCGACCGCCTCCCGGTCGGCCTCCGGCATGGTGCGCAGGATCCCGACGCCGCCGCGCAGCATCATCGCGGCCGCCGCCATCCCCGTCAGCAGGGAGATCTGGGCGTTCCACTCCTCGACGGGCACGAGCGGGCGGAACCCGATCCGGTAGCGCCCGCGCTCGTCCAGCGTCACCTCCTGCTCGGGCATCGGGAGCCCGGCGCCGCCACGCTCGCGCTCCAGCGCGATCCGCCGCTCACCGACCTCGCGCAGCAGCTCGAGCCGCTCGTCTGCGGTGCCCTCGTCGAGCCGCTGCTGCACCTGCTCGTAGTCGAACCGGTCCACGCTGCGCACCATCGCGCGATGGACCTGCACCTCCGTCGTCCTGCCCTGCGCGTCCAGCCGCAGGTCCCACAGGTATGCCGGGCGCTCCCGTCCCGGCAACAGGCTCGCACCGCCCTCGCTCACCGTGGGCGGGTGCAGCGGTGCCCGGCCGTCCGGCAGGTAGACGGTCTGCCCGCGCTGCCACGCCTCCTTGTCCATGGGTCCGTCCGGGGCGAGGAAGGCCGGCAGGTCGGCGATCGCGTAGCGCACTAGGAAACCCGAGCCGTCGCGCGCGATGTGCATCGCCTGGTCGAGGTCCATCGAGCCGGGCGGGTCGATGGTGAGCATCGGCAGGTCGGTCTCGTCCCGGTCCGGCAGCCGGGGCGCGGCCACCGCGGCCCGCGCCTCCTCCAGGACGTCCTCCGGGAAGTCGGCGGGCACCTTCATCTCGGCACGGACGGCGTCGAAGGCGGCCTCCAGACCGTCGACCGGGACGACGTGGCCCTCCTCGACGGCGTCCGGGCTGACGTTGATCCGTCTCCTCGCCATGGCGCTCACCCTAAGGGCATACCCTCGGCCCCGTGCTGATCCTGCTTCCCCCGTCCGAGACCAAGGCGACCCGGAAGCGCGGTCGCCCGATGGCACTCGAGCGGCTCAGCTTCCCGGGCCTGCAGGCGACCCGTGAGCAGGTTGCCGTGGCCCTCGCGAAGGTGAGCGAGCAGCCGGATGCCACGGACCAGCTCGGAGTCAGCGCCAACCTGGCCGACGAGGTCGCCCGCAACACCCGCCTGCGCACCGCAGCGGCGCTGCGGGCCAGCAGCCTCTACACCGGCGTCCTGTACGACGCCCTCGACCACGCCGGCCTCGGCGCAGCCGCCCGCCGTCGCGCACACCGCTCGATCGTCGTCGTCTCCGCGCTGTACGGCGCGCTCCGGCTGACCGACTCGGTGGCCCCCTACCGCCTGTCGATGGCCACGAACCTGCCCGGCATCGGTCCCCTCGCCTCCGCCTGGCGGGAGCCGCTCGAGCGGGTGCTCCCCGAGGCCGCCGGACGCGGCGTGGTCGTCGACTGCCGCTCCAGCACGTATGCCGCAGCGTGGACCCCGCGTGGCTCTCTCGCCGAGCGCTGGGTGCAGGTCCGGGTCCCGGGCGCCACCCACATGGCCAAGCACACCCGGGGCCTGGTCGCCCGGCACCTGTGCGAGGTGGGCGGCGACCCGCGCACGCCGGCGGCGCTCGCCGACACCGTCGCCCGGGCCTTCGACGTGGAGCTGCACGAGCCGGCCCGGCCCGGGAGGGCGTGGGTGCTCGACGCCGTCGCCCGGTGAGGCGGTGAGCACCGAGGCGCTGGTCGCCCTCGCCGACCGGGTCGGCCCGGTCCTCGTCTTCCTCGTCGCCATCACCGTCGTGGCCGAGATCGCCGACCGCGCAGGCGTGTTCGACGTCGCGGCCCACTGGTGCGCGCAGCTGGCCCGGCAGCGCACCTGGCTGCTGTGGCTGCTCGTCGCGCTCCTCGCGTCGCTGTCGACGATCGTGCTGAGCCTGGACACGACCGCGGTGCTGCTCACGCCCGTGGTGATCACGGTCGCCCGGCAGGTGCGGGTCAGCCCGGTGCCGTTCGTGCTGACGACGCTGTGGTTGGCCAACACCGCCTCGCTGCTGCTGCCCGTGTCGAACCTGACGAACCTGCTGTCCCTGCACCGGTTCCGAGCGCTGGGAGCCGGCTACTCGGCATACCTGTCGTTGCTCGCGGGGCCGGCACTCGCCGCGATCCTGGCGACGGTCGTGGTCCTGCTGCTGTGGCACGGACGGCAGCTGCGGGGGGGCTACCCGACGATGCCCCGGCCGGAGCCGCACGACCGGGTGCTGCTCGTGGTCGCGGGCGCGACGTGCGCGGTGCTCGGGCCGGTCTTCGCCACGGGGGTGATCCCGGCCGTCCCGGCCTCCCTGGCGGCGGTGCTGCTCATCGCGACCTGCGCGCTCCGCGCGCCGCAGCACCTCCGGGCGCTCCAGGTCCCCTGGGCGGTGGTCTTCGGGGTCGCGGCGCTGTTCGTCGTCGTCGACCTCGCCGGGCAGCACGGGCTCTCCGCGGCGGTCGCGGCGGCTGCCGGCCACGGCACCGGCGTCGGCGACCTGCTCCGGCTGGCCGCCGTGGCCGCGGCGGCGTCCAACGTGGTGAACAACCTGCCGGCCTACCTCGCGATCGAGCCCGTCGCGGACGGTGACCCGGTCCGGCTGGCGGCCCTGCTGATCGGGACCAACTGCGGGCCGCTCGTGACGGCCTGGGGCTCGCTGGCGACGATCCTGTGGCGACAGCGCTGCCGCAGCGCCGGCATGCGGATCGGTCTCGGGCGCCTCGCCGTCCAGGGCCTCACCTGCGCGGTCGCCACCGTCGTGGTGTCGGTGCTGGTGCTGGCCTGGCTGAACCCGTCCTGACCGCCACACTCGCGACGTTGCGGCCGGGGACGGGGCGTCGCGGGCGCCTCAGCGCGCGGGCCAGAGGTGGTGCGTGTCGTTGACGAACGACACCGAGGCGCCGCCGTCGGTCCAGACCTCGATGCCGGTGAGCGACGCGGGCGCGGTGGCGACCCGCCAGATCCGGTCCTGGTCGATCCCGAGCAGGTGCGCCAGCACGACCATGATCGGCTTGCGGTGGGTGGCGACGACGACGGTCCCACCGCGGGCGACCGCCCGGTCGAAGGCCTTGCGGACGCGCTCGGTCAGCTCGTCCTGGCTCTCGCCGCCGGGACGGGCGTAGTCGGGTTCGAGCCGCATCCGCTCCAGCTCCGCGGGGTACCGCGCCTGCAGCCACCCGATGCTGTGGCCGTCCCAGTCGCCGAACGCCTGCTCGTCCCAGTCGGCGTCGACCTCCGGGCGCGCGCCGAGCGCCCCCGCGATCTCGGCGCCGGTGCCGATCGCGCGCTGCAGGCTGGAGGTGAGGACGCTGACCGGTCCGGCACCGACGTAGGGCTGCACGGCCTCCCCCGCCGCGCGCGCCATCCGGCGCCCCTCGTCGTTGAGGTCCGGGTCGGTGCCACCCCGCCCGTCGAGCTTGCTCGCGAGGGTGAAGTCCGTGACGCCGTGCCGCACCAGCACCAGGCGCGTCGGCTCGCCCAGGTCGGCAGGAGCGGTGCGGCTGACCCACGCCTCCGCCGCCGGGGAGGTCGCGTCGACGAACTCCTCGGCGACCGACGAGGCGTCGGTCCCCTCGCCGCGCAGGTCCCGCGAGATCGAGCGCCCGTCCATCGCGGCGTTCGCGAGCGCGTCGGCCGCGGCGTTCTCCGCGCGCGGGACCCAGGTGAAGGTGACCGACCCGCCGGCCGCGCTGATCTCCCGCATCACGTCGCGCGCCTCGAGGGCCAGCCGCTGCATGTCGGCGTGCTTGATCTTCCACCGGCCCGACATCTGCTCCACGACCAGCTTGGAGTCCATCCGGACCTCGACGCCCGCGCCGGGGTCGATCCCGAGCACCGCGCGCAACCCGGCGACCAGCCCGGAGTACTCGGCGACGTTGTTGCTCGCGATCCCCACCGACTCGGCCCGCTCGGCGAGGAGCTCTCCGCTGGCCCCGTCCCGGACCAGGGCGCCGTAGCCGGCCGGTCCCGGGTTGCCGCGTGACCCGCCGTCGGCCTCGACGACCAGCCGGGTCACAGGCCGGACTCGGCGGTGCGCACCAGGATCCGCCGGCACTCCTCGCAGCGCAGGACCTCGTCCTCCTCGGCCGACCGGAAGCGCGAGAGGTCGACCTGGTTGAGCTCGAGCTGGCAGCCACCACACCGGCGCTGGGTGAGGGCGGCCGCGCCGACCCCTCCGCTGTTGGACCGGATGCGGTCGTAGAGCGCCAGCAGGTCCTCGCCCACGCCGGCGGCGACGTCGACGCGCTCGGCGACGACCTTGTCGCGCTCGGCGTCCAGCTCGTGCAGTGCCGCGTCGCGGGAGGACTCCAGCTCCTCGACCTCGCGGGTCAGCTCCTCGCGCTGCCCGGCGAGCTCGCCCACCCTGGCCAGCAGCTCCTCGGCGCGCTCCATCACCTCGAGCTCCACGTCCTCGAGGTCGGACTGGCGCTTGGTGAGCGAGCCGATCTCGTGCTGCAGCGCCTGCAGGTCCTTGGCGCTGCCCTGCCCGGCGTCCAGCCGGCTCTGGTTGCGGGCCATCCGGTCCCGCACGAGCTGCACGTCCGCCTCGGCCTTGGTCACCTCGCGCTGCACGTCGCTCTCGTCGGTGCGGGCGCGGACGAGCTCGGTGTCCAGCTCGTCCGCCCGGCCGGTCAGCTCGGTGAGCTTCGCGAGCTCGGGCAGGTGGCGCCTGCGGTGCTCGATCTGGTCCAGCCGCGTGTCCAGCGCCTGCAGGTCCAGCAGGCGCCACTGGCGGCTCATGTCGGCTTTCAGGAGGGGCCTCCGTCGTGCTGGTCGGAATCGGTCGGGTCGGAATGGACCACGAAGTCCCAGGGGTCGGTGACGAGCCGCGAGACGTGGAGGTCCACGGTAGTCCCCCGCTCGCCGAGCTCGCGGGGCAACCGCTGCGCCAGGCCCGGCAGCCACAGCCACTCGCTCGCCCAGTGCCCCGCGTCCACGAGGTATGGCGTGCCCGTGCCCCCGTGCGTCTCCTCCCGGGCCTCGAGCGCCGGGTGGTGGCGCAGGTCGGCGGTGACGTAGACGTCGGCACCCGCAGCACGCACGTCGGCGAACTGGCCGTCCCCGGCGCCACCGAGCACCGCGACGCGGCGCACCACCCCGTCACGGTCGCCGGCGACCCGCACCCCCGCCGGCGCCGGTGGCAGCGCCGCGGCGAGCCGGTCGGCGAACCGGGCCAGCGACAGCGGCTCAGGCAGGTCACCCACCCGTCCGAGGGGTTCCCCCTCCTCGACGACGAGCGGCTCCACCTCGACCAGCCCGCAGGCGGCCGCCAGCGCGTCGCTCACGCCCGGTGAGGCGACGTCGGCATTGGTGTGGGCGACATACAGGGCGATGTCGTTCACCACGAGCGCGGTGACCGAGGCGCCCTTGGCGGTGGTCGTCGCCACGCTGTGCACGCCGCGCAGGAGCAGCGGGTGGTGGGTGATCAGCAGGTCGGCGGCCGCGGCCCGCGCCTCCGCGATGACGGCGAGGGTGGGGTCCACGGCCAGGTGGATGCGGCGCACCGGCTGGCGCGGGTCGCCGGTGACCAGGCCCACCTGGTCCCAGGACTGGGCGGTGTCGAGCGGGTGGAGCCGTTCCATGGCCGCGACCACGTCCGCGACGGTGAGCTCGGCTGCCGGTGCTGCCTGCTGGTTGTCCACGTGGGCCCGGCCGGGCTCGAACCGACGACACCCGCGGTGTAAACGCGGTGCTCTGCCAACTGAGCTACAGGCCCCGACGCGCCGTGCGGCGCCGGGCAAGACTAACCGAGCCCGGCCAGGGCCGGCTCGACGCCGGACAGGTCCCGCGCCTCCCCCGGACCGTTCACCAGCGACCAGCGGACCACGCCGTCGGGGTCGACGAGGAACGTGCCGCGTATGGCGAACCCGCCGTCGTCGCGGAACACCCCGTAGCGCCGCGCCACCTCCCCGTGCGGCCAGAAGTCCGACAGCAGCGGGAAGCCGTGGCCCTCGGCGTCGGACCAGGCACGCAGCGCGAACATCGGGTCGCAGGAGAGCGCCAGCACCTGCACCCGGTCGTTCTGGAAGCGGTCCCGCTCGTCCCGGACGCCGCGCAGCTCGCCCGTGCAGATCCCGGAGAACGCGAAGGGGTAGAACACGAGCAGCACCGAGCGGTGCCCGCGGAAGCCGGACAGGCTCACGTCCTGCCCGTGCTGGTCCGGCAGGGTGAAGTCCGGTGCCCGGTCCCCCTCGGCGACCGGGACGGTCGGGCTCATCGCCGGCCGGTCTTGGGCGCCACGAGTCGGGTGCCGATCCACTCCGGTGCCGCGTTGACGCTCGCCGAGGAGTGCAGCCCGGCCGTGACCGCCGCCTCCTCGATGTCGCTGGCGTCGACGTGGTTGTCCCGGCCCGTCTTGGGGGTGAGCAGCACGACGAAGCCGCGCTCGGCGAGGTTGGTCAGGGCGTCCACGAGGTCGTCGATCAGGTCGCCGTCGCCCTCGCGCCACCACAGCACCACCGCGTCGGCAACACCGTCGTAGTCGTCCTCCTCCAGCTCGGACCCGACGAGGTCCTCGACCGCGAGCCGCAGTTCGTCGTCCACGTCCTCGTCGTAACCGAGCTCCTGCACGATCTGTCCCTCGGTGAAGCCGAGCTTGCCGGCCGCACCGTTCGACGACGCCGCTTGCGCGGTCGCAACCACCTGCTGTCCCTTCTGGTCCGTCGCGCCCCCGCCGACCCCGGCAGCGAACGCGGAACGCTTCACGTCCTGTGCAGCCCATAGTCCACTAGGTCGAGGGCGATCGCGCAAGCAGAACGCCGGCCCTCGTCCTACTGTGGGGTCCGTGGGACGAGTGACCCGGCGCAGCCCCGCCCGGCAGATCCGGCTGTCCGAGGAGCACGGGCCGGCCGTGTCCGCCCGTCCCGAGACGCTCGCCGTCGAGGAACCCCTCGAGATCCGGGTCGACGGCCGCTCCCTGACGGTGACGATGCGCACTCCGGGCGACGACTTCGACCTCGCGCTGGGCCTGCTGCTCACCGAGGGCGTGGTCACCCGGGCCGCCGACGTGCGCCGGGTCATGCACTGCCTGGACGCCGGCGAGGACGGCCAGCCCACCTTCAACGTCGTGGACGTCACCCTCGCCGCTGACGTGCCGCCGCTGCCGGCGAGCTCGGAGCACCCGCTGCTCACCACGAGCGCGTGCGGGGTGTGCGGCAAGGCCAGCATCGACGCCGTCCGGCTGCGCAGCGGGTACGCCGTGCGCGACGACCCGCTGTCGCTGTCGCCGGAGCTGCTGGCCCGGATGCCGGACGTCCTGCGCTCCCGGCAGAAGGTGTTCGACCGCACCGGGGGCCTGCACGCCGCGGGCCTGTTCTCCGCCGACGGGGAGCTGCTGACGGTGCGTGAGGACGTCGGTCGGCACAACGCCGTCGACAAGGTGGTCGGGTGGGCGGTCCGCCAGGAGCTGCTGCCGCTGACCGGCCACGTGCTGTGCGTCAGCGGCCGGGCCAGCTTCGAGCTGACCCAGAAGGCGCTCATGGCCGGCATCCCGACGCTCGTGGCGGTCTCGGCGCCGTCCAGCCTGGCGGTGGAGCTCGCCGAGGAGACCGGCATGACCCTCGTCGGCTTCGCCCGGGGGCAGCGACTGACCGTCTACGCCGGCAGCGGGAGGGTCGACCTGGCCGCAGGGGCAGGAGGCACGGCGACCGCCCAGCCGTGAGACGGTGGCCGCCCCCATTAGGAGCGCTTGGGCGCGCGGGTAGAAGATGGAGGCGGTGGCCGCCCACAGGTGGCCAGCGCGTCGGACACGAAAGGACCATCGCGGTGGCACGCGACGAAGCCGGACCGATCCTCAACGGCATCCCCAGCCATCTCCCGGACACCGACCCCGAGGAGACCCGGGAGTGGCTCGAGTCGCTGGACGGCGTCCTCGAGCAGGGGGGCCGGACCCGCGCCCGTTACGTGATGCTCAAGCTGCTCGAGCGGGCGCGGCAGCACCAGGTCGGGGTGCCCTCCCTGACCACGACCGACTTCGTCAACACGATCCCGCCCGAGGACGAGCCGTGGTTCCCCGGTGACGAGGAGGTCGAGCGTCGCTACCGGCACTTCCTGCGCTGGAACGCCGCGATCATGGTGCACCGAGCCCAGCGTCCCGAGATCAGCGTGGGCGGACACATCTCGACCTACGCCTCCTCGGCGACGCTCTACGAGGTGGGCTTCAACCACTTCTTCCGCGGGCAGGACCACGAGGGCGGCGGCGACCAGGTCTTCATCCAGGGCCATGCGTCGCCGGGCATCTACGCCCGCGCCTTCCTCGAGGGCCGGCTCACCGAGACCCAGCTCGACGGGTTCCGGCAGGAGCACTCGCACGTGGTGGACGGCCGGGTCCAGGCGCTGCCGTCCTACCCCCACCCGCGGAACATGCCGGACTTCTGGCAGTTCCCGACCGTGTCGATGGGGATCGGGCCGGTCAACGCGATCTACCAGGCCCAGTTCAACAAGTACCTCACCAACCGCGGCCTGAAGGACACCTCGCAGCAGCAGGTGTGGGCCTTCCTCGGCGACGGCGAGTTCGACGAGGCCGAGTCGCGCGGCCTGCTCCACGTCGCCGCGATGGAGGAGCTGGACAACCTCAACTTCGTGGTGAACTGCAACCTGCAGCGGCTCGACGGCCCGGTGCGCGGCAACGGCAGCATCGTGCAGGAGCTGGAGTCCTACTTCCGCGGCGCCGGCTGGAACGTCATCAAGGTCGTCTGGGGCCGCGAGTGGGACCGGCTGCTCGCGGCCGACCGTGACGGCGCGCTGGTGCACGTGATGAACTCCACGCCGGACGGGGACTACCAGACCTACCGCGCCAACGACGGGGCGTTCATCCGGGAGCACTTCTTCGGCCGCGACCCGCTCGCCGCGAAGCTGGTCGAGCACTACACCGACGAGCAGATCTGGAACCTGAAGCGCGGCGGCCACGACTACCGCAAGGTGTACGCCGCGTTCAAGGCCGCCTCCGAGCACAAAGGCCAGCCCACCGTCATCCTCGCCCACACGGTCAAGGGTTACGGCCTCGGACCGGCCTTCGAGGGCCGGAACGCGACCCACCAGATGAAGAAGCTCACGCTCGACGACCTCAAGCAGTTCCGCGACGAGCTGCACATCCCGATCCCCGACGCGCAGCTCGAGGAGAACCCCTACCTGCCGCCGTACTACCACCCCGGCGAGGACAGCGACGAGATCCAGTACATGCACGAGCGCAGGCGCGCGCTCGGCGGCTTCCTGCCGTGCCGTCGCGACCGGTCGAAGCCGCTGACACTTCCTGGTGACAAGGCGTACGACGCACTGAAGAAGGGGTCGGGCAAACAGGAGGTGGCCACGACGATGGCCACGGTGCGAACGTTCAAAGAGTTGTTGCGGGACAAGGAAATCGGCTGGCGCATCGTCCCGATCATCCCGGACGAGGCCCGCACGTTCGGGATGGACTCGTGG
>DASSKF010000080.1:0-5447 GCA_035690725.1 Segeticoccus sp.
CGTCCATGTGGATGAACGGGTCGAGCAGGCGCAGGTCGACGCCGGCGAAGGCGCGCTTGACCGGGAAGCCCTCGCCCTCGAACGACGACGGCGCGCTGGTCACGGAGACCACGGGGCGCTGGGTCTGCTCGGCGGTGGGCAGCGGGACGCGCGGCAGGACGGTCAGGTCGTTGGCGGTCACGGCAGGCATGACGGCTCCTCCATGTAGTTGCGAATTCAACTATTCTCTCCAACGGCGGACCTGTCAACCGCATTCCCGCCTCAGGTGCCCCGGTCACTCTCGACCGGTCACGTGAGGGGGCGGGGGGAAACCCGTGCTCCTAGAGTGAGCGCCATGCGTGCGGAGCAGCTGACCGGGCCGGTGGCCCACCACGGCGAGGGCCCCTGCTGGTGGGACGGTTGGGGCGGGCTCAAGTTCGTCGACATGCTCGCCGGCGACGTCATGTCGCTGCGCGAGGACGGCTCGGTCTGGCGGGCGCCGATCGGCACGGTCGCCGCCGCGCTGCGGCCCCGCGCCGGCGGCGGTGCCGTGGTCGCGACGGAGCGCTCCTTCGCCCTGTGCGCGAACGACGACCTCTCCGGCGTCACGCACCTCCCGGACGTCTGGAGCGACACCGCCATCCGCTTCAACGACGGCGGCTGTGACCCGGAGGGCGCCTTCTGGTGCGGCACGATGGCGTATGACGAGACGCCGGGTGCCGGGACCATGTATCGCCTCTCTCCCGGCTCACCCGGGCAGGACCCGCAGGTGGAGACCATGTGGGGCGACGTCACCATCTCCAACGGGTTCGCCTTTTCCCCCGACGGGTCCCGCGCCTACTACAACGACACGCCGACCAAGACCATCCAGGTCTTCGACCACGACCCGGACAAGGGCCTCACGAACCGCCGCGTGCTGGTGCGCATCGAGGACGAGCGTGCCGCCGGGCCGGACGGGTTGTGCGTGGACGGCGAGGGCAGCGTCTGGGCGGCCGTGTACGGCACGGGTGAGGTCCACCGCTACTCCCCCGACGGCCGGCTCGACGGGATCGTGGAGCTGCCGGTGACCCACGTCACCGCCTGCACCTTCGGTGGTCCGGACCTGCGCACGCTCTACGTCACCACGACGGCGGAGGGCCTCGAGCCGGGCGCCCAGCCCGAGGCCGGGTCGCTGTTCTGCGCCCACCCGGACGTCACCGGGCAGCCGACCCTGCCGTTCCGGGGCTGACCGGCGGCGCCACCGGGAAGCGGTCCCACACCCGGTGCTTCGCCAGCAGCCCGGCGACCTCGCCGTAGACCTGCACGGGGTCGTCGCCGAGGACCACGCCGGCTGCCGAGGGGCTGCACCCCGCGGCCACGAGCGCCGCCTCGGCCCGGCCCCAGCCGCCGATGGCCTTGCAGTGCCGGAACGCCTCGGCCAGCAGCATGGTCACCCGCGGGTCGACGACGTCGTCGGTGACGGCGTCGCTGGTGCGTGCCTTGGCGTCGACGGTCGGCGAGGCATCCGGCGCGGGCGCCGGGGCGGAGCTCACCAGCACCGCGTCGAACTCCGTCGAGCGCGCCGTCAGGAAGGTGCGCTGCACGACGACCGGCTCGCCCGAGTCGTCCTCGAGCGTGCCGCCCTGCGGCGCGATCACCAGCGGCACCATCCCGGCGCCGTGCACCGCCTCACGGACCTGCCGCACCGTGTCCAGGTCGCTCGTCGCGTCGGCGACGATGCCGACCAGCCGGCCGTCCACCGGCCACTCCCGGCCGATCTGCGCGAGCGCCGGGCTGGGCCGCACGTCGGCCAGCGCCTCGCTCGGCTCGGGGGCGGGCATCCCCAGGCCCTGCGCCACACCCGCGCACAGGACCGGGTCGACGTTGGCGAGGCACCGCAGCTGGCGCTCCTTGACCGCCTGCTCGTAGCACTTGCCGAGCTCGAAGGTGTAGGCCCGGATCGTGTGCTCCTGCTCCACCGGGGTGAGGCTGCGCCAGAACAGGCGCACCTGGCTGAAGTGGTCGGCATACGACGCCGGCGACTCGCGCACCTTCCGGGAGGCGGGCAGCTGCTCGGGCACGTCGATGAACCCGCCCGCGTCGCCTCCCGCCGTGAACGGGCAGCCACCGTCCAGCGAGTTGGGGCGGTACGGCGCGACACCCGCCTGGTCGGCCGTCTGCATGAACCCGTCCCGCAGCATGCCGTTGACCGGTGCGTGGGTCCGGTTGATCGGGATCTGGGCGAAGTTGGTGCTGCCGAACCGGTTGAGCTGCGTGTCGAGGTAGGAGAACAGCCGCGCCTGCAGCAGCGGGTCGTCGGTGACGTCGATCCCCCGGACGAGGTGGCCCGGGTGGAAGGCGACCTGCTCGGTCTCGGCGAAGTAGTTCGTCGGGTTGGCGTTGAGCGTCATCAGGCCGATCGGCTGCACCGGCGCGAGCTCCTCGGGGACGAGCTTGGTCGGGTCGAGCAGGTCGATCCCCTCGAACATCTGGTCCTCGGTGTCCGGGAAGGTCTGGATCCCGAGCTCCCACTGCGGGTGGGCCCCCGCCTCGATCGCGTCCGCCAGGTCGCGCCGGTGGAAGTCGGGGTCGATGCCGTTGATGAGCTGAGCCTCCTCCCAGACCACCGAGTGCGGCCCCAGCCGGGGCTTCCAGTGGAACTTGGCCAGCGTCGTCGCCCCCTCGGCGTTGACCAGCCGGAAGGTGTGGACGCCGAAGCCCTCCATGGTCCGGTGCGAGCGGGGGATGCCCCGGTCGGACATCTGCCAGATCGTGTGGGCCTGCGCCTCGGTGTGCAGCGACACGAAGTCCCAGAAGGTGTCGTGGGCGCTCTGCGCCTGCGGGATCTCCCGGTCGGGGTGCGGCTTGGCCGCGTGCACGACGTCGGGGAACTTGATGCCGTCCTGGATGAAGAAGACGGGGATGTTGTTGCCGACGAGGTCGTGGACCCCCTCCTCGGTGTAGAACTTGGTGGCGAACCCCCGGGTGTCGCGGACCACGTCGGCGGACCCGCGCGAGCCCACCACGTTGGAGAAGCGGACGTAGACGGGCGTCTCCACGTCGGCGCCGAGGAAGGCCGCGCAGCAGACGTTGGTCGCGTTGCCGTAGGACCGGAAGATGCCGTGGGCGGCGTTGCCGCGGGCGTGGACCACGCGCTCGGGGATGCGCTCGTGGTCGAAGTGCATGATCTTCTCGCGCAGGTGGTGGTCCTGCAGCAGCGTCGGACCCCGCTCACCGGCCTTGAGCGAGTGGTCGGTGTCGCGCAGCCGCGCGCCCTGCGCGGTCGTGAGGTACGCCCCCGCCTGGGTGCGCGCGTCGTCCGGCGCGCCGGTCGCCCTACCGGTGGGACTCACCTGAGCCGGGCTGCCCTGGTCGGCCTTCGGGGGCAGCGGCGCGTGCGGGTCGGTGGGTTCGGTCTCCGCGGCCGGCTCGCTGCTCGGAGCGCCCGGTATGACGATCGGCTGGTCCGGCTGCTCGGGGTGCGGCGTGGTGCTCTCAGACATGCCGCGCCCCTACCCACTCGCCGCCCGGTCACGCGGCCCACCGGGCGAGTTGCGGCCGGACCGAGACGCAGGCGTCACGCTCCGGCCGCAACTTCTGCTCTAGGTTGGGCGGGAGCCACACCACACGCACGCACCCGGACCGAGAGGGAGGGCACATGTTCGAGGCAGAGGACATCGCCGACTGGCGCGGCCGCGACGTCGTCGACCAGCAGGGCGCGAAGGTGGGCACGCTCGAGGCGCTCTACTTCGACACGGCGCGGGACGTGCCGACGTTCGCCACCGTGAAGACCGGCTTCATCGGGCGGCACAAGCTCGTGTTCGTGCCGCTGGCCGATGCGGTCGTCTCCCCCGACTACGTGAAGGTGACCGAGGAGAAGGACACCATCAAGAAGGCGCCCTCGATGGAGCTGGACGGGGCGCTGAGCGTCGAGGACGAGCCGGCGATCTTCGAGCACTACGGCCTGGTCTACGAGCGTGGCTCCGGCGGCGAGCGCCGCCTCGCCCGCCGCTGAGCGACCACACACCCGGAACCGGACACCGCTTGCGCGAGCACACTCGGGCGTTTCGCCCGAGGTGGCTCGCGCAAGCGGTGTCCGGTCGAAAGGGGGTGGGCTCAGGCGATCTCGTCGGCGGCGTGGACCACATCGCGCTCCTCAGCGAAGTGGCACGCCGACGGGTGCGGCGACCCCTCGCGGAGCTTCAGCTCCGGCTCCTGCTCGGCGCAGATCTCCTGCGCCTTGTAGCAGCGGGTCCGGAACCGGCAGCCCGACGGCGGGTTGGCCGGGCTCGGGACGTCGCCCTCGAGCCGGATCCGCTCACGCTTGTCGCGCACGTCCGGGTCCGGCACCGGGACCGCCGAGAGCAGGCCCTGGGTGTAGGGGTGCGTGGGGTGGTCCGAGATCTCCGCGTCCGTGCCGACCTCGACGATCTTGCCGAGGTACATCACCGCGATCCGGTCGCAGATGTGCCGCACGACGGACAGGTCGTGCGCGATGAACACGTAGGACAGGTTGAACTCGTCCTGCAGGTTCTCCAGCAGGTTGATGACCTGCGCCTGCACCGACACGTCCAGGGCGGACACCGGCTCGTCGCAGACGATGACCTCCGGCCGCAGGGCCAGGGCGCGGGCGATGCCGATGCGCTGGCGCTGGCCGCCGGAGAACTGGTGCGGGTAGCGGTTGATGTGCTCCGGCGACAGGCCGACCACGTCCAGCAGCTCTCGGACCTTCCGCTTCCGGTCGCCCTTCGGGGCCACCTCGGGGTGGATCTCGAAGGGCTCGGAGATGATGTCGCCGACGGTCTGCCGGGGGTCCAGCGAGGAGTACGGGTCCTGCAGCACCATCTGGATGTTGCGACGGGCCCGGCGCATCTCGGCGCCCTTGAGCTGGCCCATGTCCTGCCCGAGCACCTCGACGCTGCCCGAGGTCGGCTTCTCCATGCCGAGCAGCAGCCGTCCCATCGTGGACTTGCCGCAGCCGGACTCGCCGACCAGGCCGAGCGTCTCACCGCGCTTGAGCTCCAGGTTGACACCGTCCACGGCGTGCACCTGGCCGATCGTCTTCTGGAAGACGACGCCACGCGTGAGCGGGAAGTACTTGACCATGTCACGGACCTCGATCACGTTCTCCGTCATGAGTCCATGACCTCCTTCCAGAAGTGGCAGGCGCTTCCGCGCTCGTCGTCCACGTCGTACAGCGGCGGCACGTCGACCCGGCACTTCTCCCGGGCGTAGGGACAGCGCGGGTTGAACGAGCAGCCGGGCGGGATGTTCGCCAGGTTCGGCGGCAGGCCCTTGATGACGTCCAGGTCGCCGCCCTTGCGGTCGACCCGCGGAATGGAGCGCAGCAGCGCCTGGGTGTAGGGGTGCGCCGGCTGCCGGTAGATCGGGTGGACCGGCGAGCGCTCCACGACCTTCCCGGCATACATCACGGCGATCTGGTCCGAGACGTCGGCGACGACACCCATGTCGTGGGTGATGAGGATGAG
>DASSKF010000081.1:0-3218 GCA_035690725.1 Segeticoccus sp.
ACGGCGGAGAGGGCCATGCCGGTGCCGATGGACAGGTCGATCCCGGCGGTGATGATGACGAACGTCGTCCCCAGCGCCAGCGTGCCGATGACCACCGTGGAGAACAGGATGTTCGTCACGTTGGAGTAGGTGAAGAAGTTGGGGCTCGCGAACGAGAAGAACGCGAAGATCACGAGAAGGCTGGCGAACGCCAGGAACTGCTGCAGGCGGTTCTTCAGTCCGACGGTGATGCCGCGGGACGGGGCTGCCTCGTCGGTGGCGCCCGGGGTGAGGGTACTGGTCATCGTGCTCCGGTCTCCTTGGTCTGCGGGGCCGCGTCGGCCGCGGCGAGCTCACGGGCGTCCGCTGCACTCTGGTCGGGGCGCAGGGTGGCGAGGTGCATGACGCGCTCCGGGGTCGCCTCCGTGCCGGACACCTCGCCGGTGACCCGCCCCTCGCTCATCACGACGATCCGGTGGGACATGCGCAGGATCTCGGGCAGCTCCGAGGAGATCATGATGATCGACTTCCCCTCCGCCGCCAGGCGGTTGAGGAGCTCGTAGATCTCTTCCTTGGCCCCGACGTCGATCCCGCGAGTGGGCTCGTCGAAGATCAGCACGTCGCAGTCCTTCGCCAGCCACTTGGCGATGACGACCTTCTGCTGGTTCCCCCCGGAGAGGTTCTTGGCCGTCTGCGAGACCGACGGCGTCTTGATCCGCAGCGCCTTGACCAGCCCTTCCGAACTCGCCCTCGCGGCACGGTCACGGACGAATCCCAGCTTGCTGAACCGCTCGGCGAGTGAGCTCAACGCGATGTTGGCGTCCACGTCCTGGCCGAGCAACAGCCCGAATCGCTTGCGGTCCTCGGACAGGTAGCCGATCCGGTGTCGGGCGGCATCCGCGGGCGTGCGGATCGCGACCGGCTGACCGCGCAGCTCGATCGCGCCGGAACTGATCGGGTCGGCGCCGACGACGGCGCGGGCGACCTCGGTGCGCCCCGCGCCCATGAGGCCGGCGAACCCGAGGATCTCACCCTCCTTGAGGTCGAACGAGACGTCCTTGAGCAGCTCCTTGGTGGACAGGTCTCGCACGGACAGCAGCGTCGCTCGATCGGTCCTGACGTTCTCCGGTCGTGCCTCGCTCGTGATCCGGCGCCCGACCATCATCGCGATCACCTCGGGCATCGACGTCGTGGCGGTCTCCACGGTGTCGACGTACTCGCCGTCCCGGATGACCGTGACCCGGTCGGAGATGGCCTTGAGCTCGTCCATGCGGTGGGAGATGTAGATGACTCCGGTCTCGGGCCGCAGGAACCTCCGGATGAGGTCGTGGAGGCGGGACACCTCGGCGTCGTTGAGCGCGGCCGTGGGCTCGTCCATGATGAGCACCCGCGCGTCATAGGACAGTGCCCTGGCGATCTCGACCATCTGCTGCTTCGCCACGGTCAGGTCGCCCACGACCTCGCGGGCGTCGAGCGGCAGGCCGAGCCGGTCCAGGAGCTCGGTCGCCCGCTGGTTCAGGGCGCGGTGGTTGAGGAGGAAGCGGGCGGACCGCGGTTCCCGACCGATGAAGATGTTCTGCGCCACACTCAGGTGCGGCATCAGGTTGAACTCCTGGTGGATGATGCTGATGCCGCGCTCGAGCGCATCCTTCGGGCCCGTCACCTCCAGCGGTCGGCCCTCGAACGTGAACCGTCCGCTGTCCGGGGTGTACACCCCCGACAGCAGCTTCATGAGCGTTGACTTGCCGGCGCCGTTCTCCCCGACCAGGGCCAGCACCTCGCCGGCGCGGAGCTCCAGGTGCATGTCGGACAGGGCGCGCACGCCGGGGAACGACTTGTTGACCTGCTCCAGCCGGAGCAGGGGAGTGTGGGACGTGGGCGAACCGGCTGTCATGTGCGGTGCTCCTCGGCAGTCACGACACCCTTGCGCAGGAGAGCGTTTCCGTACGTCCTCGTCTCACCGGTGCGGACGACGAGGTATGCCGACCCCGCCGCCTCGTAGAACTCGAACCGCTCGAGGTGGCGCACCTGGGCCTCGTCGACCCGGGCGGCACGGACGAGCTCGCGCTGGACGGGAAGCAGGGTCCCGTCGGCGGATCGCATGAGGTCCAGGGCGGGCGCGTCGTCGGGTGGGACGACGCTGCGGACAGCTGCCAGGAGCTCGGGCGTGCCGATGCCGGGCATCACCAGGCAGCGGTCGGCCAGACGCTGTGCGGGAAAGTGGGCGTCGACGAGCACCACCCCGTCGGAGTGACCCATCGCATCGAGGTGGGCGAGCAGCTCCCCGGTGAGTAGCGGGTTGATCTGGCTGAGCAAGGACGTTCCCTTCAGAAATCGATTTCGGAAGTGTATGGACGAGACGAGGAGCCGGTCAACAGGTCTGGCGAACTGTTCGTCCTTGCCGGTGCAGACGTCAGGCCGTAGACACGCTGCGCAGTGCCGGCGAAGAGTGCGGCCCGTTCGGCGTCGGAGAGCGCGTCGGCCAGTGTCGTCGCGACCGCGAGTGACCGGGGATAGCCGCCGTGCACAGTGGTCATCGGCCAGTCGCTGCCGAACATCAGCCGGTCAGCGCCGAAGAATTCCCACCCGGTGTCCCAGATGCTGCGCAGCGCCTCGGCGGTGAACGGGGCGCCGGGAGCCTGCAGTCCCGAGACCTTCGCCACGGTGTTCGGGCAGTCGGCGAGAGCACGGAGTGAGGCGGCCCAACGCGCCTGGTCCTCGCGATCCCGGGGTGGCTTGCCGAGGTGGTCGAGCACGATCTCCAGCTGCGGCATCGACCGAGCGAGGTCGACCGTGGCATCGAGGTGACGGGGCCAGGCGTCCGGGACGTCGAACGTGAGGCCGCGCTCGGCCACCAGGCCGAGCGACTGACGAACTGCGGAGAGGGCCAGGAAGTCCTCGCGCGGGTCGTCGTGCACCAGGTGCCGCACCCCGCGGAAGACCGGGTGTTCGCACCACCGGGAGAGCTCGCGCTCTGCAGCGGTCGGGTCATCGAGTGGTATCCAGCCCACGACGCCGGCCACCCAGTCGTGCTCGTCGGCGACGGCCAGGAGGTACTCCGTGTCGCGCAGCGAGTCCTCGGCCTGCACCAGGACGGCACCGGAGACGCCGGCCGCATCGAGCTGCGCCTTCGCGGTCGACGGTGCGAAGGTGGAGTGGAGGGGCCCGTGCTCCGGTGTGAGCCAGCTGTAGTCGCTCACCGACAGGTCCCACACGTGCAGGTGGGCATCGACCACGGG
>DASSKF010000082.1:0-14257 GCA_035690725.1 Segeticoccus sp.
GCGGCCAGCGAGCAGCCGATCGAGTGCCCGCCCTCGGCGCCGAGCAGCGAGGCGATCCGACCGGACGCGAAGACGCGCTCCACCTCGTCCGCGGTGCGCGCGAGACCCAGGCGGTCGGCATACCGCCCGATCAGCTGGTGCACGGCATCGACCTGCTCCAGGGTCTGCACGACGGGGTCGTCGTTCGGCTGCGGGCCGGGGGTGCCCGAGGGGACGTAGACCGACCAGAACTGCGCGCCGACGCAGCCCTCGCGCAGCCGGGGCAGGTCGGTGTGCGTGCCGGACTGCCGCTCGCCCACGTCGAGGCGGTCGAAGTCGTAGCCCACCTGCTTGCGCGCTTCCCAGGGCAGGTCGTTGTGCCCGTCGACGAGGGGGTGCGCGCGCAGGAGCTCGGTGACGCGGGCGAGGGCGGGGGAGGCGGTGTCGGTCGACATGGGTGCCATTGAAGCGCAGTCGGGCGGGGCGGGGCCGACCCGGCCGTCCGTCTACGCTGGGCCCATGACCTCGGTGGACCCGGCCAGCGCCGACGACGTGGGGCCGACCGGGCAGCGCAGCGTCGCCCTGGTGACCCTGGGCTGTGCCCGCAACGAGGTCGACTCCGAGGAGCTCGCCGGGCGGCTGTCCGCGCAGGGCTGGACCCTGGTGGACGACGCCGCCGACGCCGACGTCGCCGTGGTCAACACGTGCGGGTTCGTCGAGCAGGCCAAGAAGGACTCGATCGACGCCCTGCTGGAGGCCTCCGACCTCAAGGAGTCCGGTCGCACCCGGGCCGTGGTCGCCGTGGGATGCCTCGCGGAGCGGTACGGCGAGCAGCTCGCCTCCCAGCTGCCCGAGGCGGACGCAGTCCTCGGTTTCGACTCCTACGGGGACCTGTCCGGCCAGCTCGACGCCGTGCTCCACGGCGAGCGCCCCGCCTCGCACGTGCCGCGCGACCGGCGCGCGCTGCTGCCGATCTCGCCGGTGGCCCGGCACGAGCCGACCGGCATCGTGCTGCCCGCCCACGGGGTGACGCGGGCCCGGCTCGACGGCCGACCCTGGGCGCCGCTGAAGATCGCCACCGGCTGCGACCGGCGTTGCGCGTTCTGCGCGATCCCGATGTTCCGCGGCGCCTTCCTGTCCCGCCGGCCGACCGAGGTGCTCGAGGAGGCGCGCTGGCTCGCCGAGCGGGGGGTCAAGGAGGTCTTCCTCGTCTCGGAGAACTCCACGTCCTACGGCAAGGACCTCGGCGACCTGCGCCTGCTGGAGACGATGCTGCCCGAGCTCGCCGCCGTCGAGGGCATCGAGCGGGTCCGGGTGTCCTACCTGCAGCCGGCCGAGATGCGGCCCACGCTGCTCGAGGCCATGGCCACCACGCCCGGCGTCGTGCCCTACTTCGACCTGTCCTTCCAGCACGCCAGCGCGCCGCTGCTGCGCCGGATGCGGCGGTTCGGCTCGCGGCAGTCCTTCCTCGACCTGGTCGGGCAGGTCCGCGAGCACGCGCCGCAGGCGGGCATCCGCTCCAACGTCATCGTCGGCTTCCCCGGTGAGACCGAGGCCGACATCGCCGAGCTCGAGGAGTTCCTCACCGAGGCACGGCTCGACGTCACCGGAGTGTTCGGCTACTCCGACGAGGACGGCACCGAGGGCGAGACCCTCGACGGCAAGCTGCCCGAGGACGTCGTCGCCGAGCGGGTCGAGCGGCTGCGGAGGCTCACCGAGGAGCTGGCGAACCAGCGCGCCGAGGAGCGGGTCGGGGAGACCGTCCGGGTCCTCGTGGAGGAGGTCGAGGACGGCACGGTGACCGGTCGCGCCGCCCACCAGGGTCCCGACGTCGACGGCGTGACCGTGCTGGCGCCGGCCGGCCCCACCGCGCCACGGGTCGGCGACCTCGTCACCGCCCGGGTGCGCGCCACCGAGGGCGTCGACCTCGTCGCGGAGCCGGTCCGCCAGCCGGGTGCCGCGGGAGCAGCGTGAGCGAACAGCACGCCGGCGACACGAGGACCCCGGGGGCCAGCGCATGGAACATCGCCAACGCGCTCACCATCGTCCGCATCGCCCTCGTGCCCGTCTTCGGCTGGCTGCTGCTGCTCGACCACGGGGAGAGCACCCGGTACCGGCTGATCGCCGCGGGGGTCTTCGTCCTGGCGTCGGTCACCGACCGGGTCGACGGTGACCTGGCGCGGGCCCGCGGGCTGGTCACCGACTTCGGCAAGATCGCCGACCCGATCGCCGACAAGGCGCTCATGGGTATGGCCCTCGTCGGCCTCTCCGTGCTCGGTGAGCTGCCGTGGTGGGTCACCCTGCTCGTGCTGGTGCGGGAGGTCGGCATCACCGCGATGCGCTTCGTCGTCATCCGGCACGGGGTCATGCCCGCCAGCCGCGGCGGCAAGGTCAAGACGCTGCTGCAGGCCGTCGCGATCGGGCTGTACGTCCTGCCGCTCCCCGGCACCTGGCACATCGTCGCCGTCGCGGTGATGGCGGCCGCGGTGGTCGTCACCGTCGCCACCGGTGTGGACTACGTGTTGCGGGCGCACCGGCTGCGCCGGACGAGCCCCCGGGCCCGCGCCAAGGCCGAACGGCGCCGCGCCGCGGCGGCCCGGCGCGCCAGCGAGCGGCAGGTGCGGCGTGACCGGCATACCGGAGGAGGAGGCGACCGATGAGCGTGTGGGAGCTGGCCGACCAGCTGGTGTCGCAGCTGTCCGAGCGGGACGAGACGGTGGCGACCGCGGAGTCGCTCACCGGCGGTCTCGTGTGCGCGCACCTGGTGGACGTCCCGGGCGCGTCGGCGGCGCTGCGCGGCGGGATCGTCGCCTACGACACGAGCATCAAGGCGTCCCTGCTCGGGGTGGGCCAGGCGTTGCTCGACGAGCGCGGGGCCGTCGACCCCGACGTCGCCGAGAGCATGGGGGCCGGCGTGCGCGAGCGGATGGGAGCGACCTACGGGCTCGCGACCACCGGCGTGGCCGGGCCGGAGCCGCAGGACGGCAAGCCGGTGGGCACCGTCTACGTCGCCGTGGTGGGCGAGCACACCGCCCGGGTCAGGGGCCTGGCGATCGACGGGGACCGGGTGGAGATCCGCCGACACAGCGTCCGGGCGGTGCTCGAGCTGCTGCAGGAGGTGCTCACCGAGGAGCAGGCCGGGGACTGACCGGCCGGGTGCCGGGCCGCCGGCGAGCCACCCGGCCGCACGCCGGCCGGCCGCCGGAACACGCCGGTTCCGGGCGGCGTTGCACGTTTCGAGGGGAGTCCCGCAACCGGGCGCGGCACGCCGAGGCTGGGGAAACCGGCAGGCACGGGGTCCGGGGCTCGGGGTACCGTGGTCCCATCGCACCCGCGAGATGCTGTGAGGAGGCGTCATGATCCTGCTTCGTCGTGAACTCGGTGACGTGCTCCGCCAGCACCGCCGCGACCAGGGGCGCACCCTGCGCGAGGTCTCCGCCTCCGCGTCGGTCTCCCTCGGCTACCTCAGCGAGGTCGAGCGGGGCGAGAAGGAGGCCTCCTCCGAGCTGCTCGCCTCGATCTGCACGGCGCTGGACCTGCCACTGTCGAAGGTGCTGGGCAACGTCTCGACCCGGGTCGCCGAGTGCGAGGCGCTCGCGGCACCGCTGTCCCTGCCGGTCCCACCGCGCCCGCAGCCCGAGGTCTCCGCACCGGCCGCCTGAGCCGACCCGTTGGCGCGCCCGGCGCCGGCGCTCGCTAGTCTCACGGACGTTCGCGCCGTTCGTGCTGTCCCGCTGGAGGGGCGGCGCCCGTCCACCGGAGGTCCCGTGTCCCTTCCCGTCTCCGCCGCGCGCCCGGTCCTCGCCGACCTCGTCCCCGGCCGCCTGACCCGTGACCTCACCCTCGTGGTGGGGGCGACCGCGCTCATGGCTGCACTGGCCCAGGTGGCCGTGCCGCTGCCGTTCACCCCGGTCCCGCTGAGCCTGGCGACCTTCGTGGCGCTGCTGTCCGGTGCCGCCCTCGGCCCGGCGCGTGCCTCGGCCGCGATGGGCCTCTACCTCGTGCTCGGCCTGGCCGGCCTGCCGATCTTCGCCGGCCACGGCAGCGGGTGGGCGTTCTCCTCGTTCGGCTACATCGTGGGCTACATCGCCGCGGCCGTGGTCGTCGGTGCCCTCGCCCGGCGCGGCGCCGACCGCCGGGTCGACGCGACCATCGGGGCCACCCTGCTGGGGTCCCTGCTCGTCTACGGCTGCGGCGTGCCGTGGCTGATGACCTTCCTGCACGTCGGCCTGGCCGAGGCGCTCGGGCTCGGCGTCGTGCCGTTCCTCGTCGGCGACGTGATCAAGTCCGTCGCGGCCGCGATGGTGCTGCCGGCGACCTGGAAGCTGGTCGGTCGCCGCTGACCCCGCCCAGGGGCGACTGGGGCCGGCCGTCGTCGGTCGGTCCCAGCCCGCCCTGGCAGGCGGGGCAGTAGAACATCGTCCGCTCGTGCGGCGGCTCGCCGATCATCGCGACCCGCACCGGTCCGCCGCAGCGCCGGCACGGGCGCCCCGAGCGACCGTGAACGTGCAGCCCCTCACCGCGCCGCGGGTCGCCGGTGGTGTTCGGTATGCCGTGTGCTCGTCCTGCTTCCAGCAGTCGCCTCGCCCGCTCCACCAGCCGGGTGAGCTCGGCGTCGCCGATGTCGGCGACCGGCTGCCACGGGTGGCGGCGCTCGGCGAAGAGCGTCTCGGAGTCGTAGATGGTGCCGATGCCGGCGAGGTTGGCCTGGTCGAGCAGTGCGGCGCCGATGGGCCGGTCGGGACGGCCACGCAGGTTCGCGACCGCACGCTCGGCGTCCCAGTCCGGGCCGAGTAGGTCCGGGCCGAGGTGGCCGACCACCCGGTCCTCCTCGTCGGTGGGGAGCAGCTCGAGCATCCCGAGGCTGCGCCCGAGGGCCGTCCACTGCTGCGTGCCGAGCACGGCGCGCAGGTCGGGGCGGCGCGACGTGCCGGGGCGGACGCGTTCGCTGCGCGCGAGCACCCAGGTGCCGTCCATCCGCAGGTGACTGTGGATCGTTCGGCCGTCGCCCAGCCGGTGCAGGACGTGCTTGCCCCGGCTGACCACCTCGGTCGTCTCCAGGCCGCGCAGGTCCACGGCGCCGAGGTCGCCCCAGCGCAGCTCCGCGCGGGTGAGGGGCTCGCCCGCCAGCGCACGGTGCAGCCCGCGTGCGGTCCGCCACACCGTGTCTCCCTCGGGCACGGCACGTAGCGTCTCACCACCAGGACCGGGGCGTCTCCCCGGACGTCACCGGATGTCGAGGAGCAAGGCACGTGCACGTGGGGACCGTATGCCGTGCGCCTGCCGTCGTCCGACCGGTTTCCTCGCGGCCGGCTCTCGTCGCCCGACGTCCTCCGACTTGGCCCGGCCACTGCCGCCGCGGTCATGCGGTTCACGACGGAGTAGGTGTGTCGGACCCCTCCTCTGGATTGGACAGCAGTCCGAGAAGGAGAGCGAGGGGAGGCGCTGATGTCACTCGTCAGATCCGAGGACAGCGACGGTCCGGCAGGGGCGGCTGGTGATTTGGACCGGGCACTGCCGGCGTTACCGGAGGAGTCGCCGCCAGGGGTGTCTCGCCGCCGGGGTTGAGCGACCTCAGGTCGCTGTTGCCCGCCTTGGCGCGCATGGACCCGGATGTCGGCAACGCCGAGCGGATCGACCAGCTGGAGGCCCTGGAGCGGCTCAAGTCGGCCTGTGCCGCGCAGCAGGCCCGGATCACCACCGCGCTGTGGCACTCCCGCAGGCAGTGGGATGCGTCCTTCGGGGTGTCCAGGGGGAGCGGTCGAGATCCAGGGTCCGGACGAGATCCCGGACCGCACACCGTCGAGCTGACCACACCGACCGGGCACGGCTACGCCTCCTCGGCGCCGCCGCCGTTGGACGCGGCCGATCCGCCACGGCACTACGGCGGTGCGTTCATGCTGCCGGTGCCCGACGTGAGCTGGCTGGAACGGGGCATCGTCGAGCGGCTCGACGCCGCGTGATCGGTGCCTGATCCTGACGGCTGGCCCCGCGCCGGTAGTCCTCAGACGCCGCCGGCAACCCGGATCGTCGCGCCCGTGACGTAGGTGGCCTCGGGCCCCAGCAGCCAGGCGATGGCCGGTGCGATCTCGACCGGCTGGCCGGCCCGGCCCATCGGGATGCGCGGTGCCACCCGGGACAGCCGGCCGGGTTCTCCTGCCGCAGCGTGGATCTCGGTGTCGACCAGCCCCGGCGCGACGCCGTTGACCCGCACTCCTTGGCCAGCCAGCTCCTTCGCCATGCCCGTGGTGAAGGCGTCGACGCCGGCCTTCGCGGCGGCGTAGTGCGCGTACTCGTGCGGTGACCCGAGCGTCGCCGCGCTGGAGGAGCTCCGTGGTGTCATAGGGCTGCTCGATTAGCGTCCGTCCCCGGGAGCCGGACAGGTGCCGGGACGGCACCCACCCGGAGCCGGCAGCCGCGGTGACGAAGACGAACGCCGGCCACTCGGGGCTGCGCTCACCGACCACCACCTCGTCGCCGACGTCGAGCTGCAGGGGCGGGCGTTCGGGAACCCGGTGGGACGCGGCGGCGGTGACGGAGCGCATGTCCCCATCGTGCCGTGCCCTGGCCGACGGCCACGTGAGCGACGCAGCCCGACCACGCCGCGACGCGGCCGCCCGCCCGACCACGCCGTGACGCGGCCGCCCGCCCGGCGAGTGGGTCACCGGCGCAGCCGCAACCCCCGCGGGGTCGCGTGGAACCCGGCGTCCGCGAGGGCCGCGACCATCGGGTGGTCCGAGCCGAGCACGGCTCCGCCGTCGGCCTTCTCGACGGTGAGCTTGCCGAGCGCCCCCTCGCGTACGGCCAACGCCAGCGCGTCGGCGGACGCCTGCAGCGCCCGGGGCTCGTCGGTCCACGACAGCAGCGTCTTGCCGCCACGCTCGACGTAGAGCACGAGGTCGCCGTCCACGAGCACCACCAGTGCCCCCGCCTTGCGACCGGGTCGGTGGCCGCTGCCGGACGCCCCGTCCGCCGGCGCCGCCGGCCGCTCCGGCCACGGCAGCGCCGCACCGTAGGGATTGGCCGGGTCCGCGGCGGCCAGCACGACGGCACCCTGCCGGGCCGCCTCGCTCCCCGCGGCCGCCCCCCACGTCGTCGTGTCCCACGGGTCCGGCTCCGGCTCGGGCAGTGGACGGGCCTGCGCCCGCAGCCGGTCCACGGCGCCGGTGGTGGCGAACTGTGCAGCGCCGAGGCCTTCCACGAAGTAGCCCCTCCGCACCCGGCCCGACTCCTCGGCCGCGGCCAGCACCCGGTAGACCCCCGCGAACCCGCCAGGGACTCCCTCTGCCGCCACGCTTCCCCGCGTCACCACCCCGTAGCGGTCGAGCAGCACCTCGGCCGTCGCCAGACCGAGCACGGTCGGGTCGCTCTCGGCCTCCGGCAACAGCGACCAGCGGCCGGCACTCGCGGGCGGCCCGCTCCGTGGCGGCATGGGCGGTCTCCCGGGCCGCGCCGCCCGGGTGCCCCGCCGCCCGGCGAGCGCGGACAGACCACCGGCGCTGCCGGCATACCGGCTGGTGCGGGGCGAGGTCCGCCGGGTCCGGTGCGCGGTGCGGCCCCCGGCCAGCCGCGCGCGCAGCGGCGCGAGCGTGTCGTTGCCGACGCGACCGGCCCACACCAGCTCCCACAGCGCCTCGGTGAGCTCGACGTCGGACGCGGTCCCCCCGGCGCGTGCGACCGCGTCGGCCAGCGCGCGGAAGAAGAAGGCGCCGCCGCCTTCCAGCGTCTGCAGCACCAGCCGGTGCAGGTCGCCCAGCTCCAGCTCGTCCGTCGGCGGCGTGAGCGTGAGCGGGGCGGTGTCGGCCAGGTGCAGCGACACCCAGCCGTCGTCGCCGGGCAGCGAACCGTGCCCCTGCCAGAGCACCTCGCCGCCGGAGGTCAGCTCGTCCAGCAGCGAGGAGGCGTATGCCGTCACGCGCCCGGGCAGCACGAGCGTCTCCACCGCGCTGGCCGGCAGCACCGCCCCGGCGAGCTGCTCCACGGCCCGCAGGACGCCCTCGGTGCCGCGCATCCGTGAGCCGACGCCCTGCCACCCGGGCAGGAACCGCGCCAGGTCCCGGGCGGGGACCGGCTCCACCTCCGCGCGCAGCGCTGCCAGGGAGCGGCGGCGCAGGGTCCGGAGGACCTCGGGGTCGCAGTAGTCCGTGCCGTGCCGGCCGCCGCCGGACTCCAACGGCCGCAGCTCGCCCTCGACGAGGCGGCCGGCATCGACGAGCCGGCGCAGCGCGTCGGTCGCCACGGCCTGGCCGAGTCCCAGCCAGCCAGCAACGTCGTGGGCGGTGAACGGGCCGTGCGAGCGGGCGTAGCGGGCGACCAGGTCCCCGAGCGGGTCCGGTAGTGGCTCGAGGAACGCCTCCGGAACGCCGACGGGCAGCGCTACCCCGAGGGCGTCCCGCAGCCGCCCGGCGTCCTCGGTCGCGGCCCACCGGTCCTCACCGGCGATCCGTACCCGGATGACGCGCCGGCCCGCCTCCAGTCCCGCCAGCCACCCGCCCAGCTCGGCCGACGTGGTCCCGTCGACACACCGCCGGAGCAGCTCCGGCTCCGACAGCGCCCCCAGCCACCGCAGCAGATCTGCGAGATCTTCGGCGTGCCGGCAGCGGCGTCCCTCCGCGAGCCGCTGCAGCTCGGACTCGGTGCGGGCCAGCGCCTCCGGGTCGAGCAGGTCCCGCAGCGCCGCGCCCTCGCCGCGGCCGAGCAGCTCGGCCAGCAGGGTCGGGTCCAGCGTCAGCGCGGCCGCTCGCCGCTCCGCCAGCGGGGAGTCGCCCTCGTAGAGGAACTGCGCGACGTAGCCGAACAGCAGGCTGCGCGCGAACGGTGACGGCGTCGAGGTCTCCACCTCGACCAGCCGCACCTTCCGCGACCCGAGCTCGCGCATCAGCTCCACGAGTGAGGGCACGTCGAAGACGTCCTGCACGCACTCGCGCACCGCCTCGAGCACGATCGGGAACGAGGGGTACTGGCTGGCCACCTCGAGCAGCTGCGCCGACCGCTGCCGCTGCTGCCACAGCGCCTGCCGCCGGTCCGGGCGTCGCCGGGGCAGCAGGAGCGCCCGCGCCGCGCACTCGCGGAAACGGGAGGCGAACAGGGCCGACCCGCCGATCTCGTTCGTCACCAGGTCGTCGACCTCGTCCGGCTCGAGCGCCAGGAGCGACGACACCTCCGGTGGAGCGGAGCCGTCGAACTCGAGGTCGGGCAGCCGGAACACGATCCCGTCGTCGCCGTGCATGGCCTGCACGTCCACCCCGAACCGCTCCCGCAGCCGCGCGCCGACGCACAGGGCCCACGGCGCGTGCACCTGCGCCCCGAAGGGCGAGTGCACGACCACCCGCCAGTCGCCGAGCTCGTCGCGGAATCGCTCGACGACGATCGTGCGGTCGTCGGGCACGTGGCGCGTCGCCTCGCGCTGCTCGTCCAGGTAGCCGAGCAGGTTGTCGGTGGCCCACTCGTCCAGGCCGGCCGCCTCCACCCGGCCCCGCGCGGCGGACGAGTCCAGCGCGCCCAGCTCGCGCACGAACGCGCCGACCTCGCGGCCCAGCTCGGCCGGTCGCCCGAGCGAGTCACCCTTCCAGAACGGCAACCGCCCCGGCCGCCCCGGTGCCGGGGTGACGAGGACCCGGTCGTGCGTGATGTCCTCGATCAGCCACGACGTCGTGCCGAGGGTGAAGACGTCGCCGACCCGCGACTCGTAGACCATCTCCTCGTCGAGCTCGCCGACGCGGCGGCCCGGACCCTCTCCCGAGGCGAGGTACACGCCATACAAACCGCGGTCGGGGATGGTGCCGCCGCTGGTGACGGCAAGGCGTTGGGCACCCGGCCGTCCGCTGAGGACGCCGTCCACCCGGTCCCACACGAGTCGCGGTCGCAGCTCGGCGAACTCGTCGCTCGGGTAGCGTCCCGAGAGCATGTCGAGCACCGACTCCAGCACCGGCCGGGACAGGCTCGCGAAGGCGGCGCTGCGCCGGACGAGCTGCTCGAGGTCGTCCACGGCCCAGTCGTCCATCGCGCACATCGCCACGACCTGCTGCGCCAGGACGTCGAGCGGGTTCGCCGGCACGTGCAAGGCCTCGATGCCGCCCGCACGCATCCGCTCCACCACCACCGCGCTCTGCACGAGGTCGCCGCGGAACTTGGGGAACACCACACCCCGGGACACCGCACCCACCTGGTGCCCGGCGCGCCCGACCCGCTGCAGCCCGCTGGCCACGCTCGGCGGCGACTCGACCTGCACCACGAGATCCACTGCGCCCATGTCGATCCCGAGCTCCAGCGAGCTGGTCGCCACCACCGCGGGCAGGCGCCCGGACTTGAGGTCGTCCTCGATGAGTGCCCGCTGCTCCTTGCTCACCGAGCCGTGGTGGGCGCGCGCCAGCACCGCGGGAGCCGCGTTGCTCTGCCCCGCCTGCCCCATCAGCTGCGCGGGTGCGCGCTGCCCGGCGCCTCCCGCCCCTCGGCCCTCGGTATGCCGTGTGCCTGCCTCGACCTCCCCGGTCCCGGTATGCGGTGTGGTCGCCGGGTCCTCCCCGGCCGTCTCCTCGGGATCGGGCCGGGTGGCGAGCTCGAGACGCTCGTCCCAGATCTCGTTGAGGCGAGCCGTGAGCCGCTCGGCGAGGCGGCGGGAGTTGGCGAACACGAGCGTGGACCGGTGGTCGGCGACGAGGTCGACGATGCGTTCCTCGACGTGTGGCCAGATCGAGGCCCGGTGCTCCGGCCCGGATGCGGGTCCGCTCAGGTCCTCGGTGACCTCGCCGAGGGCGCCCAGGTCGGGGATGGGCACGACGACGTCGAGCTCCCACCGCTTGTCCTGCCGCGGCTGGACCACGGTGACCGGTCGCCCGCCGGTGAGGAACCGGGACACCTCCTCGACCGGACGCACGGTGGCGGACAGGCCGATTCGCTGGGCGGGCCGATCGAGCAGCCCGTCGAGCCGCTCCAGGCTGAGCGCGAGGTGCGCCCCGCGCTTGGTCCCGGCCACGGCGTGCACCTCGTCGACGATGACCGTCTCCACGCCGGCCAGCGCCTCCCGGGTGTTGGAGGTGAGCATGAGGAACAGCGACTCCGGCGTCGTGATGAGCACGTCGCTGGGCCGCCGGGCGAAGGCGCGTCGCTCGTTGGCCGGGGTGTCCCCGGAGCGCACCGCCACGCTCACGTCCGGCTTGTCCAGGCCGAGCCGCGCGGCGGCGTGCCCGACGCCGACCAGCGGGGAGCGCAGGTTGCGCTCGACGTCGACGGCCAGGGCCTTCATCGGCGATACGTAGAGGACCCGGCACCGGCGCAGCCGCTCCTCGGGCGGCGGAGTTGAGCCGATCCGGTCCAGCGCCCACAGGAACGCCGAGAGCGTCTTGCCCGAGCCGGTCGGTGCGACCACGAGCGTGTGGTCGCCGGAGCTGATGGCGTCCCACGCGCCGACCTGCGCGGGCGTGGGGTCGGCGAAGGCTCCCCGGAACCACTCGCGCGTGGCGGGGGAGAAGCGGTCAAGCACATCCGCGTCGTCGCTGCCCATCACGGCATCAGCCTGCCACTCGCGTCGGACAGCGTCGTGCGGGTTAGGGTCGCCAGAGGTGACCGACGGCGGGAGCCGAGGAGGAACGGTGAGCGGGACGATCGGCATACTGAACGGGCCCAACCTCAACCTGCTCGGCACGCGGGAGCCGGACCTCTACGGCCACGAGACGCTGGCCGACGTCGAGAAGCTGTGCCGCGACGCGGCGGCGGCGCACGGGCTCGAGGTCGACTTCCGGCAGAGCAACCACGAGGGCGAGCTGGTGGAGGCCGTGCACGAGATGCGCGAGCAGGTCGGCGGGATCGTCGTCAACGGCGGCGCCTACACGCACACGTCGATCGCGCTGCGGGACGCGCTGCTGACCTTCCGTGGGCCGATCGTCGAGGTGCACCTGTCGAACGTCTTCGCCCGGGAGCCGTTCCGCCACCACTCCTACCTGTCCGACATCAGCGAGGCCGTGATCGTCGGGTGCGGACCGCTCGGCTACCGCTACGCGATCGCGCAGGTCGTGGCGCGCTTCGGTCGCTGAGCGCCGGCCCCGGTCAGGCCTTGAGCACGACGGCGAGGCCCTGGCCCACACCGATGCAGATCGCGGCGAGGCCCCAGCCGCCGCCGCGGCGCTTCAGCTCGTGGGCCAGGGAGCCGACCACGCGCGCGCCGGAGCAGCCGAGCGGGTGACCGATCGCGATGGCGCCGCCGTTCACGTTGACGATGTCGGGGTCAAGGTCCGGCCAGGACCGCAGGCACGCGATCGACTGGGCGGCGAAGGCCTCGTTGAGCTCGACCACGTCCAGGTCCCCCCACCCGATGCCGGCACGCTCGAGCGCGGTGTTGGCCGCCTCGACCGGGCCGATGCCGAACAGCTGGGGGTCCACGCCGGCCGACGCCCGGGAGACGACCCGGGCCAGCGGCTGGGGGGAGCCGAGCCGGCCCAGGCCGGCGTCGTCGGCGAGGAACATCGCGGCCGCGCCGTCGTTCAGCGGCGAGGCGTTCCCGGCGGTGACGGTGCCGTCCTTGCGGAAGACCGGCTTGAGCCGGGCGAGGGCCTCCACCGAGGTGTCCGGCCGGATGTTCTCGTCCCGCTCGAGGTCGGTGCCCTCGACGCGGACGGCCTCGGCGTCGAAGACGCCGTTGTCCCAGGCCTTGGCCGCCTTCTGGTGGGAGGCGACGGCGAAGGCGTCCTGCTCCTCCCGGGTGATGTCGAACCGGTCGGCGAGGATCTCCGCGCCCTCACCGAGGGCGACCGTCCACTCCTGCGGCATGCTCGGGTTGACCATCCGCCAGCCGAGCGTGGTCGAGTGCATGGTCTCGTGGCCGCGGGGATAGGGCTTCTCGGGCTTGAGCACGACCCACGGCGCACGCGACATCGACTCCACGCCGCCCGTGAGCATGAGCGAGGCGTCCCCCACGGCGACCGCCCGCGAGCCCTGGATGACGGCGTCCATGCCCGAGCCGCAGAGCCGGTTCGTGGTCGACCCGGTCACCGACGTCGGCAGGCCGGCCAGCAGCGAGGCCATCCGGGCGACGTCACGGTTGTCCTCGCCGGCGGCGTTGGCGTCGCCGAGCACGACGTCGTCGATGCCCGCCGGGTCGAGGTCGGGGTGGCGCCCGATCAGCGAGCGCACGACCGTGGCCGCCAGGTCGTCGGGGCGCACCCCGGCCAGCCCACCGGCATACTTCCCGATCGGGGTGCGGACAGCGTCGACGACCCAGACATCCCTCATGCGGGCCAGTATCCCGCGGACGTCGAGGCGCTCGTCGAGGCGTCCGCATGCTGCACGCGCGGCGCCCGTGTGAGACTGGAGCGCGTGCGGCTGAGCGAGTTCTGGACCCTGATGGACGACGAGTTCGGCCGGGCGTACTCCCGCTCCGTGGCCCGCGACCACGTCCTCACCGAGCTGGGCGGCCGCACCGCGGACGAGGCGCTCGAGGCGGGGTACCGGCCACGGCGGGTGTGGGAGGCGGTGTGCGAGGCGATGGACGTGCCCCCGGAGCGGCGGCTCGGCAAGGACCCCAAGCCCCGCCGCTGAGCGTTTCTTTGGGACATGTCGGCTGCTCCAGCAGCGGAAACGTCCCAAAGAAAGGGCGTGGGGCCGGCGGCGGCGGGAAACGGTTGGAGACCTGTCGGCGGGGGTGGCTAACCTCGGCCGCGTGCCGACCGAGACCTCGACGACCCCTGCCCGCGCCACGGTGAGCACGGGACGTGGCCTCATCACCGCGCGGGGCCTGACCAAGCGCTTCGGCGACTTCACGGCGGTCGACGGCATCGACTTCGACGTGCAGCCGGGGGAGGCGTTCGGCTTCCTCGGGCCGAACGGCGCCGGCAAGTCCTCGACCATGAAGATGGTCGGCGCCACCTCGCCGGTGACCAGCGGTGAGCTCCGCCTCTTCGGGCTCGACCCGGACACCCACGGGCCACAGGTCCGCGCGCGGCTGGGCGTCGTGCCGCAGAAGGACACCCTCGACGAGGAGCTCAACGTCCAGGAGAACCTCTGGATCTACGGGCGCTACTTCGGCCTCTCCCGGCAGACGGTCCGCGAGCGCTCGGTGGAGCTGCTCGACTTCGCCCAGCTCACCGACCGGGCCCGCGACAAGGTGGAGCCGCTGTCCGGCGGCATGAAGCGCCGGCTGACGATCGCCCGCTCGCTCATCAACAACCCGGAGATCCTGCTCCTGGACGAGCCGACCACCGGCCTCGACCCGCAGGCGCGGCACGTGCTGTGGGACCGCCTCTTCCGGCTCAAGCGCTCCGGCGTCACCCTCGTGCTGACCACG
>DASSKF010000083.1:0-26282 GCA_035690725.1 Segeticoccus sp.
CGCCATAGGCTGACATCACGCACGCCGTTCTCCTGATCACTGGTTCCTGCGTCTCGACAACCCAGAAACCTAGACAGGAGAACGGCGTGCGCTCGGTCAGGCGCGCTCAACCACCCACAGATGTGTCACAAGAGCCGGAAATTGCGTGTAGACGACGCAACCTGCGTGATTCGCTGGGTAGAAGGAGGGCGGCCGGCCCTTGGGCACGGCAGGAAGAGTGGTTCAGCAGAGAGCTGCCTCCGGGCCAGTGGTCCAAGGACCGGTCGACCATCGACGGTAGGCGCCTGTTCTGTCCGGCACCGGTCGGAGGCGCTGATCTACCTCGCGGTGGCACGCGCGCTTCCCCTGCCGGTTGGACTGCAACTCTCGCGCGGGGCCGTGTGCCACCCCGTCGGCCCGGCTCCTCTCAACACGACCCCAAGGGAGCGGGACCAACCGCATCTGCCGGTCGAAACAGAGGTCCTCGTGGCCGTTCCCGGGCGTACTGTTTCCTCGTGGTTGGCCGGTCCTTGGACGGCGACAGGGAAAGAACCCCGCTTGAGCGAGGCTCTCGCGGTCCAAGGACCAGCCCACGCGGCAGGCTACCGTGGGCGACCTTCCCTGCGGCCGAGTCGTAGCACCGGCCCGGACGCCTGGACACGGAAGGCATCCTGCATGGACACCAGCATGGTGGGCCTCCTCGGCCGCCAGCACGTCATGAGTTCGCTACCTCGAGCAACGCGTCGCGTGACAGGCCTGGTTGAGCGGCACCAGCATGCGAGGGCACGGCCTACGGGCTCGCGCCTGACACCGCGTCGGCCTCGGCCGACAGCAGCGCGTTGATGAACCTGCGGAGCAGCTCAACAACAGATCCGGGCTCGCCAAGATTGCGAGCACAGTTGCCGCCTCATGCTCGGCTGTTCCTGCTCATGATGTCGCGCGGTGCCGGTCGCGCAGGCCGAGCGTCGGCTGTCGGGAGGGGCCGCCCGGCCACCACACGCGGTCACCGAGGTCGTGCACGATTGCGGGAACGAGCACGGAGCGCACGAGCAGGGTGTCGAGGAGCACGCCGAAGGCGACGATGAAGGCGATCTGCGCCAGGAACAGCAGGGGGATGACCGCCAGGGCGGAGAAGGTCGCCGCCAGAACCACGCCGGCCGAGGTGATCACTCCCCCGGTGACGGCGAGACCCCGAAGGACTCCTTCGCGTGTCCCGTTCCGCTGGCTCTCCTCCTGAACCCGGGACATCAAGAAGATGTTGTAGTCGATGCCGAGTGCCACGAGGAAGACGAACCCGTAGAGCGGGACCGAGGGGTCGGCGCCCGGGAAACCGAACAGGTGGGTGAAGACGAGCGCTGAGACGCCCATCGTCGTGGCGAAGCTGAGGACCACTGTCAGCAGGAGCAGGACGGCCGCCAGGACCGCTCGCAGCAGCAGGCCGAGCAGGAGCAGGATCACGACGAGAACGACGGGAATGACTACGGATCGGTCGCGCTCGGCCGTGGTCCGCGTGTCGAGCGTGGCGGCTGTCGTTCCACCCACGGCCGCTTCCGGCACGGCGGCGTGCTCGGCGCTGCGCAGTCGCTGGACGATGTCGATGGCGCGGTCGGAGTCCGGCGGTGCGGCCAGCGTCGCCTGTACCTGCGCGAGGCCGTCGACCTGGGCGGGCCGCTGGCCCGGCTGCACCGGCCCACCATCCGGACCGACGGCACTCACGCGGCTGATTCCGTCCACCTGCTTGGCTGCCGTGACCATCCGGTCGACCCTCGGGGCGGGCCCGATGATCACCGCTGGGCTGCCGGTCCCTCCCGGAAAGTGCTTGTCGGCGAGGTGCTGTCCTGCGACGGACGGTGCGTCGTTCAGGAACAACGCTTCCTGCGATGTGCCGGCGGCCCGGAAGGTGGGCGCGAAGGCGGCCAGCACGATCAGGGCGGCTCCCGTGCCCAGCCACAGCCGGCGCGGGTGGCGCCCGATCGTGCGGGCAACCCCTCCCCAGAGTCCGGCTCGTTCGGGATGCGGCGAGCTCAGAGCCGGCTGACGCGGCCAGAACGCCGCACGCCCCAGCAGGACGAGGACGGCCGGCAGGAAGGTGAGCGCCGCCAGCAGTGCGCCGACGATCCCCAGCGCGGCGACCGGTCCGAGGCTTCGTGTCGAGTTCAGGTCGGACAGGAGCAGGCACAGCAGCGCCAGGATGACGGTCACCCCGGAGGCCAGGATCGGCGGCAACGACTGTCGCCAGGCGATCCGCATGGCGGTGACCGGCGACGCCTGCTCGCGCAGCTCCTCGCGGTACCGCGCGGTGAGCAGCAGTGCGTAGTCGGTGGCGGCGCCCACGACGAGGATGAACAGGATGCCTTGGCTCTGCCCGTTGAGAATCAGCGCACCGCCGTCCGCCAGCAGGTAGACGAGGCCGCTCGCCAAGGCGAGCGCGAAGACCGCGCTCACGAGGACAGCCAGGGGCAGCACGGGACTGCGGTAGACCGCCACCAGGATGACCAGGACGGCGAGCACCGCGACCAGCAGCAGGATTCCGTCGATGCCGGCGAAGGCACCCGAGAGGTCCGCAGTGACTCCTGCCGGTCCCGTGACATAGGCGCTCACTCCGTTCGGGAGGCCCTGGTGGATCCGGTCACGCAGTGTCCCGACAACGGTGGCGACGTCGGCCTTGGCGTCCACCGGGACGATCAGCTCGAGGGCCTTGCCGTCCCGTGACGGGATCGGGCCGACCACCGCCTCCGCTACGCCGGGGACGTCGGAGAAGGCCGTCGCGTCCGCCCGGGCCTGAGCGCGGAGCGCCTCGCTGAGGCCGTCCTCGTCGGCGTACACCGCGACGGCCGGAACGGTCTCCTCGCTGGTGAACCTCTTCTGGAGGACGGCGACCCTGGTCGCCTCGGCACTGGCCGGGAGGAAGGTCGTCTGGTCGTTGGTCTGGACCTGGTTCAGCTTGCCCGCGAGCGGGCCGGTCACCCCGGCCACCAGCAACCACAGCAGGAGCACTGCGACCGGAACCACCACGCGTCCGATCTGTGCAGCACGGCCCGAACTGCTGCGTCCTCTTCGCGGCCACATGCTAGACAGCCTAGTAGCGATAGCTAGATTGTCTAGCTACGTCACCTGGCTACGATGCGTGCCGATGACTGGAGCCGTTCCACGCGAGGAGGACACGCGTCGCCAGATCGGGCTGGCGCTGCGTGAGCTGCTGCGACTCGCCCCCGAGGTCCACACCGCCTTGGCCCACCGGCTGGGAGTGGGCACCACCGACCTGGCGGCACTCGACCGGCTCACCTCGCAAACGGGCCCCATGGGAGTCGTCGAGCTGGGCAACGAGCTGGGCATCCGCTCGGCTTCGGCCACGGTGCTGGTGGATCGCCTCGTCACGGCGGGTCACCTGGAGCGCGCCGCCCACCCCACCGACCGGCGCCGTCGCGTCGTCCGAGCCACCCCTGAGGCACACGACGAGGTGCGCCTCGCGCTCGCCCCACTCATCGCCGACATCAGTGCCCTGACTGCCGACCTCGACGCCCAGACCGGACGCGCCGTGTTGGCGTTCCTCCGAGCGGCCTGCGCAGCACTGGACCGGTTCGGGCAGCAGTCCCCGCCGGAGGCCTCCACCGACCAGGCGGACGAGGCTGCGCGCTCTCCCGAATGAGCTCGTGAGCGGCGCGGCCCGTGCCGGCGTGCGCGGGCGCTGGAACGTAGGGTGCAACAGGTGAGGATGGCGTACCGGGACTGGTTCGGCTCGGTGGATGACCGGGCGCTGTTGCGGAGCCTTGCCGACCGGGAGGTCAACTTCACCGAGCACGAGCTCACCAAACCGGGCTGGCACAGGGACGAGCGCCGCACGAGGCTGCCGGACGAACGTCCGGGTGAGCCCGAGGAGGCCGGCTCCTTCCAGCTCGGCCGTCGACTGATCGAGCAGTATGAGGCACCGGTTCCGTCGATCATCCGCGGTCTCTACGAGTCGGACAGCCCGCTTACCGGGCGAAACATCCTGTTGGAGGGGCGCTTCCACGGCCTGCACTTCTACATGGGGGTGCGCATCACCGAGGTCATCGACGAGATCCGGGACGGCCGCGAGCGTGCTTGGGGCTGGACCTACGACACCCTGCAGGGACACCTCGAGCGGGGCCGGATGAGCTACGAGGTGGTCAAGCGGCTCGACACCGGGCGAGTGGATTTCGTGACTCGGGGCGTCTCGCAGCGTGCGCCCACGGTCGGACCTGTGCTGCGGTTGGGCTGGGCCCTCTTCGGCCGACGCACGCAGTTGCGGTTCTACCAGGGGTGCGGGGAACGCGTGTTGAGGATCGTCACCGGCGCGCGGGACGGAAGCCGGCCCCTGCCGGAGCCGGTGGTGCGTGATGGCCTGGTCCGGGCACCGTCCGACGCCGGCCAGGTGCAGGACCAGCTGCGGCTGCGCAGTGAGGAGCCGGGCTGAGCGCCGGTGGCTCAGCGCAGCGCGTCCCGGAGGCCCTGCGGGTCGGCCACCGTCACCGTGGCCCCGGGATGGCGGATCCGCCCGGTTGGTTCGATCCCGGGAACCGGTTCGTGGAAGCTGATGCACACGCCCGGGCCACCATTGGTGGCGAAGGTGATGCCGCGGTCGGCCAAGGACACGTGTGCCGGCCCGGCGGTCTTGGGCCAGGAGAATCCGCCCGACTCCACGACGTCAGCGATGTTGGACCGGGGAGTGCGCAGCCGCCACGGCCCGAACCGGATCTGCAGCTCCTCCGGGGTGATCCGCACGTCGCTGCTGGTGGCGGTGACCCCGAAGAGGGCCGCGGCCGGCGCGTAGGACCGGGCGAATCGGAACGGGAAGACCTGCAGCGGCACCGGGGGGCCGTCGGCCAGGCGCGGACCGCCACCGACCTGCTCGTCGACCGGCAGCGCCGACTCCGGAACCTCCTTGGTGACCACGTGCACGCCGTCCCGCGGCCGTCCTCCCGCCAGCTCCGCGGCGGACAGGCAGAAGCGCACCCACATGTTGAACTGGATCTCCTTCGCCACCCTCAAGTGGGCGTACAGCAACCGAACCGATTGATCGGCCGACCGCGCCCAAGCCTCGACCTCGAAGGTGAGCACCTCGTCGTCCCGGCCGCTGAACTGGATCTGCCCCGCTTCGAGGTGTCCTTCGAGCGTGGCCAGCCGCAAGATGCGGGGCCCGACCTCGAGCACCCGGACCGGGCCGTCCCACGGGCCGGGCATCTGCACGACGAACTCCTGTCCCTCGCGAAGCCGCCCACCGTCCCGACGCTTGACCGCCACCACCTCCCGGGGCACGAAGCGGGAGAAGTCGTCGATCAACAGCGCCATCAGCTCCCCGGCCGACCGCCGGGCGCCCACGACCTGCACGGTGAACCGTCGGTGGAACAGCGGGCCGACGCCGCTGCCCGCCAGCTGTACCCGGTCGTCGAAGAGCTCGGCCGGGATGGCCGGAGGCAGGTCCTCCAGGCTTTCACCGAGCACCTCCTCGCGGTGCAACGGCGTGGTCATCCACAGGTAGCGCCAGGTGACCAGACTGGTCCCCAGCAGCCAGCGGGCCACCATGCTGAGCATCGGTCCTCCTCGGCTGTTCTGGACGGCGCGCGCCACGTCATGCGGCTAGCGTGGTGCGGGATACCCACCGCGCGAGGAACGACACGGAGGAAGCATGCTGGACGAGGCGTTGCACCGAGCCGGGGTCCGGGGAACCCACCTTCACCTCGCCTCCATGTCGGCCGTCGGACTGTGCATCGGGCTGTGGCTCCGTGCGAAGACGGTCGACCAGGCAGAGCGGGGCAACGCTGAGCGACGCGCGCTCTTCGTCGGCCTCTGGCCGCCGACCCTGTGGCTGATCGGTGAGAGCCTACGCCGTCAGGAGCGCCGGTCGACCCGTCGCCGCTGATCCGGTGACCGTCCACTGGTCCCCTTCTGGCCGTGAAGTACCGGTCGGAGCACCCGTCGTCCTGCTGGCAGTGGGTGATCGCCGGCTCACTGAGGGGCCCGAGTGACCATGGTAGGGGCGGCGATGTCGTTGACAGGGATGGCCCAGCGCAAAATACTGCAGGCCGCATCCGACACTCGTTGGGAGGAAATGGATGGGCACGGCAACCGAAGCGGGTCGGCAACCCCCGCGCCAGGTCGACGTCGAAGTCGACCGGGGCCTGAAGCGCGACATCGGCAAGGTCGGGCTGCTGTTCACCAGCGTCGGCTCGATCATCGGGTCGGGTTGGCTGTTCGGCGCGTTCGAGGCATCGCACCTGGTCGGTCCCGCCTCCCTGCTGTCGTGGGCGCTGGGCGCGATCATGATCATCCTGGTCGGGCTCAGCTATGCCGAGCTCGGCGTCATGTTCCCCGTTGCCGGCGGTGTCGTCCGGTTCCCGCACTACGCATTCGGCGGGTTCGCCAGCTACAGCGCGGGCTGGATCACCTGGCTGTCGGCCGTCGCGACCGTGCCGATCGAGGTCATGGCAGCGGTGCAGTACGCCTCGAGCTACCTGCCATGGCTGATGCACGACGTGGACGGGGTCCTGGTGCTCACCGTCCCCGGAATCGCCGTCAGCATCGCGATGCTCGCCCTGTTCACCGTCATCAACTTCTTCGGCGTCCGGATGTTCGCCCGGATCAACAATGTGCTGGTCTGGTGGAAGCTTGCCATCATCGCGCTGGTGGTGGCCGTGTTCTTCATCCTGGCCTTCGACCCCGGGCACTTCACCACGGACAGGCTCGGCGGCTTCGCCCCCGAGGGCTACTCGCCGATCTTCGCCGCTCTGCCCGCGGCCGGCATCGTCTTCTCCTACTTGGGATTCCGGCAAGGCGTGGAGTTCGCGGGCGAGACCGACAACCCGCAGAAGAACGTGCCGTTCGCGCTGATCGGGTCGCTGGTGATCACCGGCGTCATCTACCTCCTGCTGCAGGCCGCCTTCATCGGGGCGCTGCCCGACCAGGAACTGGCGAACGGTTGGTCGGGTCTGTCGTTCACGAACTCGGCCGGCCCGCTGGCCGAGGTCGCGATCCTGCTGGGTGCGCTGTGGCTCGGCGTCATCCTGTACATCGACGCTGTGGTGTCTCCGGCCGACACCGGCCTGATCTTCACCGCGCTGAGCCCACGCCTGTCCTACTCCCAGGCCCGCGTCGGCAATGCGCCGTCCGCACTGGCCAAGCTGAACCGGCAAGGCGTCCCGTGGGTCGGGCTCACCGTGACGTTCGTCGTCGCCTGCTTCATGTTCCTGCCCTTCCCCTCCTGGGCGAAGCTGGTCGGGTTCATCACCTCGGGGACCGTCCTGTCCTTCGCCAGTGGCCCGGTGACCGTCGCCGCGCTGCGGCGTCAGCTGCCTGACCAGGAACGCCCCTACCGGCTGCCATGGGGCGACGTTCTCCCGTTCCTCGGCTTCCTGTCCGCCGACCTCATCGTGTACTGGACCGGCTGGGACACCAACTGGAAGCTGTTCGTGGCCGTCCTGCTCGGCTACGTCGTCATGGGTCTGCACTACCTGTTCAGCGACCGCAGCAAGATCCCGCCGCTGCAGTTCCGCTCCGGCTGGTGGATGCTGCTGTGGATGGGTGGTCTGGCGTTCTTGAGCTGGATCGGGCACTACAGCGGTGGCTTGGACGTGCTCGGCTTCGGTTGGGGCGAGCTGTGCGTGCTGGCTTGGACGATCATCGTGTACGGCATCGCCATGAAGACCCGGCTGCGCCCGGAGCGCGTGGTCGGCAACGTGCGCGGCACCCACATGGACAGCCCGGAGGAGGCCCGCGAGGAGGCGTGACGGCCGCCATCGGTCCACCACCGTGCAGGGAGAGCCCTAGATGCTGCCCGTGCGCTCGATGACGAGAATCCTGGCCTCGGCGGCGTCGAGGAAGCGCATGTCGCGATCCTCCCCCACCGACAGGTGCGGTGTCCCGAGACATCGTTGACCGGTCACCCGGGATGAGGTCACGTCGGCGGGTAGAGGACGCGAAAGCGTTCGAGGACGACCGGCATGTCCGGCTGGAATCCACCCCCTGCGTGCTCGGTGAAGAAGCGCTCATGAACCGCCCGCCAGTGGTTCAGGCTGCGGTCCCCCTCCCCCTCGTCCCGGGCGTGCTCGGCGTCCACCTGGTCGAAGGGGACGACCCGCACCTCGACCGTCCGGACCAGGGCGCGCGGGTGGCCGGCGCCATCGAGGACGATGCCGAGGGTGCCGGGCGCGGGCAGCTCCTCGTCCTCCCTCGCGTAGTCGGCGTAGGAGCTCGCGGTCGCCGTCTTGGTGCCGGTGAGGACGAGGTCGAGCAGTTCGTCGGCCTGCTCGGGGGTCGCTCCGAAGGCCCACGCGGGAGGCCGGAGCATCCGCACCGGGTTCTCGCCGGTGTAAGACGGCACCCCGGCCAGGTCCGCGTGATCCCGGGCGATGTCCCAGAAGGCGTCCAGCTCGTTGTCATCGGTGGTGGTGGCCATGCCTGACCCTCCCACGGCATGGCCGGCAGGATCGGCAGCGCAGGCTCGCGGCGCGGTGGCTTGGTCACGCAAGGGTGACGTCGTGGGCGGCCGTCGCCGCGGCCGGGAAGGCACGGTCGGTGTCATTCGGGCTCGCCGGCGGTACCGCCGGCGAGCCGGACCGAGGTGGCCACGAATCGGTTGCCATCGCAAGCCGCCTCCACGGTCACGGGGGCGTTGGCGTCGATGGCCCGCTTCAGCAGCGGCGGCGAGGGAGTCGGCTGTGTGTGCGGCGTGATCCGGACGACGAGCGCGATGGAGGACCAGCGCTGGAAGTTCAGCCCGTGGCCGCGACGCGCCTTGAAGTAGCCCGCGTAGGGCACAGCCGCGTGCCAGTGGCCAGCCTGCGGCACACCGTCGGCGCGGACCCAGCCACCGGTGAATCGCACGGGGTGGCGGCAGCGCGGGTGGCGGTTCGCCTCCTTCAGCAGTTCCGGCCACCGCCGGCGCGGTAGGTCCTGGCGGACGTAAAGGGATCGGAAGCCCTCGCCGTGCAGCAGCAGGGCCTCGTCGGGGTCGACACCGGGAAGCGCGAGCAGGTGCCCGGTGTAGCTGTCGCCGGCCAGCGGCTCCGCGTCGCAGCCGGCGAACGTCGCCGAGCCCAACGACCGGTGCGCTCGAGGAATGGAGATCGATCCGGTGGCTCGGTACACGTGGTCCCGGTAGAGCACCTTGACGATGCAGTCAGGATCGGTCTGCGGGGTGCAGCCGACGACGCCGACCGCCAGTGCTGACAGGGCGACGGCCACGACTGCCGCGTGCCGAGATCCACGGAACACCCCGTTCCTGCACTCATTGCCGCCCACGCTCCTGTGACGTCGCTCCCCGTTCGCTGGTTCCACCGGTAGGCCCGGGGGCTGGCCTGACCGCCCACGGGTCGGTAACGTTGACCGGTGCCCCCGGCACCTGCTGCTCCCCACCACGGAGCGCGCCGCCTCCGCCGGTCGAGATCGCCACGGCGCGACGGCCGACGGCCGCACCGTCCATCCATGTCCTGAAATGAGCCCCCGCATGAAGACCGCCACACCCCTGCGTGCCGGTATTGCCGTCCTGACCCTCGCCGGGATGGGCCTGGCCACCCAGCCCGCCCACGCCGCCGGTACCTGCACCCCGAAGAAGGCCATCGAGATCTTCCACGGCCAGGAGTCCGCCGGCCTGGGCAAGTACTACGCCGACGCGGACATCTGGAACCCGACCGGCCACATCCGTCAGCGGATGGTGGTCTGCTCCCACAGGTCGTGGTCGGTCGACGTCCGCGTGAACAGGCACCGCGACCGCGCGGTCACCAGCTACCCGAACGTGCACCGGGACTACATCGACTGGGGCGACGGGTCGATGCCGACGCTTCGGCACCTCAAGGGCGTCAGCTCCTCGTTCGCCCACCACGTCACCCGCCCCAAGAGGTGGAGCTACAACGTCGCCTACGACGTCTGGCTGAACGGCGTGGCCGACCGGCACTCGAGCGAGCTGATGATCTGGACCCAACGCCACCACCAGAGGCCGGCCGGCCACAAGCGGCGCAGCGTGAAGCTCGAGGGCCACCGGTTCGACTTCTGGTCGACCAAGGACGGCGGCTACCTCGCCTTCGTGGCACGTCACCCGATCACGTCGGGCACGTTCAACCTGGTGCCGTTCGTGCGGTTCGCCCACCGGACGGGCTACCTGCGGACCTCGGCGGCCAAGACCCGGCTCGGCCAGGTCGACTACGGCATCGAGGTCGTCACGACCAACGGCGTGCGGCGGCACGCCGACTTCACCCGGTTCTCCGTCAAGAAGGGCACCGGCATGCGCTGACGCCGGGCGATCCGTCGGGACACCACACGGAGCGTGAGCGACCGGCGCCTACACGGGAGCCAGCGGGCGGTGCGGCGGATCGGGCAGCTCGACCTCGATGGGCATGTCCGGGCGCACCTCGCCGCGACGCTCGACGACGGCCATGACACCCGCCTTCCGCAGGATGCCGACCCCGTCGACCGACTGCGCACCGCCGGTCGCACCCAGCGTCACGTCCGAGGTCGACGCCACTCCGTCGACCCGGGCGACGACCACCTTGAGCAGGCCCGGCGAGTACTCGTTGATCTGCCGGCAGGGGTTGCGCAGGCCGGTGACCCGCAGCACGGCGTCGCCGATCCCGAGTCGCGTGTCGGTGGGCAGCGCCAGCAGGTCGAGACCGTCGGTGAGCAGGTTCTCGCCCAGGCTTCCCGGTCCGACGTCGTGGCCGAGTCCCCGGGCCTCGTCGAGGAGCGCTGCGTGGATGAGGTGGACCTGCCGCAGGTTGGGCTGGTTCGGGTCGCGGCGCACCCGGGACCGGTGCTGCACCAGCGTGCCCGCGTGCGCGTCACCAGCGACGCCCATCCCCTCGACGAGGGTGATCGCCGCCCGGGAGACCTTGCTGAACCGGTGCGTCGCGTCGCGGCACACCGCCACCACCCGAGGCTCCATGAGGCTCATCCTCGCAGCCCCCACGGAGGGCCGCCGAGGGCGTGTCGCAACCGAGGCGGCAGCACGGTCGGAGGGACGATGGACACCACCGACGAGAGGGAGCCGCACCATGACGTTGGTCCACATGCACGCCCAGATCGCCCACGACGGTGACAGCTGGTCGGCGTTCTGCGCCCACGACGGGTGCACGTGGAGCGTGACCGGATGCGTCGACGACGCCACGGCACGTGGCATGGCCCAGCAGCACGACGAGTCGCACTGAGCCCCCTGCGCCAGTCCGCCTTCCCCCACCTCCTGCGGACCGACCCGGTCACCGCAGGTGGCTGGCGCCGTTGAAGTCGACGACGGCACCGGAGACCCACTCCGCGGCCGGGTCGGCCAGCGCCACGACGGCGCACGCGACCTCCTCGGGGCTCGCCACCCGGTTGAACGGGCTCTGCGCACGGACCGCGTCGCCCTCCGGCCGGTCCAGCACCGGGGCCGCCATGTCGGTCGCGATGAACCCCGGCGCCAGGCTCACCACCGAAATGCCGTGCGGCGCCAGGGCGACCGCCATCGACTGGCCGAACGCGTGCAGCCCGGCCTTGCTCGCGCCGTACGCGGGGACGTCCGGCTCGCCGCGGTAGGCCCCGCGCGAGCCGATGTTGACGACACGCCCGGTCGGCAGCCCACCGGTGGCCGGCACGTCGATCATGTGCCGGGCGAGGCACCACGTCAGGTTCGCCGGGCCCATCAGGTTGGTGGCCAGCGTCGCCTGCCACGCGTCGACCCAGGCGTCGTAGTCGACGTCGGTGATCCGGTGGTCTCCCCGGCGGCTGCCGCCGGCGGCGGGGTCGAGGAAACGGGCGGCGTTGTTGACGAGCACGTCGACGCGCCCGAGGGCGGCCACGGCCTCGTCGGCGAGCCGCCGGACCTCTCCCGGCCGGGACAGGTCCGCCCCGGCCAGCGCGTGCCCCTCGCCGGGCAGGCTCGCGAGGACCTCCTCGGCCAGCTCGCGGGCACCGCGGTAGTGCACCAGGACCCGGTCGCCGCGCTCGGCGAAGCATCGTGCCGTCGCGGCACCCACGCCTCGGGACGCTCCGGTGACCAGGACTCCTCGCGAGGGTGCGCTCATGGGTCGCCAGCCTAGGCGGGCGAGTTGCCCGAAACGTCCCCGCACCGGCGGTGTCGGGCCTAGCGTTGAGGGATGGCGGGACTGGACGCCGACCTCGTCCTCGAGGGCGGCGGCGTCAAGGGCATCGCCCTCGTCGGGGCGATCAGTGTGCTGGCCGAGCGCGGATACCGCTTCCACCGGGTCGCGGGCACCTCGGCGGGAGCCATCGTCGGCGCGATGGTGGCCGCCGGCATCGGCGCCGACGAGCTCGAGGAGACCATGCGGAGCGTGGACTACCAGCGCTTCCAGGACGAGGGGCGGCTGGACCGCCTCGGGGCGCCCGGGAAGGCCATCTCGGTCCTGCTCGAGTCCGGCATCTACGAGGGCGAGTACCTGCGCACCTGGCTCGGCGAGCAGCTGGCCGCCCACGGGGTGCGGACCTTCGCCGACCTGCGCCTGCACGACCGCGGCAGCGACCTGCCGACCAGCAGGGCCTTCCGGCTCGTGGTCATGGCCTCGGACATCTCCCGGCGGCGACTGCGCCGACTCCCGTGGGACTACCCGGTCTTCGGCATGCCACCCGACGCGGTGCCCGTGGCCGACGCGGTGCGCGCCTCCATGTCGATCCCGTTCTTCTACGAGCCGGTCAAGCTGCGCGACGAGACGACCGACGAGGTCACCTGGCTGGTGGACGGCGGTATGCTGTCCAACTTCCCGGTCGACGTCTTCGACCGGCAGGACGGCCGGGCTCCCCGGTGGCCCACCCTCGGGATCAAGCTGTCCGCGCGCGCCTCGGCCCTCGCGGAGCGCCCCCAGCCGGTGCACGGGACCATCAGCATGACCCGCGCGATGGTCTCCACCATGACGGGCTTCTTCGACCACCTGCACCTCGACCAGCCGGCCACCCTGGCCCGCACGATCTTCGTGGACACCCTCGGGGTGCGGTCCACCGACTTCCACCTCGACCGGGAGACCCAGCAGGCCCTGTTCGCCTCCGGTCAGGACGCGGCCCGACGCTTCCTCGACGGCGCCGACGGTCAGCCCGGGTGGGACTTCGCCCGCTACGTCGCCGCCTTCCGCGCACCGGAGGCCACGGGCAGTGAGCTGTCACCCATGACCTGAGCGGGCACCGCATCCCGGTTTGTGCCGGCTCTCCCCCGCGCCCAGCATGGCGGCATGCATCTTCGCGGCATCCTCGGTCTGGCCCTGGTACTCCTCGTCGCCTGGCTGTGCTCGCGCCACCGTCGTGGCATCCGCTGGCGCACGGTGCTGGCCGCCCTCGCCGTGCAGTGGGGCTTCGCGGCACTCGTGCTGCGCTGGCCCCGGGACGCGACGCCCTGAAGTGGGTCGCCGACCAGGTCGCCAAGCTCATCGGCTACACGCACGAGGGGAGCGCGTTCGTCTTCGGCCCCCTCATGGACGTGGGCGGCAAGCAGGCCAGCGTCTTCGCGCTGCAGGTGACGAAGATCGAGTCCTTCTACGCCTCCAGCGTCATCTTCCTCGGCCAGCGCGAGGCGCCGCTGACGGTGTCACCGCACCTCGCGCGGATGCGGCGCGGCCAGCTGTTCACGGTGATGACCGCCGGTTTCGCGGCCGTCGCCGGCTCGACCCTGGTCGGCTACGCCCTGCTCGGCGCCCCGCTCACCTACCTGCTCACCGCGAGTGTCATGAACGCCACGGCCGCGCTGCTCGTCGCCAAGATCATGTGGCCGGACAGCACACCGGAGGAGACCGTCGGTATGCCGGCGGGCCGGCGGGCAGCCGACGGCCAAGATCGCCGTCACGGTCGGCGCCCTGCTCATCGCCTTCATCGCCCTGATCGCGCTCGCCAACGGCATCCTCGCCGGCATCGGCGGCTGGTTCGGCCAGGACGGCCTGACCTTCCAGAAGCTGCTCGGCTGGGCGCTCTCACCGGTCGCCTGGGTCCTCGGCGTCCCCTGGGACGAGGCGGTGCGGGCCGGCTCCTGGATCGGCCAGAAGACGGTGCTCAACGAGTTCCTCGCCTACTCCAGCTTCGGACCGCACATCGACCAGGTCAGCCCGTTGACCGTGGTGATCGTGACCTTCGCGCTGGCCGGCTTCGCCAACTTCTCCCTCGGTGGCGATCCAGATCGGGACGATCGGTTCCCTCGCCCCCGAACGGCGTTCGGAGGTTGCCTCGCTCGGGCTGCGCGCCCTGTTGGCCGGGAGCCTGGCCAACCTCGCCAACCGCCGCGATCGCCGGCGCGGTCGCCGCAACCTGACCGTGCCGCGGGCGGGTTCCGGGAAGGTTCGGCGGGTCGGGTCTACTGTGGAAGGAGACGACGGCAGAAGGAGGCCCCCATGAGCAGCACGCCCCGCGACGGCAGCATCGTGGTCGGTGTCGACGGGTCCTGGCAGAGCGTGCAGGCGATCAACTGGTCGGGCCAGGAGGCGCACCGCACCCGGCGACCGATCCACCTCATCCACGCCTTCGCACCCGACTACCCCTCACTCGGGTACGGAATCGGGAGCGACCGCAGTGGACTGCGGGCCCAGGCCGAGGAGCAGCTGCGCTCGGCGGCGGAGGCCGTGCACACCGTGGACCCGAACATCGTGGTCACGACGGGCCTGTCGTCCGGGTTCCCCTCCGCGGCCATCGTGCGGGCCTCCAACGCGGCTCACTTGGTCGTGGTCGGCACCCGCGGGCAGAGCCTGCTGGCCGGCACGGCGCTGGGCTCGGTCTCCTCGCAGGTGGCCATGCACGCGCACTGCCCCGTCATCATCGTCCGCGGCGCGCACGGTGAGGACCTCAGCCAGACCCACCGGATCCTCGTCGGTTACGACGGGTCCCCGCAGGCCCAGCTCGCGCTCGAGCTCGCGTACGACGAGGCGGTCATCCAGGGCGCCGAGCTGCTGTGCGTGCAGGCGTGGTGGCCCGGTGACGTGGAGGAGGCCGAGGCCGCGACCGAACGCGACTGGGGCGACTACCAGCGCGAGCAGCAGGACGCGGTGCGCCGGCTGCTGAAGGACCGCGTCTCGGCAAACCCGGACGTGTCGTTCACGCACGAGGTGGTCCGGGGCAACCCGGCCAAGACCCTCATCGAACGATCCCACGACGCCGACCTCGTGGCGGTGGGTGCCCGGGGCAACGGCGGATTCCAGGGACTGATGCTCGGCTCGGTCAGCTCGGCGGTGCTCCAGAAGGCCACCTGCACGGTCGCCCTGATCCGCGAGCGCAGGTCAGCCTGACCTCAGGCAGCGCCCACCTGGTCGAGCAGGAAGGCAAGCTCGAACGCGCGCTGGCGCCACGCGTCATACCGTCCGCTCTTGCCGCCGTGCCCGGCGACCATCTCGGTCCGGAGCAGGATCGGACGGCTGCGCTGGTCGTTCGTCGTGACCTCCCGCAGCCGCGCAACCCACTTGGTGGGCTCCACGAAGTACACCCGGGTGTCGTTCAGGCTCGTCGTCGCCAGGATCGCCGGGTACTCCCGGGGCGCCACGTTGTCGTAGGGCGCGTAGGACTTCATGTACGCGTAGACGTCGGCGTGGTGCAGCGGGTCGCCCCACTCCTCCCACTCCCCCACCGTCAGCGGCAGGGACGGGTCGAGGATCGTGGTGAGCGTGTCGACGAACGGGACCGCCGCGTGGACCGCTCGGAACCGGTCCGGTGCGAGGTTGACCGCCGCCCCCATCAGCAGGCCGCCGGCTGAACCCCCTTCCGCAGCAAGGCGGTCCGGCGCGACCCAGCCGGCGTCGACGAGGTGCTCGGCGCACGCCACGAAGTCGGTGAAGGTGTTCTTCTTGTGCTCCATCTTGCCGTGGTCGTACCACCGGCGACCCATCTCGCCGCCGCCTCGGACGTGCGCGACGGCGTAGACGACTCCTCGGTCGAGCAGCGACAGGCGGGCGACCGAGAAGTACGGGTCCATCGAGATCTCGTAGGACCCGTAGCCGTAGAGCAGGCCCGGGTTCGTTCCGTCCGGCCGCACGTCCTTGCGGGCCACCAGCGAGATCGGGACCTTCGTGCCGTCCGGGGCGGTGGCCCACTCGCGGCGCTCGACGTAGTCCGCCGGGTCGTAGCCCCCGAGGACCTCCTGCCGCTTGAGCAGGGCGAGCTCCCGGGTGGCGAAGTCGTAGTCGAAGACCGACCGCGGCGTCACCAGCGACTCGAAGACGAGCTGCAGCGCGGGCTGGTGGTACTGCGGGTTGCTCCCGGTGGCGACGGTGTAGACCGGCTCCTCGAAGGCGAGGTCGTGCGCCGGGCCGAAGCCACTGGCGGCGCTGTCGTCCCGGGGAAGGATCCGCACCGCGGTGAGCCCTTCGCGCCGCAGGGACACCACCGCGTGGTCGGCGAACGCCTCGACCCCGAGGACGCGCTCCCCCGGGACGGGCGGGAGCAGGGACTCCCACTGCTCGGGACGCGTCGCGTCCAGCGGGGCCTGTGCCACCTCGAAGTCCACGTCGTTCGCGTTGTGGGTGATGAGCAGCCGGTCGCCCGCGGGCTCCACGTCGTACTCGACGCCGGCCCGCCGCGGGGCCACGACGTGGGGCGCGCCGAGCGGCTCGGCGAGGTCGAGCAGCAGCGCCTCGGAGGTCGTGCGGGACCCGAGCATGACGACCAGCCACCGGTCGTCCCGCGAGGTGCCGATGCCCATCCAGAAGCGCTCGTCCAGCTCCTCGAAGATCTTCACGTCGCCCTCGGCGGGCGTCCCGACCTCGTGCCGCCACACCTGGAACGGCCGCCAGGCGTCGTCCACCCGGGTGTAGAACAGCTGCCGGCCGTCGGCCGACCAGACCGCGCCGTAGCCGATGGTGTCGACCGCCTCGTCGACGACGGCGTCGGTCCCGATGTCCTTGACCTTCAGCGCGAACCGCTCGTCCCCCTGCAGGTCGACGGCGTAGGCGACCCGGGTGCCGTCCTGGCTCACCTCGAAGGCCCCCAGCGAGAAGAACTCGTGCCCCTCGGCCTCGACGTTGCCGTCGAGCAGCACCTGCTCCCCGGGGATGCTGCCGTCCGGGCGCACGTCGCGCTCCAGGTCGGGGCGACCCACGCCGTCGCGGGCACGCACCCGGCACTGGGCGGCATACTGCTTGCCCTCGAAGGTGCGCGAGTAGTACCACCAGCCGTCCAGCAGCACCGGGACGCTGAGGTCCGTCTCCTGGGTGCGGGACCTGATCTCGGTGAAGACCTGCTCGCGCAGCGGGGCGAGGTGCTCGGTCATCGCCTCGGCGTAGGTGTTCTCGCCCTCCAGGTGCGCGACCACCTCGGGGTCCGACTTGTCCCGCAGCCACTCGTAGGGGTCGACGACCCGGTCACCGTGGTGCTCGCGGACGTGTTCGACCCGCTTGGCCACGGGCGGCGTCGTCAGGTCCGTGCGCTGCTGGGCTGCTGAGGTGCTCACCAGACGCACTGTATGCGACGGGCCCACTCAGCCGTGGAGGGGCGGGAGGTCGGTGGTGGCCGGCTGGGCACGCGGCACGCGGCGCAGGAACAGGCCCAGCAGCAGGGTGACCACGATGAGGGATCCGGACAGCGCGACCACGGCCGGCCAGGAACCGGCCGACCACGCCACCCCGGCGAGGTCGCCGAAGAGCGAGGAGCCGAGGTAGTAGGCGATGAGGTAGAGCGAGGACGCCTGCGCCACGGCGGCACCGGCGATGTGCGCCCGGGCCGGCACCCATCCGCTGGCCACCCCGTGCGCGGCGAAGAAGCCGCCGGTGGTGACCGCGAGGCCCAGCACCACGAGCGGCAGCCACGGGGCGAGGGTCAGCGCGAGCCCGGCGAGGGTGACCAGGGCACCGACGACGATGACGTCGGCCCGGCCGTGCACCCCGGCGAGGCGCCCGGCCCACGGCGAGCTGACGACGCCGACGACGTAGACGAGGAAGACCAGCCCGGTGACCCCCGGACCCAGCGAGAAGGGCTCGGCGGCCAGCCGGAAGCCGATCCCGTTGAACGCGGCGACGAACGCCCCCATGGCGGTGGCGGCGATCGCATAGAGGGCGAGCTGCGCCGGCGCGTGCAGCAGCCGGGAGGTCGCCTTCCGCAGGGCCCGCGCGCTCGCCGGCCTGGCCACGAACCCGCGGGAGGCGGGCAGGAGCCGCACGGCCGCGAGCGCGCTGACCAGCGCGAGCGCGGCCACGCCGCCCACGGCGAGGCGCCAGCCGCCGAGGTCGGCGAAGCCGCCGGCGACCAGCCGCCCCGCCATGCCGCCGACGGCGGTGCCGCCGATGTAGAGCCCGGCTGCCTGCGCGTGCCGCTCCCCGTGGACCTCCTCGCGCAGGTAGGCCATCGCCACCGCCGGCAGGCCCGCAAGGGCGAGGCCCTGCACGGCACGGAGCACCAGCAGCACGGTCCATCCGGGAGCGAACGCCGACACCAGCCCGATCGTGCTCGACGCCACGAGGGAGACCCGCATGACGGTGACCCGACCGCGCACGTCGGAGAAGGGACCGGCCACGACGAGCCCGGCGGCGAGGCCGAGCGTGGCCAGCGAGACGGTCAGCGCACTCTCGGCGGCGCTCACGTGGAACCGGTCGGCGAGCTGGGGCAGCAGCGGCTGGGTGGTGTAGAGCAGGGCGAACGTGGTCAGGCCGGCGAAGAACAGGCCGAGGGTCACCCGGCGGTAGCCGGGCTCGCCCACGCGGTACCCCTCCGGTCGAGCCGGTCGGCCGGGCGAGTTCCGGGACGACGGCAGGGGCTCACGGCTCACCGCTCCATCGTCTGCCTTCCCCCGGGTGCACGCACGAGCGGGGCGGCGGCGAGCGCCCTACCCGCCGGTGCGAGCGCCCTACCCGCCGGTGCGGGCGCCGGCGGACAGGCGCCGCAGCAGGAGCGCGGCGACCGCGCCCCCGAGCGCCGAGAGCAGGTAGGGGCCGTAGTGCCGGGCCAGCACGGGCAGGACGGCGCTGCCGAGGTCGAGCTCGCCGGCAGCCGGTTCCGGCGACCGGGTGGAGCGGACGGCCGCTGCGGCCGGTGCCGGCGGCTCCTGCGGTGTCGCCGACTGCGTGGCGGGGACGGGCTGAGGGGTGTCGGCCGGTCCCGCGGTCGTCGCCGCAGCGGTCGTTGCGGACTGTGGCTGGGGCGCCGGCTCCGGCGTCGCGGCCGTCGCCGCCGCGGCTGCGGCCGCACCCTCGCCCCCACTGAGCCGGCCCGCGAGGCAGTCCACGAACGAGGCGAGCAGCTTGTCCGACACCTCCTGCATGACCCCGCGCCCGAACTGCGCCGGCTTGCCGGTGACGGTGAGCTCGGTGTGCACGTCCACGTCGGTCGACTCGGCCCCGGCCTGCGCCAGCGACATGGTCAGCGTGGCGCTGGCCGTCCCGTTCCCGCGACGGTCCTTGCCCCGGGCCTCCACCACAGCCCGGTGCGCGGCCTCGTCCCGCTCCCGGAAGGTCCCCGTCCCCTTGTACAGCAGGGAGATCGGCCCGAGCTTGATCTTGCAGGTGCCGCTGAACTCCTCACCGTCGACACTGGTCAGGCTGGCTCCCGGAAAGCAGCCAGCCACCCCTTCGAGGTCGTTGAACGCCGCCCACGTCGCGTCGATCGACGCGGGCACGGTGAAGTGGTGGTCCAGTTCCACGGATCGTCCTCCTCTGCTGGGGTGTGCTCAGGCGAGGGCGGCGCGCACCGCCCGGCCGGTCAGGACGCCCGCGAGGTGACGACGGTAGTCCGCGTCGCCGTTGGTGTCCTCCGGCGGCGTGGTGCCCCGGCCCGCAGCCGCACAGGCCTCGCGGAGCCGGTCGGAGTCGGCCGACAGGCCGACGAGCGCCTCCTCCACGGCGGTGCACCGCACCGGGGTGGAGCCCATGTTGGTCAGGGCGACGCGGGCCTCGGCGATGGTGCCTCCCTCGCTGCGGACCGTGGCGGCGACGGCGACGATGGACCACTGCTGGGCCACCCGGGTGAACTTCTCGTAGTGCGCGCCCCAGCCGGTGTGCTTGGGAATGCGCACCTCGGTGAGGACCTCGTCCTCCCCCACGGCCGTGGTGAACAGGTCCTCGAAGAAGTCGGTCGCCGCGACCCGCCGGGTCGCCCCGCCGGCGCCGGCGATGACGAGCTCGGCGTCCAGCGACAGCGCCGGCGCGAGCAGGTCCCCGGCGGGGTCGGCGTGCACGAGGGCGCCGCCGAGCGTGCCGCGGTGGCGCACCTGCGGGTCGGCGACGGTGCGGGTCGCCTCGGCGAGGAGCAGCGCGTGCTGCTCCACGGTCGGGTCCTCGGCGACGACGTGGTGCGGGGTCATCGCCCCGATGACCACCGCGTCGCCCTCCTCCCGGATGCCCCGCAGCTGCTCGATCTTCGCGAGGTCGACGACGACCTCGGGCGCCGCGAGCCGCAGCTTCAGCACCGGCAGCAGGCTCTGCCCGCCGGCGAGCACCTTGGCGTCGTCGGACGCGGCGAGCAGCTGCAGCGCCTCGTCGAGGGTGGTCGGGGCGTGGTACTCGAACGGTGCGGGGATCATGCCTGTCCACCTTCCTGGCCGGCGACGGACTGCTCGTTGGAGGCTGCGGCCGGTGTGCCGGTGTCCCCGCCCTGCAGCGCCTTCCAGACCCGGTGCGGCGTGCACGGCATGGTGATGTCCCGGACCCCGAACTGGCGGACCGCGTCCAGGACGCCGTTGACGATCGCGGGGGTGGACGCGATGGTGCCCGCCTCACCGACACCCTTGACGCCGAGCTCGTTCGAGGTGGCGGGCGTCTCGGTGCGGTCCGTGGTGTAGGACGGCAGGTCGGGTGCGCCCGGCACGAGGTAGTCCACGAACGAGCCGGAGACCAAGGTGCCGTTCTCGTCATACACGGCCTCCTCGAAGAGGGCCTGCGCGATGCCCTGCGCGAGGCCGCCGTGCACCTGGCCGTCCACGAGGAGGGGGTTGATCACGTGCCCGACGTCGTCCACGCACACGTACGTGCGCACCCGGACGGCGCCGGTCTCGGTGTCCACCTCCATCGCGGCGAGGTGGGTCCCGTGCGGGAAGGAGAAGTTGACCGGGTCGAACGTGGAGTCGGCGTCCAGGCTCGGTTCCATGCCCTCCGGCAGGTCGTGCGCGGAGAACACGGCGAACGCGACCTCGCCGATGCCCACGCCCTGCTCGGTGCCGCTGACCGTGAACCGGCCGCCCTCGAACTCCAGGTCGTCGGCGTTGGCCTCAAGCATGTGCGCGGCGACGGCCCTGGCCTTCTCGACCACCTTGTCCGCGGCCCGGGCGACGGCGATGCCGCCGACGGTGAGCGAGCGCGACCCGTAGGTGTCCATTCCCTTGGCGGCGACCTGGGTGTCGCCGTGCAGGATCTCGACGTCCTCGAACGGCACCCCCAGCTTGTCCGCCACGATCTGGCTCTGGCTGGTGACGTGGCCCTGCCCGTGTGGGCTGATGCCGGTGACCACCTCGACCTTGCCTGTGGCCAGCATGCGCACGGTGGCGTGCTCCCACCCACCGGCGGCGTAGTCGAGGGCGCCGAGCACCCGCGAGGGGGCCAGGCCGCACATCTCGGTGTAGGTCGAGACGCCGATACCGAGCTGGACCGGGTCGCCGGACTCCCGCCGGCGCTGCTGCTCGGCCCGCAGCTCGTCGTAGCCGAAGAGCTCCATCGCCTTGTCGGTTGCGGCCTCGTAGTTGCCCGAGTCGTACTCGAGGCCGGCCACCGTCGTGAACGGGAACTCCTCGTGCCGGATCCAGTTGCGACGCCGCAGCTCGAGCGGGTCCATGCCGAGCTCGGTGGCGAGCTCGTCCATCATCCGCTCGATCGCGAACGTCGCCTCCGGCCGTCCCGCGCCCCGGTAGGCGTCGGTGTGCACGGTGTTGGTGAAGACGTTGTGGCAGGTGAACTGGTAGGCGGGGAACTTGTAGATCGCGTTGTACATGAACCCGCCGAGGATCGGCACACCGGAGGTGATGAGCCCCAGGTAGGCGCCCATGTTCGCGAGCAGGTCGACTTTGAAGCCGGTGACCGTGCCGTCCCGGGTCGCCGAGATGGTGAGCCGCTGCACCTGGTCGCGGCCGTGGTGGGCGGCCAGCATGGACTCCGACCGGGTCTCGGTGTACTTGACCGGCTTGCCCAGCTTGCGAGCGATGACGAGCGCGGCGACCTCCTCCCGGGTGACCGCCAGCTTGCCGCCGAAGCCGCCGCCGACGTCCGGGGCGACGACCCGCAGCTTGCTCTCCGGCACGTTGCACGTCAGGGCGAGCATGGTGCGCAGCACGTGCGGGATCTGGGTCGAGGTCCACATGGTGATCTGCTCGCCGGTCGGGTCGACGACGGTCGACCGCGGCTCCATGGAGGCGGGGATGAGCCGCTGCTGGCGCAGGGTGCGCTCGACGACGACACCGTCCTCGCGGGCGGCGGCGATGGCCTCGTCGACGTTGCCGCCGGTGCCCGCCCCGGCGGAGTCGAACACCCAGGTGGCCGAGATGTTGGTGCCCAGCTCCTCGTGCACGAACGGCGCTCCGGCGGCCGCCTGCTCGAGGTCGAGGACGACCGGTCCCTCCTCGTAGTCGACGTCGACCAGCTCGATCGCGTCCCGTGCCTCGGCGGCGCTGCGGGCCACGACCACCGCCACGATCTCGCCGGAGAAGAAGACCTCGTCGACGGCCACGGCCGGGTGGTGCGGCGCCTTCTGGTCCGGCGTGACGGGCCAGGCGTTCGGGATGCCGTTGTGGTCGTCCTTGAGGTCGGCGCCGGTGTAGACCGCGACCACGCCCGGCGCGCTGCGCGCCTCCTCCACGTCGAGGTGGGTGATCCTGGCGTGTGCCAGCGGGCTGCGCACCATGCCCAGGTGCAGCATGCCGGGCAGCCGGATGCTGTCGGTGTAGCGCGACCGGCCGGTGATCAGCCGGGCGTCCTCCTTGCGCAGCCGCGACTTGCCGATCTCCCGCTCGGGCGCCACGGTCGCCTCGTCCGTGGTGGTCATGACGACACCTCCGCGTTCTCGGCGGCCGGCTCACCGCTGGCTCGTGCCTCCCCGTCGGCGGCACGCTGCACCGCGGCGACGATGTTCTGGTAGCCGGTGCACCGGCACAGGTTGCCCTCGAGGCCCTCGCGGATCTGCTGCTCGTCCGGGTGGGCGTTGTGGTTGAGCAGGTCGACGCTGGCCATGATCATGCCGGGCGTGCAGTAGCCGCACTGCAGCGCGTGGCAGGCGTGGAACGCCTCTTGCACCGGGTGCAGCTCGCCGTTGCTCGACAACCCCTCGACGGTGGTGACCTCGTGGCCGTCCGCCTGCACCGCGAGGACGGTGCACGACTTCACGCTCTGCCCGTCCATCAGCACCGTGCACGCACCGCAGTTCGTCGTGTCGCAGCCGACCAGGGTGCCCGTCTTGCCCAAGGTATCTCGCAGGTAGTGCACCAAGAGGGTCCTCGGCTCGACCTCGTCACTGTAGGACGTGCCGTCGACGGTGACGTTGATCCGGGTCATCCCGACCTCCGCTCGCTGCGAGTGCGCTGTGGCCCCCGATACTGCCTGCGATCCTGCCCGGCCGCGCCGAGTTCGGCAAGGATCATCTGCGGGGGTCACCCGAATCGTGGCCGGTCCCGCCGCTCAGTGGTGGTGCATCGGCCCGCCGGTGTCCGACAGCCGGTCCCCCTCACCACCCCAGCGCAGGGCGATGATCTCGGCGGCCACGCTCACCGCGGTCTCCTCCGGGGTCCGCCCGCCGAGGTCGAGGCCGATGGGGCTCGACATCCGCGCCAGCTCCTCGTCGGTCAGCCCGGCCTCCTTCAGCCGGGTCAGGCGGTCCTCGTGGGTGCGGCGCGAGCCCATGGCCCCGACGTAGCCCACCTCCGGGAGCCGGAGCGCCACCTCGAGCAGCGGCACGTCGAACTTCGGGTCGTGGGTGAGGACGCACAGGACGGTCCGCTCGTCGATGTGCCCGGCCTCGGCCTCCCGGGCGAGGTAGCGGTGCGGCCACTCGACGACCACCTCGTCCGCAGACGGGAAGCGGGTCCGGGTGGCGAAGACCGGGCGGGCGTCGCACACCGTCACCCGGTAACCGAGGAACGAGCCGATGCGGGCCACGGCGGCGGCGAAGTCGATCGCGCCGAACACCACCATCCGGGGCGCCGGCGCGAAGGACTGGACGAACACGCGCATCCCCTCGCCGCGCCGCTCCCCGTCCGGGCCGTACTCGAGGGTGTCCGTGCGGCCCGCCGCGAGCAGGCCCAGCGCGTCGTCCGCGACCGCGTCGTCCGCCCGCGACGAGCCGACACCGCCGGTCACCTGTGGCGGCTCCCCGGGCCGCACCGTCATGCGGGCACCCACCCGGCGGCCGTCCGGGTGGGCGATGACGGTGGCAACGGCCACCGGCCGGTCGGCCGCGATGTCGGCGGCCACCTCGTCGAGGTCGGGGAAGACCTGCCGGTCGACCTTCTCGACGAAGATGTCGATGATCCCGCCGCACGTGAGGCCGACGGCGAACGCGTCGTCGTCGCTGACGCCGTAGCGCTGCAGCACCGACGTGTCCGAGCCCAGCACCTCCTGCCCGAGCTCGTAGACGGCACCCTCGACGCACCCGCCGGAGACGCTGCCGGCGACCGTCCCGTCCTCGGCGACGACCATGGCGGCGCCTGGTTGCCGGGGGGCGGAGGAGAAGGTCGCCACCACGGTCCCGACGGCGACCGACTCGCCGGTCCTCCACCGCTCCATCAGCTCGTCCAGCACGTCACGCACGGGCCACCACCTCCAGGAGCTGCGCGAACGTCGCGAGGCTGTGCCCCGCCAGGAAGTCGTCGACGAACGGCAGGGCCGCCATCATCCCCGCCTGGACCGGCTGGTAGCCGGCCTTTCCGGCGTGCGGATTGACCCAGACCAGCCGGTGCGCAAGCCGGGCCAGCCGCTGCACCTGCTCGCCCAGCAGTGCCGTGTCGCCACGCTCCCAGCCGTCGCTGGCCAGCACGACCACGGCACCGCGCGCCGTCCCCCGCTGCCCCCACCGGTCGCAGAACACCTTGAGCGTCTCCCCCAGCCGGGTGCCGCCGGACCAGTCCGGCACCGTCTGCCCGGCGCGGTTGACCGCCCGCGCCGGGTCCCGCAGCCGCATCGCGTCGGTGACCCGGGTCAGGCGCGTCCCCACCGTGAAGACCTCGACCGCGGAGCCCAGCTGCGCGGTGACGACGTGGGCCACCCGCAACAGGGTGTCGGCGTAGGGCGCCATGGAGCCGGACACGTCGACCAGCAGCACGACGCGACGGGGCCGCCGGGTGCGCCGTCGGTGCCGTAGCCGGCTCGGCTCCCCGACGTGGCGCAGCTGGGCCCGCAGGGTGGCGCGTGCGTCGACGGTGCCTCGCCGCGCCGGTGCGGTCCGCGGCCGCAGCCGCAGCGGCGCGCGCGGGTGCAGCGCGGCCAGCAGGCGGGCCAGCTCGGCCCGCTCCTCGGGTCCGAGGGTGGCCACGTCCCGGTGCCGGAGCCGCTCGACGTCGCTCGCCAGCGCCGCGACCGCCAGCGGGGACCCGCCGGGCCGCTCCCAGCCCTCGCCGTCCTCGAGGGCCGCCCGGCGCACCACCACGGAACGTCGCGGCTCCTGCTGCCCGGGCTCGGTGTCGGCCGGCGCGAACCAGGCGTGGTGCACCCGCTCCAGGGTCGCGACGTCGTCCGGCCCGGCACACAGGGTGGCGTGGGCCGCCCAGTAGATCGCCTCCGGCGTGCCGGCCCCCAGGGCGGCCACCGCGGCCAGGAAGGACTGCGTGCGCGCGGGCGTGACCGGCATACCGGCCGCTCGGAGGGCACCCGCGAAGGCGACCAGCAGGCGGTCGGTGCCCGCGGCCGCGGTCAGCTCCTCGGGGGTGGGCGGTGGGGACACGGGCGTGGGCACCTCACACCGCCAGGATCCGGTCCATCCGCTGGAGCACCCGGTCGGTGTCCTCCCGGTACTTCAGGACCGTGCCGAGCGTCGCCGCGGCGACCTGCGGGGTGAGGTCGGCGCAGCCGAGCGCGGCCAGGGCCTGGGTCCAGTCGAGGGTCTCGGCCACGCCGGGCACCTTGAGCAGGTCCGTCTCCTCGCGGATGCGGTGCACCGCCGTGGCGACCTGCTCGGCAAGGGCCGTCGACACCTCCGGCATGCGGCTGCGCACGATGTCGACCTCCCGCTCGAGCCCGGGGTGCTCCACCCAGTGGTAGAGGCAGCGCCGCTTCAGGGCGTCGGCGAGGTCCCGGGTGCGGTTCGAGGTGAGCACGACCACCGGCGGAGTGCTCGTCCGCACGGTGCCCAGCTCGGGGATCGTGACCTGCCCGGTCGAGAGCACCTCGAGCAGGAACGCCTCGAACTCGTCGTCGGCCCGGTCGATCTCGTCGACGAGCAGCACCGCCGGGCTCTCCCGCAGGGCCCGCAGGATCGGCCGGGCGAGCAGGTAGCGCTCGTCG
>DASSKF010000084.1:0-42163 GCA_035690725.1 Segeticoccus sp.
CACGGTCCGTGCCCCACGCGGCACCGGGCGGCTCACCCCCGAAGCAGAAACAGGAGACACCACAAACGTGGCCGTCAAGATTCGTCTGAAGCGCCTCGGCAAGATCCGGGCCCCGTACTACCGCGTCGTCGTCATGGACTCGCGCACCAAGCGCAACGGCCGGGCGATCGAGGAGATCGGCAAGTACCACCCGACCGAGGAGCCCTCGTTCATCGAGATCGACTCCGAGCGCGCGCAGTACTGGCTGTCCGTCGGCGCCCAGCCGACCGAGCAGGTCGCCGCGCTGCTCAAGGTGACCGGTGACTGGCAGAAGTTCAGGGGCGAGCCGGGCGCCGAGGGCACCCTGCGCACCGCCGAGCCGAAGCCGGACAAGAAGGCCGTGTTCGAGGCCGCCGCCAAGAAGGCCGCGGACGAGCCGAAGGACTCGGCCACCACGCCGAAGAAGAAGGCCGCCGAGAAGCCGGCCGAGGACCAGGCCGTGACCGAGCACGCCGGGCTGTCCGAGCAGGGCGAGCAGGCCGAGGTCCAGCCCGCCACCGCCGCTGCGGACGCGGAGAAGTCGAGCGGCGCCGAGGTGCCGACCGCCCCCGGTGACATCGACCAGACCGACTCCCAGCCGGCGCCGCCGACGGACGCCGAGAGCTCCGAGGCCTGATCGTGCTCGAGGAGGCGCTCGAGCACCTCGTCAAGGGCATCGTCGACCACGACGACGACGTCGTCGTCCGGCACAAGACGCTGCGCCGCGGCGACCTGCTCGAGGTCCGGGTGCACCCCGACGACCTCGGCCGGGTGATCGGCCGGTCGGGCCGCACCGCCAGCGCGTTGCGCACGGTGATGAGTGCCCTGGCCGGCGGCAAGCAGGTGCGGATCGACATCGTCGACACCGACCGCTGAGCCCGGCGCCAGCGGCGACACACGACAGGCGAGGTATGCCGGACACGCGCGTTCCGGCATACCTCGCCTTTTGTGTCCCAGCGGCGACGTCGCAGGAGCCGCGAGACGAGCCAGCGGCGCGGGAGCCGTGAGGCAGAGCGTGAGGGAGGCAGAGATGCAGGTGCGCGTCGCACGCGTCGGGAAGGCGCACGGACTGCGCGGTGAGGTGACCGTGCAGGTGCACACCGATGCGCCCGCGGAGCGGTTCGTGCCCGGCCGGCAGTTCAGCACCCGCCCGGCGTCGGCGGGGCCGCTGACCCTGGCCTCGGTGCGGCAGCACCGCGACACCGTGCTGCTCGCCTTCGAGGAGGTGCCCGACCGGACCGCCGCCGAGCAGCTGCGGGGGACCCAGCTGTACGTCGAGACCGAGGCGCTCGAGGCCGCGGGCGAGGGCTGGTACGAGGACGAGCTGGTCGGCCTCGTCGCCGTGACACCGGCCGGCGGGCGACTGGGTACGGTGAGCGCGCTGGAGACCCGTCCCGCCCAGGACCTGCTCGTCCTGGCGCTCGACGACGGGGGCGAGGCGCGGATCCCGTTCGTGGAGCAGCTCGTTCCCGAGGTCGACGTGGAGGGCGGACGGGTTGTGGTGGACCCGCCACAGGGCCTGCTCGAGCTGGACCGCGAGGAGAACGGCGAGGAGGGCTGAGGTCGGTGCGCCTCGACGTCGTCACGATCTTTCCCGACTACCTCGCTCCGCTGGACCTGTCGCTCATCGGCAGGGCGCGGCGGGACGGGCTGGTCGAGCTGCACGTGCACGACCTGCGCGACTTCACCCACGACCGGCACCGGACCGTCGACGACACGCCCTACGGCGGGGGCGCCGGGATGGTCATGCGGCCCGAACCCTGGGGGGAGGCGCTGGACCACGTCGTCGCGGCGGGTGCCCCCGCGGCGGGTGCGGCGCCGCACCTGCTGGTGCCGGGCCCGGGCGGGGTCCCGTTCACCCAGGCGATGGCCCGGGAGCTGGCGCTGGAGCCGTGGCTGGCCTTCGCCTGCGGCCGCTACGAGGGCATCGACGAGCGCGTCCTCGACGAGGCCCGGGGCCGGATGCCGGTGACGCCGGTGTCGTTGGGCGACTACGTCCTGAACGGCGGCGAGGTGGCCGTCCTCGCGATGGTGGAGGCGATCGCCCGGCTGGTGCGCGGCGTGGTCGGCAACGCCGAGTCCCTCGTCGAGGAGTCGCACGAGGACGGGCTGCTGGAGTACCCGGTCTACACCAAGCCCGCCGAGTGGCGCGGCCACGTGGTGCCCGAGGTGCTGCTCTCGGGGCACCACGGCCGGGTGGCGCGCTGGCGCCGCGACGAGCGGCTGCGCCGGACGGCCGAGCGCCGCCCCGACATGCTGGCTGACCTCCCCGGGGCCGGGCTCGACGCCGCCGACCGGGAGGTGCTGCGGCGATTTCGGCCGGACGGCCCTGCTGTGGCAGACTGATCCGTCGGCGTCCCACACCGGTCGAGCCTTCCGCCGTGCTTCCCTGCCACAGGGGGGCGAGCACGCGCCCGGGCGGTGGCGGACGGGCCTGGCGGCCCGGCCGTGGGACGCGGACGAACCACTCCACAGCGACCGCCGTGGGTGACCTGTGGCACCGACGAGAAAGCGAACGATCATGCACAAGCTCGATGACGTCAACAAGGCCAGCATGCGCGACGACGTCCCGGACTTCCGCGCCGGTGACACCGTCAAGGTCCACGTGAAGGTCGTCGAGGGCACCCGCTCCCGCGTCCAGGTCTTCCAGGGCGTGGTGATCCGTCGTCACGGTGGGGGTGTCGGCGAGACGTTCACGGTCCGCAAGGTCAGCTTCGGTGTCGGCGTCGAGCGCACGTTCCCGGTGCACACCCCGATCATCGACAAGATCGAGGTCGTCACCCGCGGTGACGTCCGCCGCGCGAAGCTGTACTACCTGCGTGAGCTGCGCGGCAAGGCCGCCAAGATCAAGGAGAAGCGCGAGACGACCCCGGCCCGCTGAGCCGGCCGCGTGACTCCGGCGGCGTGCTGCGCCGCCACCCGTGGGTGATCGCGCTCGCCCTCGCCGCCGCGCTGCTGGTGGTTGCCGGGGCGCTCGTCGCCCAGCCGTTCGTCATCCCCTCGGCGTCCATGACGCCGGCCCTGCGACCCGGTGACCGCGTCCTGGTCGAGAAGTGGGACGCCGCGGACGTGCGGCGCGGGGACGTGGTCGTCTTCGAGGCACCGCCCGGCTGGGGGGCCGAAGGGGGGAGCACGGACTACGTCAAGCGGGTGATCGGCCTCCCGGGCGACCGGGTGGCGTGCTGCACCCACGGCGCCGTGACGGTGGACGGGCAGCGGCTGGACGAGCCCTACCTGCACCCCGGCGACCGTGCCAGCACGGTGCACTTCGACGTCCGGGTGCCGGCGCACCACCTCTGGGTCATGGGGGACCACCGCAGCGACTCGGATGACTCGCGGTCCCACCTGGGTGACCCCGGAGGTGGGATGGTGCCCCTGGACGCCGTCGTGGGCCGGGTGGCATACCGTTACTGGCCGCCGGACCGGGTCGGCGCCGTCCCGTCCGCACCCGCTCCCCAGACCCTCCGACACCAACCTGAGGCGGTCGCCCGATGAGTAGTTCCGACCCGGACCGGGACGACGCCCAGCGGGAGGACCCACAGCGCGAGGACTCCCCACGGGACGAGCCCATCCGGGCGGAGGGGGCGGAGGAGGACCGGGACGGCGCGCGCCGCTCCGGGTCGTCCCGCGGTGACGGTCACCGCCCCCACGCAGCCTCCGGGCGAGGCGTCGTCCACGGCCTGTGGTCCGGCCTCCGCGAGCTCGTCATCGTCGTGGCGATGGCCCTGCTCATCTCGCTCGTGGTCAAGACGTTCCTGCTGCAGGCCTTCTGGATCCCCTCCGGCTCGATGGAGAACACGCTCATCGAGGGGGACCGGGTCGTGGTCAGCAAGCTCACGCCCGGGCCGTTCGACCTCGAGCGTGGCGACGTCGTCGTCTTCGACGACTTCAACGGCTGGCTGCAGGGCGTGCCCCCGCCCGAGCAGACCGGGGCCTCCAAGGTCGTCCACGACGTCCTGACGTTCGTCGGCCTGCTCCCGACGAACGAGGGCGAGCACCTCATCAAGCGGGTCATCGGGCTGCCCGGCGACCACGTCGCCTGCTGCGACAAGGACGGGCGGCTCACGATCAACGGCGCGGCGATCAACGAGCCCTACGTGAAGCCGGGCGACGACCCGAGCCTGAAGGAGTTCGACATCACCGTGCCCCCGGGACGGGTCTGGGTGATGGGTGACCACCGCTCCGACTCCGGGGACTCCCGCTTCCACGACAACGGGACCGGCCGGACCGGCTCCGTGCCGGAGTCGGCGATCGTGGGCCGGGCCGTCGCGATCGTCTGGCCCCCGGACCGGTGGACCTGGTTGGGGAACTACCATGACGCCTTCGCGAAGGTCCCGAACCCGTCGAAGGGGGCAGGCCCGTGACGGCACGTCGCACGGCACGCGCACCCCGGCGTCCCAGCCTGCGGGTGGAGCGGGCCCTGCAGCGCGAGGGCCACGTCGTGCTGGCCGGCATGGACGAGGTCGGCCGCGGCGCCCTCGCCGGCCCGGTCTCGGTCGGGGTCGTCGTCATCGGCCTCGAGTGCCGCTCGGCACCGACCGGGGTGCGTGACTCCAAGCTGCTCACCCCCCCGGCCCGCGAACGGCTCGTCCCCCGCATCCGGCGCTGGGCCCTCGCGCACGCCGTGGGCCACGCGTCCCCCGACGAGATCGACGAGGTCGGCATCATGGCGGCCCTGCGACTGGCCGGCACCCGGGCACTGCGGGCCGTGGACGCCATACCGGACCTGGTGATCCTCGACGGCAACCACGACTGGCTCACCGACCCGGTCAGGGTCGGCCTGCTGGCCCTCGACGAGGGGCCGGCCACCCCGCCGGTGCGCACCATCATCAAGGCCGACATGAGCTGCTCGTCGGTGGCAGCCGCCAGCGTGCTGGCCAAGGTCGAGCGCGACGGCATGATGGTCGAGCTCGCCCGCGACGAGCCGCGCTACGGGTGGGCCGACAACAAGGGCTACAGCTGCCCCGAGCACACGGCGGCGCTGCTCGAGCACGGACCCTGTCCCCACCACCGCCGCTCCTGGCGGCTGGCCGGCACCGGTGACGGCGCCGTGGACGAGCCGGCCGGAGTGGCCGCGGGCAACGACGAGTGGCCCGGTGAGGCCGTCCCGGCCGACCTGTCGCCGACGGGCGACGTGGGCGAAGATGGGGCCGTGCACACGATGCTCGATGCCCCGGCGACCGCCCTGCCGGCCCGCGGCGGGGTGATGCCATGAGCGCGGAGGACCTCGAGAAGTACGAGACCGAGATGGAGCTGCAGCTCTACCGGGAGTACCGCGACGTCGTCGGCCTGTTCTCCCACGTCGTCGAGACCGAGCGCCGGTTCTATCTGGCCAACTCGGTCGACGTGAAGGTCTGCGACGAGGGCGGGGAGGTCTACTTCGAGGTGACCATGTCCGACGCCTGGGTCTGGGACGTCTACCGCCCCGCTCGCTTCGTCAAGAACGTGCGCGTCGTGACCTTCAAGGACGTCAACGTCGAGGAGCTCGCCAAGAGCGACCTCGAGTTCCCCAAGGAGGACTTCCCCGGCTGAGTCCGGGCTGGCTGCCCGGCCGGTGCGTCGTCCCCAGGGGGTGAGGGCACGGCCGGGCGGGTCCACAGCGGGCCGTCCGGGGCTGCCCACCGACCGCGGCTGCGCGGCACCGTCGGGGCATGGACACCGCGCAGGCAGGCGGGGCGAGCCGCCCCAGCAGCCACGAGCCCTCCGACCGAGGTATGCCGCACGCCGTCGCCAAGGCGGTGGGGGACTACGGCGAGCGGGTGGCCGTCCGGCACCTGCAGTCGCTCGGCATGCAGGTGCTCGAGCGCAACTGGCGCTGTGACGTCGGCGAGGTCGACATCGTCGCCCTGGACGGGGACTGCCTCGTCGTCTGCGAGGTGAAGACCCGGCGCAGCAGCACCTTCGGCTCGCCGGTCGAGGCGGTCACCCGGCGCAAGGCGGCCCGGCTGCGGCGGCTGGCGGCCCGCTGGCTGGCCGAGCACGAGCTGCGGGTGGCCGACCTGCGCGTCGACGTCGTCGGGGTGGTGCGCCCCCGGCGGGGAGCAGCCGAGGTCGAGCACCTCGAGGGGGTCGACGGATGACGCTGGGACGCACCCGGGCGGTCGCCCTCATCGGCATCACCGGTGCCGTCGTCGACGTCGAGGCCGACGTGGGCAGTGGCCTGCCCGCCTTCAACGTCAGCGGGCTGCCGGACACCGCCTGCCTGCAGTCGCCGGACCGGATCAAGGCGGCGGCCGGCAACTCCGGGGTGGACATCCGTCGGCACCGCACCACGGTGAACCTGTCCCCGGCGTCGCTGCCGAAGTCCGGGTCCGGGTTCGACCTGCCGATCGCCGTCGCGGTCCTCGCCGCGGCCGGCCACCTCCCGCAGGACCGGGTGGGCGACGTGGTCCACCTCGGCGAGCTCGGCCTGGACGGATCGGTGCGCCCGGTGCCGGGGATCCTGCCCGCCGTCCTCGCCGCGTCACGCGACGGGTTCCGGGAGGTCGTCGTGCCGGAGGCCAACCTCGCCGAGGCCCGGCTGGCGCCCGGCGTCCGTGTCCACGGCGCCGCCGACCTGGTAGGGCTGATCGCCCGGTACACCGGCTCCGCACCACCGCCGGAGCAGGACCGGGCAGCGGAACCGCCCACACCGGTCACCTCGTTGGGTGAGTCGCTGCCCGACCTGCGCGACGTCGCCGGGCAGACCGAGGCGCGGCTGGCCCTGGAGATCGCCGCGGCCGGGCGGCACCACATGTGCATGGTCGGTGCGCCCGGCGCCGGCAAGACCATGCTCGCCGAACGGCTCCCGGGACTGCTGCCTCCGCTGGAGCCGCAGGAGGCGCTGGAGGTCACGGCGATCCACTCCGTGCTCGGGGACTTCCGCAGGGCGTCGGCGATGGTGCGCCGGCCGCCGTTCGAGGCGCCGCACCACGGCGCGTCGATGGCGGCCATGGTCGGGGGCGGCGGCGGGCGGCTGATCCGGCCCGGCGCCGTCTCCCGCGCCCACCACGGCGTGCTCTTCCTCGACGAGACCCCCGAGTTCCGGCGGGACGTGCTCGAGGCGCTGCGCCAGCCGGTCGAGCGCGGGTGCGTGGTCGTCGCGCGGGCCGAGCAGGTGGTCCAGTACCCGGCCCGCTTCCAGCTGGTCCTCGCCGCCAACCCGTGCCCGTGCGGGCACGGCTACGGCAAGGGCGTCGACTGCAGCTGCTCCCCGTCGGCACTGCGGCGCTACCGCAGCAAGCTGGGCGGACCGCTACTCGACCGGGTGGACCTGCAGCTGGAGGTGCGGCCGGTGTCGCGCACCGACCTCGCCGCCGGTCCGGGCGAGCCGAGTCGGGCGGTTGCGGCCAGGGTGGCGAGCGCCCGCCAACGGCAGGCCGATCGGCTGCGTGGCACGCCGTGGTCGGTGAACGGCGACGTCCCCGGGGCCGAGCTGCGGGAGGGCGACCTGCGGCTGCCGCGACGGACGACCGCCGACCTCGACCGGGCGCTCGAGCGCGGCCTGCTCTCGCTGCGGGGCTACGACCGGGTGCTGCGGCTGGCCTGGACGCTGGCCGACCTCGGGAAGCGGGACCGGCCGGGTGTGGAGGAGGTCGGCCGCGCGCTGGCGCTGCGGACCCGAGGGGTGCGGGCGGCGTGACCGGGGAGCAGCCACCCCGGTCCCGAGCAGAGTCGGACCTGCTCACGCAGGAGCGGTACGCCCGGGCCGCCTGGAGCCGGATCGCCGAGCCGGGCGACACGACCGCCCGGTCGGCCATCTCCCGGGGCGGAGCGGTCGCCGCGCTGCAGCGGGTCCTCGACGGTGACCGGGACCTGGCGCGGTTCCAGCCGCGCGCCGACCGGCTCGACGTCGCCCGGGACCTGCAGGTGGCCGAGCGGTTCGGCGCGCGCGTCGTCGTGCCGGGTGACGAGGAGTGGCCCGGCGGGGTCGACGACCTGGCGAGTCCGCCCTACTGCCTGTGGGTGCGCGGCCCGTTGCGGCTGGGGGCGGCGTGCGAGCGCAGCGTCGCGATCGTCGGCGCGCGCAGCGCGACCGCCTACGGCGAGGCCGTGGCCGCGGACATCGCCGCCGGGGTCGCGGACCGCGGCTTCGCTGTGGTCTCGGGGGCCGCGTTCGGGATCGACGCCGCAGCGCACCGGGGTGCGCTCGCGGTCGACGGCCGCACCGTCGCGGTGCTCGCCGGGGGAGTGGAGCGGCCCTACCCGGCGGCCCACACCGCTCTGCTGTCACGGATCGCCGACTCGGGTGCGGTCGTCTCCGAGGTGGCGCCGGGATCGGCGCCGACCCGGAACCGCTTCCTGCAGCGCAACCGCCTCATCGCCACCCTCGCCGGCGGCACGGTCGTGGTCGAGGCCGGCTTGCGGTCCGGTTCCCTGAACACCGCCGGACACGCCCTGAAGGCGGGGCGGGTGGTCGGCGCCGTCCCCGGACCGGTCACCTCGATGATGTCGGCCGGTTGCCACGAGTGGATCCGCGGGGCCAGGGCGGTCCTCGTGACCGACGCCGCGGAGGTGGCCGACGCCGTCGGCGCGATCGGCGAGGACCTGGCTCCCCACCGCTCGGGACCGGTGCTCGCCGGGGACGGGCTGGACGAGGTGCCCGCCCGTGTCCTCGACGCGCTGCCTCCGTCGCGCGGCGTCGGCCTCGACCGGCTCAGCCTCGCGGCCGGGCTCACCGTCGCGGAGGTCCAGTCGGCACTCGGACTGCTGGAGCTGCGAGGCCTGGCCGAGCGCCACGGCGAGGGGTGGCGCAAGAGCCGCCGAACCGGGGACCGTCGGTGACCCGCGGGCGGGCCGGCCCGGTGAACCGCCGGACCGGCTGTTGCGTGTCCTCGTACGGTGGAGTGGCCGGCGCCGCCGCGGAGCCGCACGGGACAGGAGGTCGTCATGGCTGGGTCGAGGTTCGTCATCGTCGGCGGGGGGCTCGCCGGAGCGAAGACCGCGGAGGCGCTGCGTGAGCAGGGCTATGCCGGGTCGATCGTGCTCGTCGCGGCCGAGGACCACCTCCCGTACGAACGGCCCCCGCTGTCGAAGGAGTACCTCGCCGGCAAGGCGGACCGCGAGTCCGTCGACGTCCACGACCGGCAGTGGTACGACGACCACGACGTCGAGCTGCGGCTCGGCGTGCCGGCGACCCGGATCGACCGGGAGGCCCACGAGGTGCAGCTGGAGGACGGGAACCGGATCGGCTATGACCAGCTCATGCTGGCGACGGGCTCCCGGGCCCGCCGGATCGACCTGCCGGGCAGCGACGCCGAAGGGGTGCTCTACCTGCGCGACGTCGAGGACAGCGACCGGATCGCCGAGGCGCTCGGGTCGGCGGGCCGGATGGTCGTCATCGGAGCCGGCTGGATCGGCCTGGAGGTGACGGCCGACGCCCGCGAGCGGGGGGTGGAGGTCGACGTGGTCGAGGTGGCGCCGCTGCCCCTGCTGCGGGTCCTGGGCCCGGAGATGGCCGGCATGTTCGCCGAGCTGCACCGCGAGCACGGCGTGACCTTCCACTTCGAGACCGGAGTCAAGGAGCTGCGCACCGAGGACGGCCGGGTCACGGGGGTCACCCTGGACGACGGCAGCACGCTCGACGCCGACGTGGTCCTCGTCGGGGTCGGCGCCCAGGCCAACGTCGAGATCGCCCGCGAAGCCGGGCTGGACGTCGACAACGGGGTACTCGTCGACGAGCTGCTGCGCACCAGCGACCCCGACATCTACGCCACGGGTGACATCGCGGCGGAGGCGCACCCCACCTACGGGCGGGTGCGCGTCGAGCACTGGGCGAACGCCTTGAACCAGCCGGGCGCGGCGGCGAGGACCATCACGGGGACGGACACGCCCTACCGCACCGAGCCGTTCTTCTACACCGACCAGTACGACCTCGGCATGGAGTACCGCGGCTACGTCCCCGCCGGCGCGACCCCCACCGTCGTCGTCCGCGGGGACCGGGACGCGCGGGAGCTGATCGCCTTCTGGCTGTCTCCCGAGGGTCGGGTGCTGGCGGCGATGAACGTCAACGTCTGGGACGCCGAGGACCAGATCAAGGCGCTGCTGGCGGCGGGACCGGTGGATGCCGATCGGCTGGCCGACCCGCAGGTCCCGCTGGAGGACCTGGCGGGCTGACCGGCGCCTGGCCGGGTCCGGCAGCGGGTCGGCGACCGTCCCCGGCGTGGTGCTTGCCCAGCGCCCCGGCATTTGCCAGCGTGGTGCCGTGAGCCCTGCCCCGGACGGCCCTGCCGTCGAGTCCGCGGTCGACGAGGTCGTCGAGGCGTTCGCGCGCCACCTGCGCTCCGAGCGCGGCCGGTCCGCGCACACCGAGCGCGCCTACCTCGGTGACGTGCGGTCCCTGCTCGACTTCCTCGGCGGTCGTGGCGTGCACCGGCTGGACGAGGTCACGCTGACCGACCTGCGCTCCTGGCTGGCGCAGCTGTCCGAGGCCGGCGCCGCGCGCTCGACCGTCGCGCGGCGCTCGGCCGCGGCCCGCACCTTCTTCGGTTGGGCGCGGCGCACCGGGCGGGTGGCGAAGGACCCGTCGGTGCGCCTCGTGGCGCCGAAGCGCCCCCGTTCACTGCCGGACGTGCTCCGGCAGGACGACGCGCGCCAGCTCCTCGACGTGGCGGCCGTGGCCGCCGACGACGGCGACCCGCTGCACGTGCGGGACCGAGCGGTGCTCGAGCTGCTCTACGCGACCGGAGTCCGCGTCGGGGAGCTCGTGGGGCTCGACGTCGACGACGTCGACCGGCGCCAGCAGCTGCTGCGCGTGCTGGGCAAGGGCGGCAAGGAGCGCACCGTGCCCTACGGGCGTCCGGCGGCCGAGGCCCTGGAGGGCTGGCTGCACCGCGGCCGACCGCAGCTCGTCCGGGACACCAGCGGTCCGGCACTGTTCCTCGGGCGGCGCGGCCGCCGGCTCGACCCGCGGCAGGTCCGCGAGGTGCTGCACCGGCTGCTCGCCGAGGTCGTGGACGCACCGGACCTCGGCCCGCACGGGCTGCGGCACTCCAGCGCGACCCACCTGCTCGAGGGCGGCGCGGACCTGCGCGTCGTGCAGGAGCTGCTCGGGCACACCAGCCTCGCCACCACCCAGATCTACACGCACGTCTCGGTCGAGCGCCTCAAGCGGTCCTACGACCAGGCGCACCCCCGCGCATGACCAGTCCCCCCGGACCGGACGGTTCCTCGCAGCGACCGCGTCGTCCGTCCCCGCCGCGTCGTCGCCGTGGCCCCAGCCGGAGGGTGCGCCTGCGCCGGACCATCGCGGCCGCACTCGGGCTGCTGTTGCTCGTCGTCCTCGCGGTCACCGTGGGCATCTCGTTCGGAGGTGGTGGCGACGAACCGGCCCGGGCGAGCAGCGCGGTGGACGTCGCCCCCCCGGGAGCGGTGACCGGCGCCGCGTCCACGGCGCCGGACGCCACACCCGGTGGCGACCCGGGGGCACGGGCGACACCGTCCCCGACGGGCCCGACGCCGGCGGACGCCTCCGACGTGCCGGAGCACGGCAGCGGCGAGGTGAAGCTGGTGGCGGTGCCCGGTCCGGACTCGACCGCCGAGGGGCGGGTGGTCCACTACACGGTGGCGGTCGAGAAGGACGTCCCGGTCCGGGCTCGGGCCTTCGCCCGGTCCGTGCACGACATCCTGCTCGACCGACGGGGCTGGCAGGGCGTCGACCACGTCCGCTTCGTGCCCGTGAGTCCCGCCGACGCGACGGCCGGTGCCGACGTGGACGTCCAGGTGAAGCTGGCGACTCCGGACACCACCGACCGGCTGTGTGCGCCGTTCAACACCAACGGCCGGGTCTCCTGCACCACGACGACCGGCACCGTCGTGCTCAACCTGCGCCGCTGGATGCTCGGAGCGAGGACCTGGGGTGACGACGTGCGCGGTTACCGGCGCTACCTGGTCAACCACGAGGTCGGCCACGCGCTGGGGCACGGCCACGTCCACTGCTCCGGCAAGGGGCGGCGGGCACCGGTCATGCTGCAGCAGACCCTGGGCCTCGAAGGCTGCACGCCGTGGTCCTGGCCGACCGGGGCGAAGGACGGCGCACCGGCGCCGGGGTGACCCACCCGAGCGACGTCGCCCACCTCCCGCGAGGGAGCTCACCTCCCGACCGGACACGCGTCGCGCGAGTCTTCTCGGCGGAAGAGGTCGGGTGCGCTCTCCGTCGAGGTGTCCGGTCGACATGGGGGAGGGGCCGCGCAGCCGTCATTCGCGCCCGCCCCGTCGCCGTCAGTCGCCTGGCCGTCGGTCGAGCAGCGGCAGCAGCACGACCGGCTCGTGGCCGAGGAGCAGCAGCAGCGGGTCGTGGTAGTCGGCCTCGCCGGTGACCGCTCCCCAGTGCAGGCAGGTCTGCGGTGCGCAGTGGCTGTCCTCCCCGCCGGCCAGGCGGCCGATCCGCTCACCGGCGCGCACGGCCCTGCCCTCCGGCACACGGGCGGTGACCGGCTCGTAGGTCGTCCGCCAGCCACCGGAGTGCCGGACCGTCACGACGCCGCGTCCGGCCACGACACCGCTGAACGCGACGACGCCGGGCCCTGCCGCCAGGACCGCCAGTCCCGGGTGCCCGGCGAGGTCGACGCCCCGGTGGCCACTCGCCCACGGGCGGGGTGGCGGCTCGAACGGTCGCACCACCGTCGGTGCCGGCTCGAGCGGCCAGGTCCACCCTCCGCGGGGAGCGACCTCCGACGTGGCGCCCGGCGACGACGGGGCGGTGGGCCCGGACGCCCACGCCGACGACGGGGCGGGCCCGGGCGCCCACACCGACGACGGCGTCGCGGCAGCGGGCGCACCCAGGACGAGTGGACCGGCGAGCAGGGCGGCGAGCAGCAGTGGGTGCACCCGGTCAGGCTCCCCGCCCCCGTCCCGCAGCCACACCGCCAGCCGGGCCGCTGTGGACGGGCCGCCCGACCTCGAGGGGGCGTGGGGACGGCCGCCCGGCCGCAGCTCGAGGGCCGGTCAGGTCGAGCTGTGGTGAGCTCACGCGGTCGTCACGCCAGGCGGCGCAGCGTGGCGAGGCGGTCGACCGCCTCGTGCAGCACCTCGTCCTTCTTGCAGAAGGCGAACCGCACGAGCGTCCGCACCGCGTCGGTGTCGTCGCAGAACGCCGAGACGGGCACACCGACGACCCCGCACAGCTCGGGCATCTTCCGGCAGAAGTCGACCGCGTCGGTCACGCCGAGCGGAGCGGCGTCGGCGATGACGAAGTAGGTGCCACCCGGCCTGCTGACCTCGAGTCCGGCCCGCACCAGCCCGTCGCACAGCAGGTCCCGCTTGGCCTCCATCGACGAGGCGAGCCCGTCGTAGAAGTCGTCGCCCAGCCCGAGCCCGACCGCGATGGCGGGCTGGAACGGCCCGCTCGCGACGAAGGTGAGGAACTGCTTGACCGCCCGGGCCGCGGTGACCAGCGGCTCCGGCCCGTGCAGCCAGCCGACCTTCCACCCCGTGGTGGAGAACGTCTTGCCCCCGGAGGAGATCGTGATCGTGCGGTCGGCCATGCCGGGCAGGGTCGCCATCGGGACGTGCTCGGCCCCCTCGTAGACGAGGTGCTCGTAGACCTCGTCGGTCACCACCCAGGCATCATGTTGCTGGGCGAGCGTCCCGACGAGCTCCAGCTCCGCGCGGGTGAACACCTTGCCGGTCGGGTTGTGCGGGGTGTTGAGCAGTACCAGCCGGGTCCGGTCGGAGAAGGCCGCCCGCAGCGAGGCCTCGTCGACGGCAAGGTCGGGGAAGCGCAGCACCGAGGTGCGCCGGGTCGCGCCCGCCAGGGCGATCGAGGCGGCATACGAGTCGTAGTAGGGCTCGAAGGTGACCACCTCGTCGCCCGCCTCGCACAGCGCGAGGATGGTCGCGGCGATCGCCTCGGTCGCTCCGCAGGTGACGAGCACCTCGGTGGCCGGATCGACCTCGAGGCCGTAGAACCGCTTCTGGTGCGCGGCGATCGCCTCCCGCAGCTCGGGGAAGCCGACGGCGGGAGGGTACTGGTTGCGTCCCGCGTTGATCGCCCCGATCGCCGCGTCGAGGATCTCCCGCGGCCCGTCCGTGTCGGGGAAGCCCTGGCCCAGGTTGACGGCGTCGAGCTGGATCGCGCGCTGGGTCATCTCGGCGAAGACGGTCTCGCCGAACCCCTGCATCCGCGTGATCAGCGGGTTGGTGCGAGCCGCGACGTGCTGGGCGTCCGCCGGGGGTGAGGCCTGTCCGTGATTTCCCATGCTCTGCAGGCTAGCCGTAGGATGGGAGCACGACTGTCGTGCCCTCCGGGCTGCTCACCGGGTGCGGGTGGCGCGGGAGTCGAATTCGCGTGCCTCTCCTCCGTCGGTATGACGGGGCCGCACCACAGCAGTCCGGCCCACCCCTCGTGGTGGTCCGGTGGGGTCGGTCGAGGCACCAGGCACACGGTGCGCGCGGCCAACCCTGCCGCACCGGTTGGACAACTGACAACGACACGAAAGGGCGGACCTCGACATGGCCGTCGTCACCATGCGCCAGCTCCTCGAGAGCGGCGTCCACTTCGGGCACCAGACCCGTCGGTGGAACCCCAAGATGAAGCGCTTCATCATGACGGAGCGCAACGGCATCTACATCATCGACCTGCAGCAGTCGCTGACCTACATCAACACGGCGTACGACTTCATCAAGGAGACGGTCGCCCACGGCGGCACCATCCTGTTCGTCGGCACCAAGAAGCAGGCGCAGGAGTCGATCGCCGACCAGGCGACCCGGGTCGGGATGCCCTACGTCAACCACCGCTGGCTCGGCGGCATGCTCACCAACTTCGCCACGGTGCACAAGCGCCTCGCGCGGCTCAAGGAGCTCGAGGAGATCGACTACGACGACGTGGCCGGCTCCGGGCACACCAAGAAGGAGCTGCTCGTCCTCAAGCGCGAGAAGGACAAGCTCGAGCGCACTCTCGGCGGCATCCGTGACATGGGCAAGGTGCCGTCCGCGGTGTGGATCGTGGACACCAAGAAGGAGCACCTGGCCGTCACCGAGGCCCGCAAGCTCAACATCCCGGTCGTCGCGATCCTCGACACCAACTGCGACCCGGACGAGGTCGACTACAAGATCCCGGGCAACGACGACGCCATCCGCTCGGTCACCCTGCTGACGCGGGTCGTCGCGGACGCGGCCGCCGAGGGCCTCATCGCCCGCTCCAGCGGCCGCTCCGAGCAGGGCGAGGGCGAGGGCGAGGGTGCCGTCGCCGCGGACGAGCCGATGGCCGAGTGGGAGCGCGAGCTGCTCGCCGGCCAGGCCGAGCAGCCGTCGACCGACACCACCCCGCAGCAGGCGTCCGAGCCCACGGCCGACACGCCCGAGGCGGTCGCCGCCGCCCCCGAGGCGGAGCCGACCCCCGAGGCCCCCGCGGGTCCGGGCGGGCAGCAGTCCGCCCCCGGCAGCCAGCAGTCCGCCCAGGGTCCCCAGTCCCCCGAGGCCTGAGCCAGCCCTCCGGCAGACCGACCGAACGCGAAAGAGAGATTCATGGCGAACTACACCGCCGCTGACATCAAGGCGCTGCGCGAGCAGACCGGCGCCGGCATGCTCGACGTCAAGAAGGCCCTCGACGAGGCCGACGGCGACAGCGCCAGGGCCACCGAGATCCTGCGGGTCAAGGGCCTGAAGGGCGTGACCAAGCGGGAGGGCCGCACGGCCAGCAACGGCCTGGTGGCCGCGCACACCTCCGGCGGCGCCGGCGAGCTGGTCGAGGTCAACTGCGAGACCGACTTCGTCGCCAAGGGCGACAAGTTCGGCCAGCTGGCCGGCACCGTCCTCGACCAGGCCGTCAAGGTCGGCGCCGCCGACGCCGATGCGCTGCTGGCCAGCGAGGTCGAGGACGGCAAGACCGTCCAGGCCCTGCTCGACGAGTCCAACGCGCTCATCGGCGAGAAGATCGAGGTCCGCCGCGTGGCCCGGGTCGAGGGGGACACGGTCGTGTCCTACCTGCACAAGACCAGCCCGGACCTGCCGGCGCAGATCGGTGTCCTCGTGGCCGTCACGGGCGGCGACGAGCAGACCGCCCGCGACATCGCGATGCACGTCGCCGCGTTCAGCCCGACCGTGCTGACCCGCGACGAGATCGACGCGGAGACCGTCGAGAACGAGCGGCGCGTCGCCGAGGCGACCGCCCGCGAGGAGGGCAAGCCGGAGCAGGCGCTGCCCAAGATCATCGAGGGCCGCGTGGGCGCCTACTTCAAGGACAACGTGCTGCTCGACCAGCCGTTCGCGAAGGACCCGAAGAAGACCGTCGCCCAGATCGCGAAGGAGGCCGGCGCCGAGGTGACCGGCTTCGCGCGGCTGCGGGTGGGCGGCTGATCGACGACGGAGCGAGAATCCGCCGCTCGCTGGGGGCACCTCCCGCTTGCGGGGGCGGCTGGGAGCGACGAGGAGATCAGCCCAACGAGCGTGGCTGAGCCACCGGCCCGCCACGCACGACAGGTATGGCGACCGCCCGGGTGGGCGGTCGCCATACCTTTTGCTGCCCCCCGGGCAGGCAGGTGCCTTCGTGTGGCAGGATCGATCGACCGCGACACCAGCCAGCCCGGAGGCGCCTTGTGACTGCTGATGCCCAGAAGCCCACGTACCGACGGGTCCTGCTCAAGCTCTCCGGGGAGGTGTTCGGTGGGGGGCGGATCGGGCTCGACCCCGACGTCGTGCGGGAGATCGCCGGACAGATCGCCGAGGCCGCTCGCAGCGGCGTGCAGGTCGCGGTCGTCATCGGCGGGGGCAACTTCTTCCGGGGGGCCGAGCTGCAGCAGCGCGGCATGGACCGCACCCGCGCGGACTACATGGGCATGCTCGGCACGGTGATGAACTGCTTGGCGCTGCAGGACTTCCTCGAGAAGTCCGGCGTCGAGACCCGGGTGCAGACCGCCATCACGATGGGCCAGGTCGCCGAGCCGTACATCCCGCGCCGGGCCATCCGGCACCTGGAGAAGGGCCGGGTGGTCATCTTCGGGGCAGGAGCAGGCATGCCGTTCTTCTCCACCGACACGGTGTCGGCCCAGCGGGCGCTGGAGATCAAGTGCGACGCGGTGCTGATGAGCAAGAGCGGGGTGGACGGCGTCTACACCGCCGACCCGGCCACCGACCCGGAGGCGCGCAAGCTGGACCGGGTGTCCTACCAGGAGGCGCTGCAGCGCGGACTGCGGGTCGTGGACGCCGCCGCCTTCAGCCTGTGCATGGACAACAAGCTGCCGATGATCGTGTTCGGCATGGAGGGGGACGGGAACGTGGCCGCTGCCGTGCGGGGTGAGAAGATCGGGACGCTGGTCACGGCGGACTGACAGCCAGCTTCGAGGCGAGAGGGACGGGAGAACATGCTCGACGACACCATGCGTGAGGCCCGCGAGAAGATGGACAAGGCGGTGGAGGTCGCCAAGGAGGACTTCGGCACCATCCGCACCGGTCGGGCCAACCCGGCGATGTTCAACAAGCTGACCGTCGACTACTACGGTGCGCCGACCCCGCTGCAGCAGCTGGCGTCCTTCCAGACGCCGGAGGCGCGCACCGTGCTGATCTCCCCGTTCGACAAGGGGTCGATGACCGCCATCGAGCACGCGTTGCGCGACTCCGACCTCGGGGTCAACCCCAGCAACGACGGCCACACGATCCGCGTCGTCCTGCCGCAGCTGACCGAGGAGCGGCGCAAGGAGTACATCAAGATCGCCCGGCACAAGGGCGAGGAGGCCCGCGTCTCGGTCCGCAACATCCGGCGGCACGCCAAGGACGAGATCGACCGGATGGTCAAGGACGGTGAGATCGGCGAGGACGAGGGCACCCGCACGGAGAAGGACCTCGAGGCGCTGACCCGCAAGCACGTCGACAACATCGACGAGCTGCTCAAGCGCAAGGAAGCCGAGCTGCTGGAGGTCTGAGCGACCGCGCCCACCCGTCGATGGACCGATCCGACACCATGACCGCTCCCCGGCCCGGACACCAGGCGTCCTCCCGCCGGGAGCGGCGCCGTGCCGAGCAGGCCACCGGTGGCGGCGCCCCGTCGCGGGCCGGCCGCAACCTGCCGGCGGCGATCGGCGTCGGCCTCGCCCTCGGTGGCGCCGTGCTGGCCAGCCTCCTGGTGCGCAAGGAGGCGTTCGTCGCGCTCGAGACGCTCGTCGTCGCCCTCGGCGTGTGGGAGCTGGCCGGCGCCCTGCGCCAGGGCCACATCCGGGTGCCGCAGCCCCCCGCCCTGCTCGGCACCGTGGTGATGGTTCCCGCCGCGTACGTCGTCGGTGGCCAGAGCCTGCTCGTCGTCTTCGTCCTCACCTGCCTGGCGGTGCTGGTCTGGCGCGCCGTGGACGGCGTGGGCGAGCAGGCGGTGCGGGACATCACCGGCGGCGTCCTCGTGGTCGCCTACGCCCCGCTGCTCGCGGCCTTCCCCATGCTGATGCTCGCCGAGGACGACGGGCCGCAGCGGGTGCTGGTGTTCATCATCGTGACCGTGTGCAGCGACGTCGGGGGCTACGCGGCCGGTGTGCTGGCCGGTCGGCACCCGATGGCGCCGTCGATCAGCCCGAAGAAGTCCTGGGAGGGCTTCGCCGGGTCGACCGCGGCCTGCGTCGTGGGTGGCGTGCTCACCGTCGTGCTCCTGCTCGACGGCACCTGGTGGGCCGGTGCCGCGGTCGGCGTCGCCGCTGTGCTCGCCGCCACCCTCGGGGACCTGAGCGAGTCGATGATCAAGCGCGACCTCGGCATCAAGGACATGGGCTCGATCCTTCCCGGGCACGGCGGCGTCATGGACCGGCTCGACTCCCTGCTCGTCGTCGCGCCGGTGGCCTGGGCGCTGCTGGCACTGCTCGTGCCGGTGTCCTGAGCCGCGCGTGGCGGAGCCACCCCCTCGCTCCTGAGACACTGGGGGAGATGACCTCCACCGACTCGCCCACCGGGCCCGGCGGCACGTCGGCCGTTGACCTTCCGGCTCCGCAGCGGCGCCCCCGGCCGGGCCAGCTGACCTTCGCCGCGCCGCGTCGCGGCAAGCCGCCGCGGCACTTGGCCGACCTCGCGCCGGAGGAGCGCCGTGCGGCTGCCGCTGAGCTCGGTGAGAAGGCGTTCCGGGCCCAGCAGCTGTCGCGGCACTACTTCGAGCACCTGGTGGACGACGTCGAGCAGATGACCGACCTGCCGAAGGCGAGCCGGCAGCGCCTCGTCGAGGGCCTGCTGCCGCCGCTGCTCACGCCGGTGCGCACCCTCAGCGCCGACCACGGGTCCACCGTGAAGTCGGTCTGGCGGCTGTTCGACGGCGCCCTGGTCGAGAGCGTGCTCATGCGCTACCCGCGCAGGGTGACCATGTGCATCTCCAGCCAGGCCGGCTGCGGGATGAACTGCCCGTTCTGCGCCACGGGCCAGGAGGGCCTGACGCGCAACCTGTCCACCGCCGAGATCGTCGAGCAGGTGGTGCGCGGTGCGCAGATGCTGCGCGACGGCTCGGTGGGTGGCCCTCGTGAGGAGGCGCCGCTGCGGGTGAGCAACGTCGTGTTCATGGGCATGGGGGAGGCGCTGGCCAACTACAGGGCCGCCATCGGGGCGATCCGCCGGCTCACCGACCCCGCACCGGACGGGCTCGGGATGTCCGCCCGCGGGCTGACGATGTCGTCCGTGGGCCTGGTGCCGGGCATCGACAAGCTCGCCCGGGAGGGCATCCCCGTCACCCTCGCGCTGTCGCTGCACGCCCCGGACGACGAGCTGCGCGACGAGCTGGTGCCGATCAACAGCCGGTGGAAGGTCGACGAGGCGATCGACGCGGCCCACCGCTACTTCGAGGCGACCGGGCGCCGGGTGAGCATCGAGTACGCCCTCATCCGCGACATGAACGACCAGGCCTGGCGGGCCGAGCTGCTCGCGAAGAAGCTCAACCGCCGCGGCCGCGGCTGGGTGCACGTGAACCCGATCCCGCTGAACCCCACCCCCCGCTCGAAGTGGACTGCCTCGGACCCGCGGGTCGAGCGCACGTTCGTCGAGACGCTGCGCGCGCGGGGCGTGCCGACCACGCTGCGGGACACCCGGGGCAGCGACATCGACGGGGCGTGCGGGCAGCTGGCAGCGGCGTCGCCGTCGGAGCCGCGAGACCCCGCGCCGGGCTAGTTGCTGAAGGGTCCGTGCTGCCGCGGACCGCGACCCCTCAGCAACAACGCCGGGCGGGCGCGGGCTCAGGTGCGGCGGCGGACCACCTCGGCCGCCTCGGCCATGGTGTCGACGAGGTGGATGGCCCCGGCCATCCGTCGTCCCCGCCCGAGTGCCTGCAGCGCCGGCCAGGCCGGTATGCCGTCCCGCCAGTGGCTGCCACCCACCAGGACCAGCGGAGGCATGGGGGCGTCGACGCCCTCGCGTGAGGCGTCGAAGGCGCCGGAGCCGGGCTCGACCTGCTCGTAGTAGAGCCGGGTCGCCACCTGGAAGATCTCCTGCACCGTGCCGGCGGCGCCGGCGAGCACCACGATGCCGGCGTTGCACCGGGCGAGCAGGCCGTCCTCGCGGACGGCGTTGGAGAAGAACTTGGCGATCCCGTCGCCGAAGACGTTCGGCGGCTCGTGCCCGTAGAACCACGTGGGGACACCGACGCTGCGTGGTGCGCTGCCCGGCTCGGGCCGCAGCGCGCGCCGGACGCCGAGCCCGGACTGCGCCCAGGCGCCGACGTCCGGGGCGAACCGGGGCACCGCGGCGAGGCGGTCCAGCGCCTCCCGCAGGCGGCTGCCGTCGCGGAGCCAGGCACCGAGGTTCGCCGCCTCCATCGCGCCCGGCCCCCCGCCGGTGGCCACCAGCAGGCCGGCCTCGGCGAGGTCGTGCCCGAGCACGGCGGCGTCGGCGAACTGCTCGCTGCCGCGCTCGATCGCGTGGCCGCCCATCACCCCGACCACGCTGTGGCCCTCGACCAGCTCGTCCAGGGCGTCGCCCACGGAGTCGTCGTGGATCGCCCGCAGCAGGGTGACGAAGGCGTCGCTGCGGGCGCGCGCGTCCCGCGACCAGGCGTAGGCGCAGGCGTCGGGAGTGGCGGCGTAGCCGTCACGGTCGAGCCCGGCATACAGCTCCTCGGGGGAGTAGAGCACGGCGCGGTAGGGGTCGACCGGCGCCCTGGGCGCGGTGGGGAAGATGATCGCGTGGCCGTGGCGCAGGTGGCGCTCGAGGCGGGGGGTGAGCTCGCCGCCGAGGACGACGACCCCACTGAAGTCGTCGACCTCGAGCAGGCGCTCCTCGTGCGCCCGCAGGTCGAGGTCGCGCAGGCGCAGCCCGGCGAGGGGGCCGCCGCCGGCGAGGGCGCGGTCGAGGGCGGCCAGGGTCTCGATCTCGCGCAGCGTCGGCATGGCGTCATCATGTCGTGTCCGAAGTGTGATGCCCCACGCGCGCCGGCACCGCGCGCCCGGCCCTCGCGATCCGTAGGCTCGCCCCGTCGCAAGGTCGCGGAGCAGCAGGGGGCGACGATGAGACGACTCTGGGCAGCAGCCGCGGTGCTGCTGCTGGCGGGGTGCGGCACGAGTGCGGGCTCCGCCGCGGGCCGGGCCACTGAGCCGTCCGGTCCGCAGACGCCGAGCCGCTCGGCACCGCCGTCGACTCCCTCGTCCGGGCGGTCGTCCAGCGGACCGGCCGCCCCGTCCACGCCGGCCGCCCCGTCCACGCCGTCCACGCCGGCCGCCCCGTCCACGCCGGCCGCCCCGTCCGGGCCGGGGTCCTCGACCCCGAGCTCGGCCGGCCCCACACGGACCACGGGCATCCCGGGCGCCCGAGCCTGGCAGGAGATGTCCGAGGCGGTCCACGACAGCGAGCTGACCGCCCAGGTCCGGGACACCGACTACGTCGTGGTGGGGCTGCGGCTCGCCGGTGCGCGCGGCCAGTGGGCGGGCGGCATGATCGAGCCCCGCGACCCGAAGGCGCTGCAGCCGGCCGCCGTGCTGCTGCACCGGGTCGACGGCCGCTGGACGCTGGTCGACCTCGGGACCGGGCTGGTGGGCTGTGGGGTGGCGCCCAGGTCCGTGCTGGAGCAGCTGCGGTTCTTCGGCGTGCCCCCGCAGTGCTGAGCCGCCACGAGGGACGCTGCTCTGGTCACTCCCGGCGGCACGCGGCAGGATGCCGTGCATGACGGACGCGGCGAGGCAGGAGCAGGCAGGGGACGGGCGGGAGCGGGGCTACCGCGCGACCTACGAGCGCAGCATGGCCGACCCGAACGGGTTCTGGGCCGAGGCGGCCGCCGACATCGACTGGATCAGCAAGCCGGGCACCGTGCTCGACGACGGGAACCCGCCCTTCCACCGGTGGTTCAGCGGGGCGCGGCTCAACACCTGCTACAACGCCCTGGACCGGCACGTGGTCGCCGGGCACGCCGAGCGGCTCGCCCTGGTCTACGACAGCCCGGTCACCGACACCGTCCGGCACTTCACCTATGCCGAGCTGCTGGACCTCGTGGCCCGGTTCGCCGGGGCACTGCGCGGACTGGGCGTCGAGAAGGGCGACCGGGTCGTCATCTACCTGCCGATGATTCCCGAGGCGGTGGTCGCGATGCTCGCCTGCGCCCGGATCGGCGCGGCGCACTCGGTCGTGTTCGGCGGCTTCGCCCCGGCCGAGCTGGCCGCCCGCATCGAGGACGCCGCTCCCACGGTGGTCGTGTCGGCCTCCTGCGGGGTCGAGCGCACCCGCGTCGTGCCGTACAAGCCGATGCTGGACGAGGCGATCGAGCGGTCGGCGCACAAGCCGGACCACTGCGTCATCGTGCAGCGACCCCAGGAGCGGGCGGCGATGGGGGAGCGTGACGTCGACTGGCAGCAGGTCATGCACCCGGACGCCGTCGCGCCCGCCGGCTGCGTCCCCGTCGAGGCGACCGACCCGCTGTACATCCTCTACACCTCGGGGACGACCGGGCGGCCGAAGGGCATCGTCCGCGACAACGGCGGGCACGCGGTCGCCCTGCGCTGGTCGATGGCCAACATCTTCGGGATGGAACCGGGTGACGTGTGGTTCACCGCCAGCGACGTCGGCTGGGTGGTCGGGCACTCCTACATCGTCTACGCGCCGCTGCTCACCGGCTGCACGACGGTGCTCTACGAGGGCAAGCCGGTCGGCACGCCGGACGCCAGCGCGTTCTGGCGGGTGGTCGAGCAGCACGGCGTCAACGGCATGTTCACCGCCCCCACGGCGATCCGGGCGGTGAAGAAGGAGGACTTCGACGGCGCCCTGATGCGGGATCGCGACCTGTCCACGCTGCGCACCCTCTTCCTCGCGGGTGAGCGGCTCGACCCGGACACCTACCAGTGGGCGGTGGACCGGCTCGGCATACCGGTCATCGACAACTGGTGGCAGACCGAGACCGGCTGGCCCATCGCCGCCGACCCGATGGGGCTGGAGCCGTTGCCGGTCAAGCCGGGCTCGGCCACCGTCCCCGTCCCCGGGTATGGCGTGCAGGTCCTGGACGAGCGCGGCGTGCCGGTCCCTGCCGGGACCGAGGGAGCGGTCTGCCTCAAGCTGCCGATGCCGCCGGGCACCCTGCCGACCCTGTGGCACGACGACGACCGCTACGTCGCGTCCTACCTGTCGGCGCACGAGGGCTACTACCTGACCGGCGACGGCGGCTACCTCGACGAGGACGGCTACCTGTTCGTCATGGGGCGCACCGACGACGTCCTCAACGTCGCGGGACACCGGCTCTCGACCGGCTCGATCGAGGCGGCCCTCGCGGGGCACCCGTCGGTCGCCGAGTGCGCCGTCATCGGGGTCGCGGACGAGCTGAAGGGCCAGGTGCCTCGGGCGCTGGTGGTCGTCAAGGCCGGCGTGGACACCGACGACGAGGCGCAGGTCGCCCGGCTGCGCGAGGAGCTGGTGCAGCGGGTGCGGGACGAGGTCGGTGCGGTGGCGGCCCTGCGCCGGGTGGACGTCGTGCCGGGGCTGCCGAAGACGCGCTCGGGCAAGATCCTGCGCCGCACCATGCGCCAGCTGGCCGACGGTGAGCAGCCGCCGGTGCCGAGCACGATCGAGGACCCCGCCGTCCTGGAGGGGTTGGAGCCGGTGCTGCGGTCCTGAGAACTGGGGCTGTGGACAACTCCGGGAGGCGTGTTTCCCGGCGTTAGGTTCGCCCTGGCGAGAGGGGGAACCGATGAGTCGACTGTCCGCCGACCCGGCGGCGATGGCACGGGAGACGCAGGCCCTGCGGGAGGTGGCCGACGGGCTCGACCGGAGCCGGTCCGCCGTCGCGCGGGCACTCGGGCAGCTGGCCCGGGGCTGCGGGTCGGGACCGGTGGCGGCCGCCGCGGACGACGCCGCACGTCGGTGGGCCGCTGCCCTCGGCCGCCAGTCCGCGACAGCGGGTGACCTCGGCACCGGGGTCGAGCGTGCCGGGGCCTGCTACCGGCGGGCCGAACGCGCCAGCACGACGGTGGCGGGTGGGTCCTGGTGAGCCGGCAGCTCCCGGGGTCCCCCGACACGATGCTCGGCGCCGCCCGGGTCCTGCTCGCCGAGGGCGGCGAGCTGCGCGAACGGGCCGGCCGGACGGTGGCGGTCTCCCGTCCCGAGGGCTGGGAGGGGACGGCCGCGCTCGCCGCCGCCGCCCGCGTCGAGGAGGCCGCCCGGTCCCTGCGTGCGCAGGCCGAGCAGCTGGACCAGCTCGCCCGGTCCACCAGCCGGTATGCCGAGCACCTGCGCGACGCCCAGCGGCAGGAACGTGTGCTGCAGTGCCGCCGGGACCGCGCCCGGGTGGAGCTGGACCAGCTGGACCGTGCGGCGGGCGCAGGCGTCGACCCGGCCCAGCAGGCCCGCCGGCAGTCGCTCGTGCACGACGTGGCGGTGCTCCGGGGGCGGATCGAGCGCCTCGCCGGCTCGCTGGAGCCCGACGGGCAGTCGCTGGTCCGCGTGCTGTCCCTCGACCCGCTGACCCTGCTGCCCGGCTGGGCGGTGGGTGCGGTCGCGCTCGCCGGCGGTGGCAAGTCGGCCCGGACGGTGGTCAGGCGTGCCCGGGCCACGACCTCGTTGACCCGGCACGCCCGACGGTGGCGCCGGGTGGTCCGTGCCGGGGACGCCCTCGGCTCGCTGCGCCACCTGACGGAGGCCGGCGAGCAGCTCGAGGTGCTGCGCGGGAAGTCGGGCACGCTGGACCGGGTCGTGCGGCGCCTGCCCGGCACCGCCCGCTGGGCGGGGCGGTTCGGTGCCCTCCCGATCACTGTCTATGACGGGCTGCGAGACGTCGTCACCGGCGGTGACCACGAGGACTGGCGCGAGCCCGTGACGCGGGTGATGGGCGGTGTCGGAGCCGGGGCCGCGCTCACGCTCATGGTGGCCGGCGCCGCCAGTCCCCTGGCGCCGGTCGCGGGCGCCGCCCTGGCGGCCTACGGCGCCTGGAAGCTCGGCAACGCGGTGTGGGACAACCGCCGCCAGATCGGCGCCTTCGTCGGGAGGGTGGGCGCGCTCGCCCGCTCGGCGCTCCGGACCCACCGGAGGGTGGCCCGGCGGGCCGTGCACCGGGCCGCCGAGACGGTCCGCTCCGCGGCCCGCCTCGGCGAGCAGGCGCTCGGCCGCGTGGAGCGGGGCGTCGGCCGGGTCCTGCGTGACCTGCACCTGCCTGACCTGTCCCTGCCCGACCTGTCCCTCGGCACGCCGTGGTGACCTCCACGGGCGCGGTGCAGCCGCTGTTCTCGCTCACCGACGAGCAGGTCGCCGTCCTCGCCGGCACGGGTGACGGTGCCGTCGCGATGCCCCACCTGGAGGCGCTGGGAGAGCAGGAGCGAGCGGTCGCCGTGCACACGGCATACCGCTGCCTGCTGGCCTCGGGGCTGGTCACCCTGCCTGCGGCGGACCGCGCTGACGCAGGCGTGCCGGCCGCGCCGGAGGAGGACGGCGCGGGCGTGGCCGTGGAGCTGCCGGCCGAGGTGGACGCGGTGCTCGTGCTGCGCGAGGCGGCGCCGGTGCTGCTGCTGGTGCAGCGCACGGCGGGGGAGGAGGAGGTGCTGCGCTACGGCTACCTCGCCGACGACGTCGTCCTGTGGGAGGACGTGCTGCCCTCGGGGCTGCACCGCTTCGGCCGGGTCGGTCGCGACGAGCTGGGCGACTGCGTGCAGCAGTTCCTTGTGCCGGACGAGGCCACCATGGCGGACCGGTCCCTGACGGTCGACCCGGCGGCCGGCGTCGACGGCGCGGGGGAGGTCGAGTCGGTGCTCGCGCGAGCGGTGGTGCACGCCGACCTGACCGTGCGGCACGCGGGGGACGACGGCCCCGGGGACCTGCTCGGGATGTTCCTCGGCGCGGAGGGCAGCTGGGTCTCCTGCCAGCGCTTCGGCGCCGGCGGGCCGGTCACGTTCGACCCGCTTGACCCCGGGACCGTGCAGGAGCGTGTGCTGCGGCTCGTCACTGCCGCCGAACGGGCGGTGGAGGGTGTCGTGGACGGGGGTGCGTGACAATGAGCCGGTGACTCCTCGACGTGACCTCGTCCTCCTCGGCTCGACCGGCTCCATCGGCACCCAGGCGATCGACGTCGTCCGGCGCAACCCGGACCGCTTCCGGGTCCGGGCCCTCAGCGCCGGCGGCGGCAACCTGGCCCTGCTCGCCGAGCAGGCCGTCGCGCTCGACGTCGAGCGGGTCGGAGTCGCCTCCGGCTCGGCGCCCGAGGTGCGGGAGGCACTCGCGGCGGCGGCCCGGGAGGCCGGGCGCAGCGGGTTCGCCCCCGAGGTCGTGGTCGGACCCGATGCGAGCACCGAGCTCGCCGCCGGGCCGGCGGACGTCGTGCTCAACGGGATCACCGGCTCGATCGGGCTGAGGCCGACGCTGGCGGCGCTCGAGGCCGGCACCACGCTGGCGTTGGCGAACAAGGAGTCGCTCATCGTCGGCGGACCGCTGGTCAGGGCCGCCGCCAAGCCGGACCAGATCGTGCCGGTCGACAGCGAGCACAGCGCGCTGGCCCAGTGCTTGCGCGGGGGCACCCGGGACGAGGTGGCGCAGCTGGTCGTGACGGCCAGCGGCGGGCCGTTCCGCGGGCGCACGCGGGAGGAGCTGCTCGAGGTCACGCCCGCGCAGGCCCTGGCGCACCCCACGTGGGACATGGGCCGGATGGTCACCACGAACTCCGCCACGCTGGTCAACAAGGGCCTGGAGGTGATCGAGGCCCACCTGCTCTTCGACCTCCCGTTCGACCGGATCGAGGTCGTCGTGCACCCGCAGTCGGTGATCCACTCGATGGTCGAGTTCACCGACGGCGCCACGCTCGCGCAGGCCTCCCCCCCGGACATGCGCCTGCCGATCGCGCTCGGCCTCGCCTGGCCGGAGCGGGTTCCGCACGCGGCCCCGCCGGTGGACTGGACCCGGGCCAGTACCTGGGAGTTCTTCCCCCTCGACGCCGAGGCGTTCCCGGCCGTCGCGCTCGCGCGCCGGGTCGGTGAGCAGGGCGCGACCTTCCCCGCGGTGTTCAACGCCGCCAACGAGGTCTGTGTCGACGCGTTCCACGACGGCCACATCCGGTTCGTCGACATCGTCGACACGGTGACCCGGGTCGTCGACCTGGCCGAGGGCGGCGGCGAGGCGGCGCCGGGCGTGAACGATCCGGACGACCTGGACGTTGAGACGGTGCTGCGCGCCGACGCATGGGCGCGCGACCGGGCGGCTCGGCTGCTCGGGCTGCAGCCGAGGCCGGGCGGGCGTCCCGGGGGAAGTGAGACGCTGGAACGGTGATGTACCTCCTCGGGGTGCTCGTCCTCGCGGTCGGTGTGGGGGTCTCGATCGCCCTGCACGAGCTGGGGCACCTGGTGCCCGCCAAGCTGTTCGGCGTCAAGGTGACGCAGTACATGATCGGCTTCGGTCCCACGCTCTGGTCGCGGCGCCGGGGCGAGACCGAGTACGGCATCAAGGCGATCCCGCTCGGCGGCTACTGCCGGATGATCGGGATGCTGCCACCCCGCCCGCACGACCGGCCGGGCCAGCTGCGCGCCTCGACCACCGGGCGGATCAGCCAGATGACCGAGCAGGCCCGGGCCGAGTCGATGCAGGAGATCCAGCCCGGCGACGAGGACCGCGTCTTCTACAAGCTGGCGTCGTGGAAGAAGCTCGTCGTCATGTGCGGGGGGATCGCCACCAACCTGCTCATCGCGGTGGTGCTGCTCACCGGCATCGTCACGCTGTACGGGCTGCCGAAGGTCACCGCCGCCGAGATCGCCGACGTCGTGCCCTGCGTGCCCCCGGCGTCCCAGGTGGTGCAGCGGCCCGCCGGCGCCGACCCCACGAAGCCGGACTGCTCGGGACTGCCCGCCTCACCGGCCCAGCAGTCCGGGCTGCAGCGCGGCGACCGGCTGGTCTCGGTCGCAGGGGAGAAGATCACCACCCCCGACGACGCCAGCACGGCCTTCCGGTCCCACGGCGGCGACCGCATCCCGGTCGTCGTGCAGCGGGACGGCCGGCAGGTCACCCTGCACATGACCCCGGCCGTCACCGAGCGACCGGTGCTGGACGACCAGGGCGAGCCGGTGACCGGGGCGGACGGCCAGCCGGTGATGGAGAAGGTGGGCGTCGTCGGGACGCTCATCGGCGCCCAGTCCACCGTCGTCCGGCAGCCGGTCACCCAGGCGCCGGCCGTGGTCGGCTCGGCCCTCGGGCAGACGTTCAGCCTGTTCTTCCACATCCCGGAGAAGATGGTGGGGGTCTGGCACGCGGCCTTCGACTCCCAGCAGCGAGCCGCCGACAGCCCCATGTCGATCGTCGGTGCCGGACGGATCGCCGGTGACGCCACCGACGCCGCCGGCGTCGGCCCCGTCGCCAAGCTGGTCTTCCTCATCAGCCTGATCGCGTCCCTGAACATCGCCCTGTTCGTGTTCAACCTCATCCCGTTGCTCCCCATGGACGGCGGGCACGCGGCAGGCGCGCTGTGGGAGGCGGTCAAGCGGGCCTTCGCCCGGGTCACCGGTCGCGGTGACCCCGGATACGTCGACGTCGCCAAGGGCCTACCCGTCGCCTACGGCGTCAGCATGGTCCTCATCGTCATGTCGGTGCTGCTCATCTACGCCGACCTGGTCAACCCGATCCAGCTGGGCGGCTGACCCGCACGCCGCACCGGACACCGGCGCGCCTGCATGTCGGGAGCCGAATGAGATACTGGGCGGTATGACGGTTCAGCTCGGTATGCCGGCAAGTCCCCCACCCGTCCTCGCACCCCGCCGTCGGTCCCGCAAGATCCGCGTGGGTGACGTCGAGGTGGGTGGTGACGCGCCGATCTCCGTGCAGTCGATGTGCACCACGCCCACCACGGACATCAACGCGACGCTGCAGCAGATCGCGGAGCTGACGGCGGCCGGCTGCGACATCGTGCGCGTGGCCTGCCCCAGCGCCGACGACGCCGAGGCGCTCCCGGCCATCGCGCACAAGTCCCAGATCCCGGTCATCGCCGACATCCACTTCCAGCCGAAGTACGTCTTCAAGGCGATCGAAGCCGGCTGCGCCGGCGTGCGGGTCAACCCCGGCAACATCCGCAAGTTCGACGACCAGGTCAAGGAGATCGCCCGGGCCGCCAAGGACCACGGCGTCTCGTTGCGGATCGGCGTCAACGCCGGCTCCCTCGACAAGCGCCTGCTGGAGAAGTACGGCAAGCCGACCGCCGAGGCCCTCGTGGAGTCGGCGATCTGGGAGGCGAGCCTGTTCGAGGAGCACGACTTCCACGACTTCAAGATCTCGGTCAAGCACAACGACCCGGTCGTGATGGTGCAGGCCTACGAGATGCTCGCCGAGCGCGGCGACTGGCCGCTGCACCTCGGGGTGACCGAGGCCGGCCCCGCGTTCCAGGGCACGATCAAGTCCGCGACCGCCTTCGGCGCCCTGCTCTCGCGGGGGATCGGTGACACGATCCGGGTGTCCCTGTCCGCCCCTCCGGTGGAGGAGGTCAAGGTCGGCGCCCAGATCCTGCAGTCGCTGAACCTGCGCCCGCGCAAGCTGGAGATCGTCTCCTGCCCCTCCTGCGGCCGCGCCCAGGTCGATGTCTACAAGCTGGCCGACGAGGTGACGGCCGGCCTCGACGGGATGGAGGTCCCGCTGCGCGTCGCGGTCATGGGCTGCGTCGTCAACGGCCCCGGCGAGGCCCGCGAGGCCGACCTCGGGGTCGCCTCCGGCAACGGCAAGGGCCAGATCTTCGTCAAGGGCGAGGTCATCAAGACCGTCCCCGAGTCGCAGATCGTCGAGACCCTCATCGAGGAGGCCATGCGCATCGCCGAGGAGACCGGCGAGGTCGACGCCGCCGACGGCGGTGCCGCCCCGACGGTCACCGTCGGCTGATCGAGCCCACGGGGACGCCCCCGTTGCGTGGGCGGGCTGGACGCGTCGCGGCCTAGCCTGAGCGCCATGGCGCTCGCGCTCTGCCTCCTGCCGGATCGGCAGGGTGAACGGGCGCTGCGCGGGCTCTGGGACCGACTGGAGCAGGCGGGGGTACCGAGCCTGCACTCGCACACCCACGGCCGGCACGTGCCGCACCTGTCCTACGTGGTGCTGCGCCGGTGGGACGACGACGCTGTCCGCGCGGCCGTGGCCGAGCTGCCGGCCGGGGAGCCGGTCACGCTCTCGTTCGACGGCCTCGGGTTCTTCCGTCGGGGACGGGCCTGGCTGGTGCCGACGCCCGCGGTCGACCTGCTGCACCGGCAGCGTCGCGCCCTCGCCGCCGTGATCGCCACCGGCGCCGAGGTGCACCGGCACTACGAGGCGGGGACGTGGTGCCCGCACTGCTCGCTCGCGCCACGGGTTCGGCTGCAGGCGATGCCCACGCTGGCGGCCGTCGTGTATGACGTGCTGCCGCTGCTGGTGCACTTCGACCGGGCCGCGTGGGTGGACACCGGCACGGGGGAGCGCTGGCCCCTGCCACGGCTCCCCTGAGCGCCCCCGTCGCGACGTTGCTGAGCGGTTCCTGCGGCAGCGGACCGCGGAAGCTCAGCAACTTCCGGTGGGGGCGAACGCCGCGTCCTGCTCGACACGTCCGCCGCGGACCGGCAGGCTGAGGCCGTGCTGCGCACCCACAGCCCGGTCCGGACGCTGATGCCCGCCGACCGCGACCGGGCCCTCGAGTTGTGTGCGCGCAACCCTGCCGCGAACGTCTTCGTGGCCGCGCGCATCCTCGAGGGCGCCCTGCAGAGCATGCCCGGCAGCCTGCTCGCCTACACCGAGGGCGACGAGGTGCGCTCCCTGTGCTGGGCGTCGGCCAACGTGGTCCCGGTCGAGTGCGACGAGGCAGCGATCGAGGCGTTCGCCGGCAAGCTGCGGCGGCACCGGCGCCGGTGCTCGTCCGTCTTCGGCCCGGCCGAGCAGGTGCTGCCGCTCTGGGGCCGGTTGAGCCGGTCCTGGGGGTCGGCGCGTGAGGTCCGCGCCGACCAACCGCTCATGGTGGTCGACCGGGAGGCGCGGGAGCGGGCCGGGGTGACGGCCGACCCGCGGGTCCGCCTCGCCGGTCCGGACGAGGTCGACCTCGTCCTGCCGGCCGCCGCCGCGATGTTCGCCGAGGAGATCGGCTACCCGCCCTTCCAGGGGTCGGACCGGGCCTACCGCGCCTCCGTGGCGACCCTCATCAGCCGTCGGCACACCTACCTGTCGCTGGACGACACCGGGCAGGTGCTGTTCAAGGCCGACGTCGGCTCCGCGGCGGTCGGCGCCGCCCAGGTCCAGGGAGTGTGGGTGGCGCCGTCCCAGCGTGGCCGGGGACGTTCCGCCCCCGCGATGGCGGCCGTGGTCGACCTCATCACCCGGGACGTTGCCCCCCTGGTGTCGCTCTACGTCAACGACTACAACGCCCCGGCGCGGGCGGCGTACGAGCGGGTCGGGTTCAGGCAGACCGGCCGGTTCGCGACCGTTCTCCTCTGAACCGGGCGCGGGCGTCAGCGCGCGGGCTCGGCGACCCAGCGCATCGGGTCGCCCCAGCCGAGGTCGGTGATCCCCGCCCGGTCCAGCGCGAGCGCCACGAGGGTGCGCCGGTGGGCGGCGAAGGTGAGCACGTGCGCCACCATGCCGCCGTAGGTGAACAGCTCGGCCGGCTCGCACAGCGCGTCGACGAAGGTGTCGTCCAGCCTGCCCTGCTCGCAGACCTCGCGTACCTGGGCGAGGTAGGCCGGTCCCTCCACCGAGAGCCGCTGCCGCATCCCGTCGACGCTCTCGTGCTCCTCGACCGACCAGTCGTACTCGCGGTTGGCGACGGCGGCGTTCCACATGCCCATCTGCCCGACGAGCCGGGACAGCAGCGACCGGATCGTCTGCCGGTCCTCGTCGACGTTGAGCTCGATCAGCTCGTCGAGCCGGGCGTCGTCCAGCCGGGCGGCGCGGTCGATCATCTCGCCGGTCAGCCAGATGTGGTGCTCGACCATGCGGGTCAGCAGGTCCATGGCGGTCACCAGCCTTCGTGCGGGCAGCCGGAGGCTGCCGGGTGGGTGGAAGTGGACGTCGCTGGGAGCGGCGATGCGGATCGGGCCGGGCGCCCGCCGCCAGTCGCTGGGCGTGCGCCCGTAGGCGCGGGCGAAGGCCCGCGTGAACGCCTCGTGCGAGCCGTAGCCGGCCTCGACGGCGACGTCCAGGATGCTGCGCTCGGTCGAGAGCAGCCGGTATGCCGCGCGCTCCAGCAGGATGCGGCGGCGGAACCTCTGTGGTGGCTCACCGGCCACCGAGGAGACCACCCGGTCCAGGTGGAACCGGGACAGGTGCAGCCGCGCCGCGATGGCGTCCCCGTCCGCCTCGGGGCACGGCAGGTGGCCGGTGCCGGCACCGTCGGCGTCCGCCAGGCCCTGCGCGAGCACGCCCACGAAGGCGGCGAACGTGTCGGTCGCGGCGCTCATGGGTCCATCGTGGTGGTTGGTGGGCCCCCGTGGTTTGATCGCGCTTGCGCTGATCGCACGCGACCGGAGATTCAGTGCCCCGATCGCAATTCCGGCTGGCAGTACTCCCGTCGCGGGACCGGCACCGTGCTCACCGGCGAACGGGTCGTTTGGTACTGCCAGCCGAAATTGCGGTTCGCCGGTGCGCTACACCTGTTGCCGACCGGACGAGGCCGACGAGCGTTCCGCGTCCTCGAGGAGGGTGAGGATGACCTCGGACTTGGCGTCGGTGTAGGCGACACCGTCGTCCGCCCACCGGTCGGCCGCCTCCCGTTTGGCGACGGCATACGCCTCGCGCGCCTGCGGGTGCGCTCGCAGGTGGTCGCGGAAGAGCAGGTGTTCCCGCTCCCACGGCGAGCCCTCGCCGCACACGTGGACGTGCACGTCACGGGGCCGGTCGGGAAACGGACGGAAGTAGCGGTGCAGGTCGTCGCGGCTGCGCAGCTGCAGTCCGACGTCCGCCAGCGCAGGGACGTACCGGGACTCGTCCGCGAGGTCGGCCACGCCGACCTGGATGTCGACGATCGGCTTGGCCGGCAGGCCGGGCACGGACGTGGAGCCGACGTGCTCGATCCGGCGGGCCGTGGAACCGAGGCGGGAGCCCAACACCTGCCGCCAGCGCTCGAACCGCCCGGCCCACTCCGGGTCCGGGTCGGCGAGCGCGATCGTGTCGTGGCGACGTTCGCTCCCCGTGGTCTGGGCGAAGCCTGGCCACACGTCCGGCATGACCGAGCGGGCCAGCCCGTGTCGCTCCTCTAGCGGCAGCTCGTGCGCGGCCAGACCGCGGGGGGCGGCGACGAGCGCGTAGAGGTCGATCACGGTCGCGTGCGGACCCTCGGCCCGGCGCAGCAGCCGCCACGCCTCGACCGGCGAGGCCTGCGGCGGCACGTCGGCGGCCCGCAGCCGGTCCTCCAGGGCGGGTCGTGGCACGGCCCACAGCATGCCAGAGCACGGCGCAGCCTTCGTTCCTGGGCGATGGGTCGAGCGGATGGCAATTTCGACTGGCAGTACCGCCCGAGCCGGCTGCTGGTGAGCACGGCGTCGGTCCCGCGATGGGAGTACTGCCAGTCGAAATTGCGGTTGAGCGGGGTGGGGCGGCGGGAGCAAACCCTAGTGCGCGCGGCGAAACGGTGGTGAGCCACCTGGCACACGGCCGATATCGTGAACGGTGCCCCAAGAGCCCGGAGCCACCGGGGACGAACCGAGCGAGGAGCACACCCTTGACCCAGGCCATGCGCATGTCGACCCTGTTCCTGCGGACCCTGCGCGAGGACCCGGCCGACGCCGAGCTGCCCAGCCACAAGCTGCTGGTGCGGGCCGGCTACATCCGCCGCGTGTCCCCGGGGATCTACAGCTGGCTCCCGATGGGTCTGAAGGTGCTGCGCAACGTCGAGCAGGTCGTGCGGGAGGAGATGGACGCGATCGGCTCCCAGGAGCTGCTCTTCCCCGCCCTGCTGCCCAAGGAGCCCTACGAGGCGAGCGGGCGGTGGACCGAGTACGGCCCCAACATCTTCCGGCTGCAGGACCGCAAGGAGGCCGACTACCTGCTCGGGCCCACGCACGAGGAGGTGTTCACCCTCACGGTGAAGGACCTCTACTCCTCCTACAAGGACCTGCCGCTCGCGCTCTACCAGATCCAGACCAAGTACCGCGACGAGGCGCGTCCGCGCGCGGGCCTGCTGCGCGGCCGGGAGTTCGTCATGAAGGACTCCTACTCCTTCGACGTCGACCAGGCCGGGCTGCAGAAGTCCTACGACGCCCACCGCGACGCCTACGTCCGCATCTTCAACCGGCTCGGCTTCGAGTACGTCATCGTCGCGGCCATGTCCGGCGCGATGGGCGGCTCGGCCTCGGAGGAGTTCCTCGCCACCTCCGAGAACGGCGAGGACACCTACGTGCGCTGCGCCAACTGCGGGTATGCCGCGAACGTCGAGGCCGTGAAGGTGCCCGTCCCGCAGCCGGTTCCGTATGCCGACGCGCCGCCTGCCCATGTCGAGGACACTCCCGACACCCCCACCATCGACACGCTCGTCGCGTCGCTGAACGCCGACCACCAGCGCAGCGACGGGCGGCCGTGGACGGCCGCGGACACGCTGAAGAACGTCGTGGTCATGCTGGTCCACCCGGACGGCCGGCGCGAGCCGCTCGCCATCGGGCTCCCCGGCGACCGGGAGGTCGACGAGAAGCGGCTCGGCGCGCAGGTCGAGCCGGCCGAGGTACGGGCGTTCGAGGCCGCCGACTTCGCCGCGAACCCGGCGCTGGCCAAGGGCTACATCGGCCCGGGCGCCCTCGGGGCCGAGAACGCTTCCGGCATCACCTACCTGCTGGACCCCCGCATCGTCGAGGGCACCCGCTGGGTGACCGGCGCGGACAAGACCGACCGGCACGTGCTCGACCTCGTCGCCGGCCGTGACTTCACCGGCGACGGCACGATCGAGGCCGCCGAGGTCCGGGACGGCGACCACTGCCCGAGCTGCGGCCACGAGCTGCACACCGCACGTGGCGTCGAGATGGGCCACATCTTCCAGCTCGGCACCAAGTACGCCGAGGCGCTCGGTCTCAAGGTGCTCGACGAGCACGGCAAGCTGGTCACCGTGACGATGGGCTCCTACGGCGTCGGCGTCTCCCGTGCCGTGGCCGCCGTCGCCGAGGACAACCACGACGAGCAGGGGCTCGTCTGGCCGCGCGAGCTCAGCCCGGCCGACGTGCACCTGGTCGCCACAGGCAAGGACGAGGCGGTCTTCACCAAGGGCGACGAGATCACCGCGGCGCTGCAGGAACGGGGCGTCCGCGTCCTGTTCGACGACCGGCGTGGCGTCAGCCCGGGTGTGAAGTTCAAGGACTCCGAGCTCATCGGCGTCCCGACCATCGTGGTGGTGGGCCGGGGCCTGGCCCAGGGCGTCGTGGAGGTCAAGGACCGGCGCAGCGGCGAGCGGCGCGAGGTGCCGGTCGAACAGGTCGTCGATGCGGTCGTCACGGAGGTCCGCGGCGACGGGGCGGCGGGCGGCCCCGCGCAGCCGTGACCGGCGACATCGCCCCCCGGTACGGGCACGACGGCGTCACGGCCGGGCCGGCCGGGCCGGCCGAGCCGGCCGAGCCGGTCGAGGCAGTCATCTTCGACTGGGGCGGCACGCTCACGCCCTGGCACAGCATCGACCTCGCCGAGCAGTGGCAGGTCTTCGCCCGACAGGTGCACGCCGAGGAGGAGCATGCCCGCTCGCTCGCCGAACGGATCCTGACGGCCGAGGGCGAGGCCTGGCGTCGTGGCCGGGAGGACCAGAGCAGCGCCCGGCTCGAGGAGATCCTCACCGAGGCGGGCGTGCGCGAGGGCGACGTGCACCGGGAGGCTGCGCTCACGGCATACCGGCAGTTCTGGGAGCCGCACACGTTCACCGACGACCAGGTGCGCCCGCTGTGGGAGGGCCTGCGCGCCCGCGGCGTGCGGGTCGGGGTGCTGTCGAACACCATCTGGACCGGGGACTACCACCGGGGCATCTTCGAGCGCGACGGCGTCGCCCACCTGATCGACGGGGAGGTCTACTCCAGCGAGATCCCGTGGACCAAGCCGCACCTCGAGGCGTTCCAGGCCGCGGCGGCCGCGGTCGGCGTCCGGCCCGAGCGTGCGGCCTACGTCGGGGACCGGCCGTTCGAGGACGTGCACGGCAGCCAGGCGGCGGGCATGCGCGCGATCTGGGTGCCGCACTCGGACATCCCGGCCGACCAGCAGGTGGCGGTCGACGTGACCCCCGACGCCGTGGTGCAGCAGCTGCTCGACGTCCTCCCGGTCGTGGACGCCTGGCGGCGCGACTGACCCCGAACGGCGTCGGGCGCGGGCTGGACTACCCCGCCGCGCCGGCGACGGACGCGTCGCAGGAGCGACTGCGCACCGCGCGCAGCGTGCGGTGGAACGACGCAGGGTATGACGTCGGGCCGGCTCGGCGCACCACGTGGCCCGGCAGGGTCACGAGCGTCGGGACCATCCGCAGCTCCTGGGTGAAGGAGCCGTCCCGGTGGCGGTGGAACGTCACCAGCGCCACCACCCCGTCCTGGGTGGCGGCGCGGTCCGGGCCGAGGGTGGCGGCGGACTGGTCGGACAGGAAGTTCCCCATCCCGTAGACCACGTGGCGGCCGCCGATCCGCGCGCACGTCTGCACGACGTGTGCATGGGAACCCAGGACGAGGTCCACGGCACCGGACGAGAGCAGGCGCCGGGCCAGCCGCCGTTGCGCCGGTGTGGTCGCCCGCTGGTACTCGTGGCCCCAGTGGATGCTGACGACGACGAGGTCGGCGCCGTGGCGTCGCGCCCTCCGGGCGTCGTGCTCGATCCCGGCGGCGCCACGCACCCGCCACAGCAGGTGCCGCAGCCACGGAGCCTGCGCGGGCACGGCATCACTGCCGTCGAGGGTGTTGAAGATCGTGTACGAGTACGACAGCTGGGCGATCGTCACGTCCCCGACGCGGTAGCGGGCGGGGCGGGTGGCGCCGGCCGTGGCTCCGGCCCCCGCCCGCTTCAGGCCGCTCGTCCGGAGGGCCCGGTTGGTGGCGCGGATCCCCGGCAGACCCTCGTCCCATACGTGGTTGGACGCGGTGGAGCAGCCGTCGACGCCGGCCCGGGCAAGCGCGCCCGTGATCTGGCTGGGGGCGCTGTAGACCAGGTGGTCCGGGTCGCCGAAGTGCCGGTCGTCGCTGCTCACCGGGGTCTCCAGGTGGCAGAGCGCGACGTCGGCCCGGGACAGGAGAGGCGCGACGCGGTGCAGCATCGGCCGGAAGTCGTAGCGGGTGCCCCCTCGGTGGGCCTCCTGCCGCACCCGCGGGTGCACGAGCACGTCGCCGACGGCCGCCAGCGTGATGTCCCTCGGCGGCACCGTGGCGGGGGCTCTCGAGCGACCGGGGTGCTGGCTCGGGGTGGGCTTCGCCGGGTGACGGGTGTGTTCGGCCCTCGGTGGTGCGGTGCGCGTGGACGCCGTGGGTGCCGTGCTGGACGCCCGGGCAGGGCCGGTGCGCTGGGTCGGGCTGGGGCCGGTCTGCTGGGCCGGGGTGGCCGTCCCGGCCGGCGGTGCCGCGCTGCAGCCGGCGAGGACGGTCGCGACCAGCGCGAGCAGGACCGGGCGTCGGCCGCGCCGCGTCGTCACGACCGCGGCTGGGCGTCGCACGCGCCGTCGCCCAGGGCGTTCATGGCGCTGACGGTGCGGCGGAACGACGCCCCGTGGTGGGTCGGCGTCGCCAGCCGGACCACGTGGCCCTTCGTCTGCACGTAGGTGGGCTGGTAGCGCAGGCCGGTCCGCCAGCCGCCGTCCGCCCGGGGCTCGAAGGTCGCCAGCACGAGCACACCGTCCTGGTTGGACGGCGTGAGGCCGCTGGCCTGGGAGGGGGCCTGGTTGGACAGGAAGTTGCCCATCCCGTAGACGACGTAGCGGCCGTTGATCTTCTGGCAGGGCTGCACCACGTGGACGTGCGTGCCGAGGATGAGGTCGACGTCACCGGACTCCAGCAGCTTCCGGGCGAGCCGGCGCTGGTCCTCGGTCGGCTCCTGGTGGTACTCGAGGCCCCAGTGCATGCTCACCACGACGAGGTCCGCCCCGCCCCGGCGGGCCGCGCGGGCGTCGTGGAGGATCCCCTCGGCCCCACGGGCCGGCCACAGGTAGTGCCGCATCCACGGACCGTCGGCCGGGAGCCGGGTGTTCGGGCTGCCGTCGTTGAGAATCGTGTAGGTGTAGGCGAGCTGGGCGACGGTGGGGCCGCCGGGGACGTGGTAGACCGCGGCGCGACCGCTGTGCCGCGCGTCCTTGCTGGCGCCGACCTGCTTCAGGCCGGCCGACCGCAACGACGTGATCGTCTCGCGCATCCCGTCCAGGCCCTGGTCCCACACGTGGTTGCCGGCGGTGTCGCACCCGTCGAAGCCGGCCCACGCCAGGCCCTGCGCGATCTGTCGGGGAGCGTTGAAGACCAACGTGTTCGGCACCGTCAGGTCGTCGGTGTCGGTCGAGATCGGGGTCTCCTGGTGGCACAGGGCGACGTCGGCACGGGTCAGGAGCGGCCGGACCTCGCGGAACATCGGGCGGAAGTCGTAGCCGTGCCCGGGTGCCTCCCGTGCGGCGTCCTCCTGGACCGAGTAGTGCAGGAGGATGTCGCCCGCCCCGGCGATCGTGACACTGCGGTCGCCTCCCGACCGGCTCGGCGACGACGACACATGGCCGGTCGCCTGGTCGGCCCCGGGGGAGGACGGGTCGGCAGCCGTTGCGGAGGGCCCGGTGGGCGACGCGGCCGCGCTGGCCGGTCCGGTCGGCCTGGCGTCGGGTGAGCCGGTCGGCGCGCTGCCGGTCGCGCTGTTGCTGCAACCGGCCAGGAGAAGGGCGAACACGCCGGCACCGGCGGCCAGGGCGGCACGGAACCGGCGTCGACGCATCACCGCGTCAGCGTAACGTCGGCGGGTGCGCGCCTCAGGCAGGCAGGCCGGTCACGCCGGGATCGCGTCCTGCCCACGCCGCCAGCCGGTCCACCACGGGGGCGGTGTCCGGCACGTCGACGGGCGGGCCGAAGGACTCGCCGCGGTTCTCCGGCGTGAGCCCGCTGCGGGCGAAGGCCAGTCCGCGCTCGGCCACCTCGGCGTCGAGGCGGTCGGTCGGGCGGCCGGTGGCGCGTGCCAGGTCCCAGCCGTGGAGCGCCAGTTCGGTGGCCTGCCAGTCGATGGCCTGCTCGTTCGCGGCGTCACCGGCCTGGTGCCACGCGTGCAGCAGGTCGTCCGCCGCCGAGCGGAAGGTGCTCACCCGCTCACCGGTGATCGGCTCCGGTGGGGTCGTCCAGTCCGGTCGCTCACCGTGGGCGGACGCGGTGAACTGCCGGACCCCACGCACGAGGTGGCCGACGAGCTGCGCGACGTCCCAGTCACCGCAGGGGGTGGGGTCGCCCAGCTGGTCGTCGTGGACGTGCACGAGCAGGTCGCCCACCTGGTCCAGCGCGCGGGCGAGAAGCCTCAGCGAGTCGTGTGGAGCGGACATCCGCACCTCCTGGGTCCATGACAGCGCGCGGCCCCCGCCGCGTCAACTGCCGCGCGTCAGGCCACCAGGGCGCGAGAGAGCGCCGCACGCAGCGCGTCCGCCTCCGTGGTCGGCGCGTCGCACACGAAGCCGCGGCACAGGTAGGCGGTGGCGGAGCCGTCGGTGGCCGGACGCCCCGCGAGCAACGGGATGCCGGCGCTGTCGGGCGGTCCGGCGACGTGCACCAGCCCGGGGGAGGGGGACATCCGGGTCACCCGCAGCAGGTCGTGGCCCTCATCGCCCTCCGTCGTGCTCACCGCCACCTGCAGCGGGCCGGCGAGCGCCGCCTCGGCCACCGCCAGCGCCCACCCGGCGAAGCGCGGGTCCCGGGTGGCGACGGCGGCACCGGCCCGCAGCGCACTCTCGGCGAGGGACCGGTCCTCGCTCGACCCGGTGAGCGCGCTGTGGGTGAGCAGCGCTCCGGCGAGGGCCGACTGGCCCGAGGGCTCCGCGTTGTCGGCAGGGTCGCGGGGGCGGGTGAACAGCTGCTCGGCGTCGTGGGCGGTGTCGTGGAATCCGCCGTCGTCCGCCGCGAACCGCCTCCTGGCCCAGTCGAGCACGGTGCCCGCGCGCTCCAGCCACACGGCGTCACCCGTGGCCTGGTGGAGGGCCAGCAGGCCCTCGGCCAGGTCGCCGTGGTCGTCCGCGACGCCCTCGGCCACGCCGACCCGACCGTGCCGTGAGACCCTCCGCAGCCGGCCGTTCACGATGTGCGTGTGCCAGAGCAGCTGCGCGCACCGGGTGGCCGCACCCAGGTACTCCCCGCACTCGAGCAGGGTGCCGGCCTCGGCGAGCGCCGCCACGGCCAGGCCGTTCCAGGCGGTGACGACCTTGTCGTCGCGCTCGGGCTGGGGCCGGTCCCGGCGCGCGGCGAGCAGCCGGGCGCGGGTGCCGGCCCACCAGGCGGCGTCCTCCGGGTCCACGGGGAGCTGCAGCGTCGACGTCCCGTCCTCGAACGTGCCCTCCGGCGTGACCCGCAGCAGCTCGGCCGCCCGAGGGCCGTCGTCGGGTCCGAGCACCGACCGCAGCTGCTCCGGTGACCAGACGTAGGTGAGGCCCTCGACCCCGGAGGTGTCGGCGTCCAGCGCCGAGGCGAAGCCGCCCTCGGGCGTGCCGAGGTCGCGCACCAGGAAGTCGGCGGTCTCCCGGGCGACCCGCTCCGCGAGCGGCGAGCCGGTCAGCCGCCACAGGTGGAGGTGGACCCGCAGCAGCTGGGCGTTGTCGTAGAGCATCTTCTCGAAGTGCGGCACCACCCAGTGCGCGTCGACCGAGTAGCGGGCGAACCCGCCGGCCAGCTGGTCGTGGATGCCGCCCCGGGCCATCGCCTCGCAGGTGCGCTCCACCATGATCAGGGAGCGGGCGTCCCCGGTGCGCACGTGCCGGCGCAGCAGGAACTCCAGCACCATCGACGGCGGGAACTTCGGCGCCCGCCCGAAGCCGGCCGAGCGCTCGTCGAAGGCGTCCGCGAGCATGGCCGCCGCACGGTCGAGCTCCGTTGCGCCCAGCGCCGGCCCGGCTGCCGGCTGCGACGCCTGGCGCAGCGCCCCGGCGATGTGCGACCCGCTCGCGAGGACCTCCTCCCGACGCTCGGTCCACGCCTCGGTGACGGCGGCGAGCAGCTGCAGCAGCTGTGGCCGGGGCACGTAGGTGGCGCAGTAGAACGGCTCGCCCTCGGGCGTGAGCAGGCAGGTCATCGGCCAGCCGCCGGCACCCGTCATCGCCGTGGTCGCCGTCATGTAGACCGCGTCGACGTCGGGGCGCTCCTCCCGGTCCACCTTGACCGCGACGAAGTCGGCGTCGAGGACGCGTGCCACCTCGTCGTCCTCGAAGGACTCGTGCGCCATGACGTGGCACCAGTGGCACGCGGCGTAGCCGACGGACAGGAAGATCGGCACCTGCCGTCGCTGCGCCTCCGCGAACGCCGCCGGCCCCCACTCCTGCCACGGGACCGGGTTGTCCTTGTGCTGCAGCAGGTACGGGCTGCTGGCCTCACCGAGTCGGTTGCGCATGCCCCCAACGTATGCCGACCCGCCGGCGCCTGCCCGGCGCCCGTGTCGTCCCGCCCGTGTCGTCCCGCCCGTGTCGTCCCGCCCGTGTCGTCCCGCCCGTGTGGTGCCGCCCGCGTCGGGTAGGAGCGGCGGTGGACTGACCCGGAGGTGCGTTGGTGCAGCAGCAGGTGTCACTTCAGGTCGGGCCGGACGTCGTCCTCGGCGCCGACCTCTCGGTCCCCGAACGGGCCCGGGGGATCGTCGTGTTCGCGCACGGCAGCGGCAGCAGCCGGCACAGCCCCCGTAACCGGCAGGTGGCCGTCCACCTCCAGCAGCGCGGCTTCGCCACCCTGCTCGCCGACCTGCTCACGTCCGCCGA
>DASSKF010000085.1:0-4967 GCA_035690725.1 Segeticoccus sp.
GCGTCGACGCTGCGGTTCGTGCCCGACGAGGGCGACGCGGAGGTCTACGACCTGTTCCGTGCTCAGCCGGAGAGGACCGACGACCAGTCCGAGGCGTGGAATCGGCGGCGGTACACGTTCGCGTTCCCGGCGTTGCCGTTCGTGCGGTCGGGGGTGCGGGAGACTCCTGCGGCGGTCGCGCCGGGCGTGACGCTGGATGGGTTCGAGTCGTCGCGGATGGGCGTGTTCTTGACCGAGCCGCAGTCGGTCAACGCTGGGGACAGCATCGCGATGCCGACCGCTGGCGCCGCCGCGGTGCCGATCACTGCGTTCAACGTCAACCCGGCTGGCTCCGGGACCATTGTGGCGTTTTCGCCGGTGTCGAACTGCACGGGCGACGGCTTCCCGCTGACGGTGACCGCGCCGGGTGACGCGGAGGCGGTGACCGCGACCTCGTGGGCTGTCCCCGAGGGTGTGGACTACGTGACCGGCGGGATGAACCTCAGTGCCGGGTCGGCTGCGGTCGCAGGCGTGGAGTGGCTGGACGCTGGCGGGGTGTCGCTGGGCATCGACTGGGGCCTGCCTCGCGCTGACAACCTCTACGAGTTCGCGCCGTGGGTGGTCGCGAAGCGTCCTGCGGGCGCCGCGAGTGTGCAGTTGCGCCTGCGACTGCTCGCCGCCGCGGCCGGGGATCGGTCCGTGTACCAGGGCGCGCTGTCGGGTGCGGCAACCCAGACGGTGACGTTCTCCGCTGCCGTGGCGCACGACGGCTCGTCCTCGCTGCTGGTGCCGGCGGTCAACGACCCCTCGACGGAGCCGCCCAACCGACCGGTCGGCTACCTGTACGCGCCGCTGGGCGCCCCGGTCGACGTGGCCGCGTGGCCGTGGCTCTCGCTGTGGCTGCGACCCACGAGCCAGGCTGCGAACTTCGACTACCCATCGCCCGATGCCGCCTCCAACGTGCTCTCGCTTCGGCTGTTCGACACCCAGGGCCGCTGGACCCGCTACCGGGTGACCGGGTCCGTGGACACCGGGTGGCACCGGATCGGCTGGGACCGTGCCGCGGATGTCGCCGAGACCTCTCCGGACGGGGCGCCCGACCTGTCCGCGGTGGTCGCCTACGACGTCGAGATCCACAACATCTATCCGTGGTACGTCGACACCATCGCCGCCGGGCCGGAGCCGTCCTCGACCACGTCGCAGTACGGCACCGTCCTCGGCCTCGACATCGTCGGCGCGGCCCGCTCCCCGGTGATGCTGACCGTCACCGGCGCGGCGCCGATGACCGACTGTCTGATCGCCACCGCCGACCCGGCCGTCCCGCCGATGCTGGCCACCGCCGGTTCCGAGGCCACCGCTGCCGCGCCCGCTGCCTACGACGGCGTCTACCGGGTGATCGGCACCCTCGCCGCGGCGGATGCCGTGGGGTCTCCGACGTGCACGGTGGCGCAGTTGATCGACGGCGTGCAGGTCGCCAGCGAGGTGCTCGACGGCACCCAGACCGACGGCAACCACTACGTGGACTTCGGCGTGGTCCCGCTGCCGATGGTCGGCGTGCCGGACGACAACCGGGCCGTGTCCTACACCTTCACGCTGTCCCCGGGCGGCGCCGCCTGGTCTGAGGTGCTGGTCCTCAACGTGGACCAGCCGATGGCGTGGCTGCCGAACCTCGCCGAGCCGATGGCCTACGGGTGGATCGACGAGCCGGAGCCGACCGCGCAGATGGGCCGCGTGTGGGTGGGCAGCACCGCCGACCGCTCCGACGCCCGCTCCCCGGCCGACCCGCCCGACCTGTCGCTGCCGTTCTCCGTGCGCGCGCCGGCGACGCAACTGCTGGTCTATTCCACGTCCGGGGCGCCGGACGTGTCGCTGTCCTACTACCCGCGCCGCCTCTCGTGAGCACGACGAGCCGACCGTGAGCGCGCTCGTGCTGTGCCGCGTGGTCGACCCGCACGGCTGGGCCTACCTCGACGCACAGGCCCCCGTCCACGGCCTGACGTGGCAGTGGGACTACCCCGGCGGCCCCACCTCGGCAGAGCTCTCCCTCGATGCCCCGGCCGACGCCCACATCCGGCACCTGTCCGTCGGCGCGACCCTGACCATCCATCGCGGCGGCATCCTGTGGCAGGGCCGGGTCGCCGAGATCGACCGGGACGGTTGGCGGGTCAAGGTCGACGGGCTCGCCGGACTGGTCGCGCAGGAGCCCGTCGCCACCACCGGCAGCCTCGACGCGATCGTGGACGCCGCCATCGCCGACGGCCTGCCGCTGACCCGCCCGGCGTCGCTGTCGTCCACCGTGTGGGGGCAGGACTCCGGGGGCTCGACCGACCTGTCGACCACGACGCTGGACCAGCCGCTCGGGGAGGTGCTGACCGCGGAGGGCAAGTACTGGCGCGTCGACCTGGCCGGGCGGATCACCGCCGAGACGGCGCCGACCAAGCCCGCGCTGATCGTCTCCGCCCACACCGCGCCGCCGCTGACGCTCAACACCTACGCCACCCGGATCACCGCGACGTATGGCACCTACGACTCCGGCGGGCAGACACGCGCCACGGTTACCGTGGTCGACGCGAAGGCTGAGGCCAAGTTCGGGCGGGTGTCCCGCTCGATCGACCTGACCCGGTTCGGCGGCATCTCCGCGACCTCCGCGCAGGGCAAGGCGCAGGCGTACCTGAACCGCGTGTCCCCGCACATGGTCGTGTCCGGCGAGTTTGCCGTCACGCCCGGGCAGGTCACCACCGCCTCGGGCGGCCCGGTCGACCTGCCCCAGCTCCGGCCCGGGGTGGTCGCCCGGATCCAGCTCGTCACGCTGGTCCGCGACCGGCTGGTGGTGCCGACCTCGGCGGTGGACATGCTGATCGGCCGGGTCCGCTACGACGCCGACGCCGGGACCGCCGCGCTGTCCCCGACCGAGTCCGCACCCGACCCGCTGGCCGTGATGTTCGGCGGCCGCGCCACCCGCACCGACCTCACCTGATCCGAGAAGGAGCGGCATGACCGTGTTCACCGTGACTCGCCCGGCGCGACCGCTGGCCGAGGACATGTTCGCCGACCTCGGCTACCCGCATGTCGACTTCACCCCGCTCACCGACGGCGGGCAGCAGGTCACCGTCGACGCCGACCTGACGCCCGACCAGATCGTCCGCGCCCGCTGCCGCCTTGCCTCGGCCGACGCCGACCGGGAGGCGCTGCTGTGGACGGCCTACGGCGCGTGGAAGGCCAACAAGACCTACCTCGCGCTGGCCGCGCCGACGCAGGCGCAGGCGGTCGCGCAGGTCGACGCGCTCACCGCGCAGATCAACGGCGTACTCGAGCTGCTGCTCCCCGAGCTGTCCGGCGCCCCGTCCACCGACACCCCGACGTTCGGCTGAGGAGGCCCATCGTGTCGCTCATCATCGGCACCGACCCCGACGCGCTGACCCTGCTACTCGAGGACTCCTCCGACTTCGAGGGCACCCTGACCCGCACGGGCGAGGACTGGCCCGCCGGGGCGACGCTGTCCATCATGCTGCCCGGCGCGACATGGGATGCCACGATCACCGGGCCGGACGCGGCGTGGTTCCAGGCGCATCCGCCCGCGGGCTGGTCGTGGGCCAGCGGCACCGACGTGTCGCTGCTCTACACCGAGACCGACGGCGTGGACGTGTTCTCCCAGACGTTGGCCAAGGGGAGGGTGGTCCGCAAGTGAGCGGGATCAGCCTGCGGCCCGGCGAGCGGCTGACGTGGCGGCAGCGTGGGTTCGTCCGGATGGTCGCGGTGGGTCCGCAGGGGCCTCCCGGTGCCGATGGTGCGGCGGCCACCGATGCCGACGTGGCGGGGTATCTGGGTGACCCGGCATCGCAGACCCGCGTCGCGGGCGACGCGCTGTATGCCAGTCAGGCCCAGGGCGCGGCGGCCGATGCCGCCCAGCCCGCCGCGACGCTGGACGCCGACACGGCGGCCAACGTGGCCGACCCGGCGACGCAGACCGGGCAGGCGCTTGCCGCCGCTATAGAGGCGGGTGCGCTGACGCTGGTCGGGCATGGATTCCCGGCCGGTCAGGCAGGCATCGACCCACCGCCGGACGCCAAGCCGTACCGCTACATCGACCTTGACGAGACCAACGGCGCCCGAGAGTGGGCCTACCGGGACGGCTCGTGGGCCGTGATCGACGGCGACACGGGGTCACGTGCGGTGGAGTCGGTAGCCACCCATATCACCGGGTTCATCACCATCCGACGCGTGAACTGCGAGGTTCACCTCGAATTCGGGGACAACGACCTGACCTCGGACGCCGGCCCGTTCGACTCCCCGGAAGTGCTCAGCTACCTGCCTGCAGGGTGGCGACCAACGCTGGGCCAGTACCTGTACGTCACGTGTACCGGCTCGATCCCGAATCGGCTCATGACGATGCTCCCGACCGGTCGCCTCGGCATCTACGGCACGGATGCCAACCAGTTCCAGTTCCGATACAACGGCGCGTGGCTGACCGACGACCCGTGGCCCACCGTCCTGCCCTAGCGTCCCCGCCTGATTGGAGCAATCATGATCGACCTCTCGGGATACACCGACGACGACCTCGACGCCCTGCGGGTGCAGGTGCTCACAGAGCAGGAGCGCCGCACCCGGCTCACGCAGATCCCGGCCACCGTGACCGGTCTGACCGAGACCTACGTGGCCTGCGGTGGCGACAAGACGGCGCTGACCGAGGCTGTGCAGCAGGCGGGCACCGCCCCGGCCTGACCCGCACCTTTCCGCCCATATCGGGCCACCTCGCACGCCCCGGCTCGCCCCGGCTCGACCACCCGCCCACCGCCTCGGACGGAGGACCCCGCATGCGCCAACGCCTCGCCCGCTGGGCCGCGCGCCACCTCGGCCGAGGGGAACAGCCCACATGATCCGCAAGCCCCGCAGCATCGCCACCACAGCGCCCTACCTACCCGTCGCGGCCTACCTCGCCACAATCGGCTGGGCGGGCCTGACCCGCGGCGGCATCACCCCCGGCGACC
>DASSKF010000086.1:0-14272 GCA_035690725.1 Segeticoccus sp.
GGGCTGGTGTCGGAGCGGAAGGGGGTTCCGGTGAGCGCGAGGCGCCGGGTCGCGGGCTCGAAGGCCTCCCGGATGGCGTCGCCCCACGAGCGGTTGTCGCCGCCGTGGTGGATCTCGTCGAGGATGACCAGCGTCGGCGCCGCCTCGGTGCGGGCCCGGTGCAGCATCGGCCGGCTCGCCACGCCCGCATAGGTGACGGCGACCCCGTGGTAGTCCCGGGAGTGCCGCCCCTGCCGGTTGGAGAACCGCGGGTCGATCTGTATGCCGACCCGGCCCGCCGCGTCCGCCCACTGCGTCTTGAGGTGCTCGGTCGGGGCGACGATGGTCACCCGCTCGATGACACCGCGCCCGAGCAGCTCGGTCGCCACCCGCAGGGCGTAGGTCGTCTTCCCGGCCCCCGGCGTCGCCACGGCCAGGAAGTCGCGCGGAGCGTCCGCCAGGTAGCGCTGCAGGGCGTCGGCCTGCCACGCCCGCAACTTGTCCGCCGTGCCCCACGCCGCCCGCTCGGGGAAGGCCGGTGACAGGTGCGAGGCGGCGGACGTACTCATAGGTCGTCGAGGTTAACCGACGCGGGCCCGGCACCCCTGACCGGACACTCCCGCCGAGCAGTGCCGTGCCCGAACGCTTTTGCCCTGACCGGCGCTCGCCGGGACGGCGTACCGTGCGAGCCATGACCACCCGACTTGACCTCCAGGAGACCACCCCGCACGTCTACCGCCGGATGGGCGCCCTCGAGCAGGCCGCCCACGAGGCGTGCACCAGCTCCGGCATGGACCCGGGGCTCTACGAGCTGGTCAAGATGCGCGCCTCGCAGATCAACGGCTGCGCCTTCTGCCTCGACATGCACAGCAAGGACGCGCGGGCCGGTGGGGAGAGCGAGCAGCGCCTCCACACGTTGAGCGCATGGCGGGAGACGTCGTTCTTCACGGAGCAGGAGCGGGCGGCGCTGGCCCTGACCGAGCAGGTCACCCGGATCGCGGACGGCGGGGTGGACGAGCAGGTCTGGGCCGAGGCCGACAAGCAGTTCGGGACCGAGCAGCTGGCCGCGCTCATCTGGGGGATCGTCGCGATCAACTCGTGGAACCGGATGGCGATCAGCACCGGCTCGCCGGAGCCGGGGTCCTACCAGCGCCAAGCGCCGCAACAGGGCTGAGCGCCGCGGCGCGCAGTGCCGGAGCGGGCCGGACGCTCGGCGACGGGCGTCACTCGCTCCCGTCGCCGCCGTCCTGGGGGGCCCGCAACCCGTCGTAGATCTCCTTGCAGATCGGGCACACCGGGAAGCGGTTCGGGTCCCGACCCGGCACCCAGACCTTCCCGCACAGCGCGGTGACCGGCTCCCCCGACAGCGCGCTCTCCAGGATCTTCTCCTTGCGCACGTAGTGCGAGAAGCGCTCGTGGTCGCCCGGCTCGGCGTACTCCTCCTCGACGGCCTCACGCTCGAGCACGGCCGTCCGCTGCGGGAGGCGGGCCGGCTCCGGCTCCGGCGTCGTGGGGTCCGAGGGGGCACCGGGAGGGTCCTGCGCCGCCGTCTCGCGCTGCCGCTGCGACGTCGCCCGTGTCATACCGGTCATGGGGCGAGTCTACGGTCAGTTCATCGAGGGGTCGTCCGGGAAGGTCGCGACGAGGGCCAGGTTGCCCCGCTGGCGGCGCAGCACCTCGACCCACAGGTGCTCGGGGTCGTCCGTGAAGGCGTCCCGTGGCTCGGCGTCGACGACGTACCAGCCGCCGGCGCGGACCTCGTCCTCCAGCTGCCCCCCGGCCCACCCCGAGTAGCCCGCGAAGATCCGCAGCCCGGCCAGCTCCGGCATCACCACCAGCGGCGGGGTGTCCAGGTCGACCAGCCCGAGGCCGCCGAAGAGGAGCCGCACCCCCATCGGCTCGCGTGCGTCGCCGGGCACGGTGACCAGGCCGAGCGCGGAGTCCAGGCCGACCGGACCGCCCTGGAAGAGCTGGGCGGGCGGCGTGACGTGCGCCTGCCAGTCGGGCAGCACCGCCTCCACCGAGGCGTCCAGCCGACGGTTGAGCACGATGCCGTGGGCGCCCTCCTCGTCGTGGTGCAGCACGAGCACCACGCTGCGCGCGAAGACGTCACCCGTGGTGTTGGGCGTGGCCACCAGCAGCTGGCCCGTCAGGAAGCTCGACACACCACGCATTGTCACCCCTGCCGCCGGTGTGCCGGCCGCCCCCTCAGCGCGCGGTGCGGGCCCCTCGCGGCCGGCCGCCGCGCTGAGCGCCGCTGCGCTCGCCGCGCGGCGCGCCGTTGCGCTCGCCGCGGCCGCCGGCGCCACGGCGGGGGCCGCCGGGGCGGCCACCGGGGGCGCGCTGCCCCGTCCGGCGCGGCGGGTCGAGCAGCCGCTGCACGACGTGGTCGGGCACCGCGTCGCCCGTGGGCGCACTGCCGCCGGTGGCGGCGACGAGGTCGTCCCCGGGACGGGCGCGCTCGGGGCGGACGCCCTCGAGCCCCGCCTCGCGCGCGACCCGCTCCATGGTCCGGCGCTGGTGCGGCAGGGCGAGGGTGACCACCGTGCCGCGCTCCCCCGCACGGGCCGTGCGGCCGGCGCGGTGCAGGTAGTCCTTGTGGTCGGCCGGCGGGTCGACCTGCAGCACGACCGATACGTCGTCGACGTGGATGCCCCGGGCGGCGACGTCGGTGGCGACGAGCACCGGCAGCTCACCGTCCCGGAAGGCGGCCAGGACCCGGTTGCGCGCGCCCTGGCCGAGTCCGCCGTGCAGCGAGGCGGCCAGCACGCCCTGCTCGCGCAGCTGGGCGGCGATGCGGTCGGTGCCGAGCTTCGTGCGCGCGAAGATGACGGTGCGGCCGGCGCGGTGGGCCAGCTCGGCGGTGATCGCCTTCTTGTGGTTCGGCTCGACCAGCAGGATGCGGTGCTCCATCGTCGTCACGCTCGCCGTCGCGGCGTCGGTGGAGTGGGTGACCGGGTCGGTGAGGTAGCGCTCGACGACGCCCTCCACACCGCGGTCCAGGGTGGCCGAGAAGAGCAGCCGCTGCCCGCCGGCCGGGACCTGGTCGAGGATGGAGGTGACGTCCGGCAGGAAGCCGAGGTCGGCCATGTGGTCGGCCTCGTCGAGGACGACCACCTCGACCCGGTCCAGCCGCAGGGCCTCCCGGCCCAGCAGGTCGAGCAACCGCCCGGGCGTCGCGATGAGCAGGTCCACCCCGCGCTCGAGGGCCTGCAGCTGGGGGGCGTACGGCATACCGCCGGCGACGAGCTTGTGCCGCAGGCCCAGGACCTGCACGAGCGGCCGCAGCGCATCACTCACCTGCATGGCCAGCTCGCGGGTGGGGGTGAGCACGAGGGCGCGGGGGCGGCGCGAGGTGGCCCGGCCGCCGTCGGCCAGGCGCGCCAGCGTGGGGAGCCCGAAGGAGAGCGTCTTGCCGGAGCCGGTCTGGCCGCGACCGAGCACGTCGCGGCCGGCGACGGCGTCCGGGATCGTCGCCGCCTGGATGGGGAAGGGCGTCGTGATGCCGTCGCGGGCCAGGCGGTCCACCAGGGCCGCCGGAAGTCCGAGGGAGGCGAAGCCGGAGTCCCCCCGGGGGGCTGGGGCGCCACCGTTCGTCGGTCGCGGGGCGGGTCGGGTGCCACCGGCCGCGCGCGGGGAGGGGCGGCTGCCGCCACGTGCCGACCGCGGGCCGGGCCGGCCGCCGTCACGGGCCGGACCCGCCGTGGGCGGGCGCTGGGCTCCCTTGCGGGGCTTGCGCGGTCGGTTGGCCTTGTCGGCCGCGCTCCAGCGGGCCTTCTTGCCGGTGCGGCGGGCGGACGGGGTGGACGTGCTCATGCAGGGCTCGTTTCAGCAGGCGCCGGTGGAGCCGGCGCAGGGCGGTCGGGCGGTCGGTAGGCACGCCTCGAGTCGCCGTTCGCGAGCGGTGGTGAGAGCGGACCTCAGGTGCGCGGAGCACCCGGACGGCCGAGGGAGTCGGCCGTGGGCCCGGAGCACCGGGCCGCTCCAAGGATATCAGCGCGCGAGGCGTCTCCCGACCACCGCGACGGCCACCCCGAGCACGATCCCGGCCAGGTCGGCCACCGCGTCCCACACGTTGCCGTCGCGGTGCGGCAGCAGGACGTGCTGGACGAGCTCGCTCAGCGGGGCGTGCAGCGCGAGGGCGAGCAGCACCCACGGCCATCGGCGGAGCGTGGCGACGAGCGCCGGGAGGCCGAACACCGAGGCGTGGACCACCTTGTCCAGCCCGGTCACCTCCACCCTGCCGGGCGCCGACGGGGCGTAGAGCACCAGGAGCTGCAGGGCCACCAGGACCGTGAACAGCCCCGGCCACAGCCGGTGGCTGCGGCTGTCCCGCTCCGGCGCCTGCCGCGGCTGGTCCGGCCCCTCGTGTCGGGGACCGCCCATCAGCGCCCGTCTGCTCCCACCGTGCCGAGCCCGGCGCCGGTCCCTCCACTCGCGGCGGTGGTGAGCCCGGCCGCCCCTGCTGCGGCGCTCGCCGCGTCCTCGCCGTCCAGCGGACGGGAGAGCTTCTCGGTGTCGCCCGCGGCGCGCGCCGCGGCCTCGACCGCCCGCGCCACCACGGTCGCGACATCGGGGTTGAACACGCTGGGCACGATGTACGCCGCGTTCAGCTCGTCCGGGCCGACGACGTCGGCAAGCGCCGCCGCGGCGGCCAGCATGACCTCCTCGTTCACCTTCGTCGACGCCGCGTCGAGCAGCCCGCGGAAGACACCGGGGAACACGAGCACGTTGTTGATCTGGTTGGCGAAGTCGCTGCGCCCCGTCGCCACCACCGTGGCGTGCTGGGCGGCCTCGGCCGGGTCGACCTCGGGCTCGGGGTTGGCCATCGCGAAGACGATCGCGTCGTCGGCCATGGTCGCGATGTCGTCGCCGGTGAGCAGGCGCGGGGCGGAGACGCCGATGAAGACGTCGGCGCCGGTGAGCACCTGCTTCAGGGTGCCGCTGCGCCCCTCGGGGTTGGTGTGCTCGGCCACCCAGCGCAGGCTCTCGTGGCCGTTGCCGACGATGTCCTCCCGCTGGCCGTGGATGACGCCGTCCTTGTCCGCGACGACGACGTGCCGGGCGCCGGCCTTGAGCAGCAGCTTGAGGATCGCCGTTCCGGCGGCACCCGCGCCGCTCATGACGATCCGCACGTCCTCGAGGTTCTTGTCCACGACCCGCAGCGCGTTGCGGAGGGCGGCCAGCGCGACGATCGCCGTGCCGTGCTGGTCGTCGTGGAAGACCGGGATGTCCAGCTCGTCCCGCAGCCGGGCCTCGATCTCGAAGCAGCGCGGCGCCGAGATGTCCTCGAGGTTGATGCCGGCGAACCCGGGCGAGATCGCCTTGACGGTGCGCACGATCTCGTCGGCGTCGGTCGTGTCCAGGCAGATCGGGAACGCGTCGATCCCGGCGAACCGCTTGAACAGCGCGGCCTTCCCCTCCATCACCGGCAGGGCGCCGAGCGGGCCGATGTCACCGAGGCCGAGGACGGCGGTGCCGTCGGTCACGACCGCGACGGTGTTGCGCTTGATCGTCAGCCGTCGAGCGTCCGACGGGTTCTTCGCGATCGCGAGGCAGACTCGCGCCACGCCGGGCGTGTAGACGAGCGACAGGTCGTCGCGGTTGCGGATCGGGACCTTCGACTCCACCTGCAGCTTGCCGCCGAGGTGCACCAGGAACGTGCGGTCGCTGACCTTGCCGACCTTCACGCCCTCGACGGCGGCCATGGCCTCGACCAGCTCGTCGGCGTGGGTGGTGTCGCGGGCCGCTGCCGTCACGTCGACACGCATGAGCGAGGCGCCCGAGGCCTGGATGTCGAGGCCGGTGACGAGCCCGCCGACGCGCTCGATGGCGGTCGTCAGCTCACTGACGGCCGTGGCGCGGGCGGGGAGCTCGAGGCGGACGGTGATGGAGTTCGACACGGACGGCACGGCGGTCATGAGGGACATTGTCGCGGACGACCCGCGGGGACGGTGCAGCACCACCTCCGGGCGCGTCGCGGCCGTGGCCGGGCGGTCAGTCCGGGGGCGCCAGGGCCAGGTCGACCCGCAGCTGCGTGCCGACGCCCACCTCGACGAGCGCCATCCCGTTCGCGGGGTTGGTCACCGCTGTGCGCGAGTCGGGCACGGCCTTGAGCTCGTAGCGCCCGGGCGCGAGGTCGGGCACGCGGTAGGCACCGGTCGCATCGGTGAACACCCGCGCGCCCTCGGCCCCCGCCACGGGGTTGCCGCCGGCGTCGACCGGGATGACCGAGATGGCCACGGGCTGGACCGGAGGGGGCGCGCCGTCGTCGCGCCGACCGTCACCGTCGGTGTCGGAGAAGGCGGTGCCGCTGATGCTGGAGCGCACCACGCCCGCGTCCACCTGCACCGAGCCGCTGCCGGCGACGGAGAACGCGGCGCTGTCGCCGGTCGCGCCGACGTCGGAGTCGGTCGAGGACGCACCGGGGGCGGCGCCCGAGGAGGCGGTGAAGGCGGCGCCGGTCACGACGACGTGCAGCGTGTAGCCGCTGCCGGCGGGGACCTGGCCGAACCGGAAGGTCCCGAGGTTGCCCTGGTCGCTCGACGTCTGCTGGCTCAGCGTGCCGCCGCCGACGGTCACCGGCGCCCCGTTGCGCCACAGCTGCACGACGGCGCCGCCGACACCGGGCTCGCCCGCGTCCTGCTGCCCGTTGCCGTTGCTGTCGTCCCACACCCAGCCCGACACGACGCCCGGCTCCGGGGCCGGCGGCGGTGGCGGTGGCGGGGTCGTCCCCGGATCGGTGGACGGGCCGGTCGGGGTCGGCTCGGGGGAGCTGGTCCCGGGCGGCGACGTGGTGCCGGAGCCCGGTCGGCTCGTGCCCGGGGTCGGCGACGAGTCGGACGACGGTGTCTTCGGCGGCGCCGGCGCGGTGCCACCGGTGCCGGTCTGCGCGCCTCCGCGGCTCGGCGGGGAGGTCCGGGTGGGGCGGGGCTCCGGTTTCCCGGACGTCCCGGTCGGCCGGTCCGTCTCGGACCGGCCGTCCGTCCCCGAGGAGGTCCGTCCCGACGGGGACGGCGAGTCCCCGGTCCGGGACGACGGTGACGTCGGCGACCCGGCGAGCACCTGCGGCCCGTCGTGGTCGCGCTTGCCCTGCTGGTCCCCCCGTGCGGGCGCGGGCGAGTCCGTGGGCTGTCGTGGGTCGCTGGTCGGGACCGGCCCCGGCAGCGCGGACGACACGGAGACGCCGTCGCGGTAGGCCATGCCCCAGGTCAGCACCGAGCGTACGTAGGACATGGACGCGTTGTAGCGCAGCACCGCGTCGGTGAGCCCGGGCACGGTGCGCAGGTCGGCGCTGCCGGCGCACAGGTAGCGGGCGGCGCCCAGCGCCGCGTCGTAGACGTTGTTCGGGTCCCGGACGCCGTCGCCGTTGCCGTCCGCGGCGACCGCGGCCCACGTCGAGGGGAGGAACTGCATCGGTCCCACGGCCCGGTCGTACCGGCTGTCGCCGTCGAACCTGCCGCCGTCGCTGTCGGTGATCACGGCCGTGCCCGGGAGGGACCCGTCGAGGCGGGGTCCGAGGATGGCGCCCCGCGTGGTGCCGCCGCCGTCGACCCGGCCTCCGGCGGCGTGGCCGGACTCGATCCGGCCGATGCCCGCCAGCAGCCACCACGGCACGTGGCAGCCGGGTTGCTGCTGTCGCTGCGCGGCTGCCGCCGAGCGGTACGCGTCGAGGACGACGCCCGGTATGCCGGCCACGGCGCCCTGCATCCGGGGCGGCAGCTCACCGTGCAGCGCGGTGGCTCCGAGAACCTCGGCAGCGGCCCGGTCGCGACGGGAGACCGGGTGACGCAGCTGGTCCCCGACGCCGTGCCCGTGCCGGGCGGACGGCAGGGTGCCCTGCCGCCACGAGGGCGGGCGCAACCGGGGATCGGCGGCCGGTGCCGGCGTGGCACCCACGGCGCCGCCCGACCAGGCGATCGCCACACCCGTGGCAGAGCTGTCGTGGTGCCCCGCGTCGGTGACCGCGCCCACCGTGCCGGTCGTCGCGGCGGTCGCGAGGACCGCCCCGAGCGCCCCCGCCATGACCGGCCGACGTCCCGGCCCCCGTGTCGCCATCGCTGCTCCCAAGCGTGTGCCCGTCTTGTCCGCGAGCCTAGGTGGGGGCTGGGTGACCCGCCAGAATTCCTCGAAACTCCCGGAGAAATCTCAGGTGACGGGCAGTGCGGTGGGCAGGAGGCCCCTACCGGGTGACCGTGATGCTGCCGTGCGCCCCGCGTGCGGCGTCGACCATGACGTGGTTGAGCACCGGGTAGTGGCCGGGGGCGGGCAGCCGCAGCTCGACGAACCCGCCCTGTGCGGGCAGCAGGTCGAGGGTCTGCGCGGCGCCGTGCTGGGCGTTGCCCCGGCGCAGCTGGTAAGCGCCCTCCTTGAAGACCGTGTCGAACTGGGTCCCGACCACGTGGAAGGCCAGGGGGCGCTCCAGCCCGTCGTTCACGACCCAGATGCGGACCCGGTCGCCGCTGCGCGCCCGCAGCGGGGCGAAGTCGTACTGGTCGTCGTAGCCGTTGAACACCACCGCGTCCGGCCGGCCCCGGGCCATCTTGGCGAAGTCGCCGTGCCGGCCCTGCGGCCCGAGGTAGAGCTCGGACTGCACCATGACCCACTCGTGGTCGACCGGCGGCAGGTGCGGCGGGTCGATGACGACGGCGCCGTACATCCCGTTCCCGATGTGCTGGAGCATCGGCATGGTCGCGCAGTGGTACATCCAGGCGCCCGCGTGTCCGGCCGTGAACCGGTAGGTCAGCTCACCACCGGGAGGGATCGTGCGCATCCTCCGGTCGGGGGCGACCTGGCTGGCGTGGAAGTCGATCGAGTGCCCCATGGTCGACTCGTTGCGGAGGGTGACGACGAAGGTGTCGCCGACCCGCCCGTGCAGGGTCGGGCCCGGCACCATCCCGTTGAAGGTCCACATGCGCTGCCGCACGCCTGGCGCCACTTCCAGGACCTTGTCCACCGCGCGCAGCGTCACGTGGTGCACGCGTCCGGGCGGCACCGGCGGCAGGTCCGGGTCGCGCGGCTGGAAGGAGGCCGGTGGCCGCGCGCCGGGGTCGATCGTCGCGTCGGGCCCGCGCGACGTCGCGCGAGGGCTCGCACCGCCCATCGGCATCCCGGCCATGTCGTGGCCGGAGCCGCTCGCGGGCGCACCCTCCACCTTCACGTCCAGGACCATCCCGGCCTGCTTGTGGCCCGGAACGGTGCACCAGCCCTCGAGCGCGGTGGTCACCCGCCCCAGGTCGAGTCGCTGGCCCTGCCCCGGCTGGAGCATCCGGGTGTGCGGGCCCTCCGGGAAGGACAGGTCGTGCCGCATCGGGTCCCGGTTGACGACGTGCAGCACGAGGTGGGTCCCCTTCGCCACCGTGATCGTCCCGGGGGTGATGTCCATGTTCTCCAGCGCCACCTGCACGGTGCGCACCTCGGCTCGGGTGGCGCCGACCTGGCTCCCGGCCACCCCCGACGCCGGGGCCGCGGTGGACACGGGGTGCCGGCCGCTCTGCGCGACCCCCACGCCGACGAGCAGCAGCACCAGGCCGATCCCGAGGCCGCCGACCACGGCGAGTCGGCCCGTACGCCGCGCGGTCCCCCCACCGGCTGCGAGGTCGGTGCCGCCCGGACCGTCCTGTGGCGACGCCGGCGTCCGCCGGAACAACGCGGTGAGCACCAGGGCGACGAACGCGAGCGCCGCGACCGCGACGAGGGCCCAGCCGGCGAGCTCGACCGGCCCGCCGAACGGCAGCGCCACCAAGACGATTCCCGCGTTCAGTGCTGCTACGCGGACCGCCCCGAGCCGGTCGAGCACCTCGCTGAGGCGGCGCCCGTCCCTGGGGCCACGGCCGAGCACCACCGGGACGAGGTAGCTCAGCGCCCCGAGCAGCACCTGTCCCACGAACCCGGCGAGCAGGACCGGCACGACCCGACCGACCGAGGTGGCGGCGCCGGCCGACGGCTCCGGCGCGGCGAGGGCCGTGAACACCTGCCCGCCCAGGTCGACCGCGAGCGCCACGACCAGCCATGCCGTGCCCGCCGCCACCATCCACGCCGCGGGCGAGCGCGGCACCTTCTGCCGGGCGGTGCGCACGAACGGGTCCAGCGCCAGCAGCACGCCCGCGGCGTAGGCGCCGAGCCCGACCGCCGCGACGGCCGGGACGGCGAGCAGCAGCCCGACGAGCAGCACGGCGAGTCCGACTGCCGTCAGGGCCAGGGCCCGGCGGGCGGTCCGCATGATCCCCTCCACCATGCGGGTGCGCAGGATCGTCGGCCAGAGCGTGAACTGGGTGCCCAGGATGGTCAGCGCGACCCACCCGAGCAGGTTGAGGTGCACGTGGGCGGCATACAGCCTCGGCGCCCAGGCGGGCGGGACTCCCACCGCCAGTGCCGACCCGAGCCCGATGCCGGCGAGCAGGGCCACCGCGGCGGCCCGGTAGAACCCGACCACGGGGGTGAACCGGCCACCGAGCGCGCGGCGGCCGGCGCGCACCAGCCCGAGCAGGTGCCAGCCGACCACGGCGGCCAGGACGACGGCGGCGACGACGGTGAGCACGGGCAGGGTGGTGACCACCCCGACGAGCACGCCCAGCACGGCGGCGTTGAGCACACCGAGCTGCCGGCCGGCCACCCGGGGACGGTCCGCGGGCAGGTGCAGCAGGGTGACGGTGAAGTGCCGGCTCCACACCACGATCGCGTTCGTGGCCGCACCGAGGGCGAACAGGTGCACCACGAGCCACCGGGGCGCGCCGCCGACGGCGTGCAGGGGAAGCGCCGCGAGGGCCGCGAGCAGGTAGGCCACCACGACCCCGTTGGCGGCGAGGTGCCAGTCCGCGCGCCCCCACACGCCCGGCGGGCCCGCGGCGTCCGACACCGGCCGCACGACCCCGGGACGGTTGCGCACCACCGTGACCACGGTGACGACGACGAACAGCAGCAGCGCCACCTCGCCGAGCACGCCACCGACCTGCCACGCCAGCCGGCTGGCGAGCAGGTCGCCACCGACGAGGCGCACCACCAGCGAGGCGTGCAGCAGGACGAGGTGGGCGAGGAAGACGTGCCGGTACGGCAGCCGCACGCCGAGCAGCGCCGGCACGATCACCGGCGCGTGGGCGAAGACCATGGAGATGACGAACCCCAGGAAGATCGCGTGCAGCATCGCGTCGTATGCCGGGCCGCCGGCCATCCGCCCGACGACCAGCCACAGCGCACCCCCGGCCGCGAGCCAGACGTAGCCGGTGAGCAGGGCCACGGCCATGTAGCGGGTGAGCCCGGGCACGCGCACCGTCCGCCGGGCCACGTCGCGCAGCAGCAGCCAGGCAGCCACGCCGAGCAGCGCCGCTCCGGCCAGGCGGACGCCCAGCGGCTCCTCCCACAAGGACACGGTGAGCGCCGCGAGGAGTCCGACGGTCAGGGCGACGAAGACCCGGCGGGCACCGACCGAGAGCATGGCGACGCGGGACAGCTCCAACCGCTCCCCCGCGATGGTCAGCACGAGGAAGCCGGCCAGCCAGGGGACGAAGCGCGCGACGTCCCACCCGGCCAGCCACAGCCCCGCCGCGACCGGCCAGCAGGCCGCACCGGCCGCCATCACCGCCGTGTGAACCGACGGCTGGATCCGGTAGAGGGCGGCGAACACCACGACCAGGGCGATCCCGGCCACGGTCAGCAGGGCAGGCCCCAGGGCGTACGGCCCGCCGGCGACGGTCGCGGCGCCGCCGAGGCCCGCAGCGGCCGGCGTGACGAAGCCCCACCCCCGCCCGAGCGCGACGGCGCGCTCGGCGCCGATGAGGGTGCCCAGGAACGCGAGCGTCATCAGCGGGCCGTGCGCCGCCGCGAGCGGCAGCGGCGTGCGCGGCACCGGCAGGCCGAGCAGGACCAGGGCCGCCCACAGGCCGGCGAGCAGCGCGACGACGCCGAGCGCCATCCAAGGGGCGATCCGGCGGGCGCGCGCGGCCGGGCGCAGCACGGTGGACGGGCTCACAGGCATAATTTACAGTGACGTAGCAGTAAAAATGAACCCGGATGTGGGTGTGGGACAGTGGGACACATGCAGCCACAACGCCGACCGGTCGAGGACGTGCCCGCGCTCGGCGCCAGCCGGACCCGCACCCTCGAGGTGCTGCAGGACGCGGGGCGCCCGCTCGGCGTACAGGAGGTCGCCGAGCTCATGGACCTGCACCCGAACACCGCGCGGGTGCACCTCGACGCGCTGGTCGGGGCGGGCCTGGCCAGCCGGGAGGCCGAGGAGCGCAGCAGCCCCGGCCGGCCCCGCACCGTCTACGCGGCGACCCCGGGCGACCGGCAGGTGGGGCAGCGCAACTACCGGCTGCTCTCGGAGATCCTCACCAGCCTGCTCGGCGCCGCCCTCCCCCAGCCGGGCCAGGCCTCGCTGGAGGCCGGGCGCGCCTGGGGCCGCTACCTGTCGCAGCGGCCGGCGCCGTTCCGGCAGCCCGACGCCGAGGACACCCTCGCGCAGCTGATGCGCGTGCTCGCCGAGATCGGCTTCCAACCGGAGCGCAGCGGCCCCGTGGAGGAGCCGCAGATCCGGCTGCGGCACTGCCCGTTCCGGGAGGTGGCCAGGGACCACCAGGACGTCGTGTGCGCCATCCACCTCGGCCTGCTGCAGGGGGCGCTCACCGAGATGCAGTCGCCCCTGGTGGCCGACCGGATCGAGCCCTTCGTCGAGCCGGCGCTGTGCCTCGCCCACCTGTCCGCGCGGGCCGACGGAGCGCGATCAGTACCAGAAGCGCTCTGAGCTGACCGGGATCTGCGCGACCGACTCGTCGCGGTCACCCGACAGCCGGTCCTCGACGGCGTCACCGAGGTGGAGCAGCGCCGGCACGCCGGTGGTCACCGCACCCCGCTCCACGAGGGCCGGGATGACGGGGTCGCCCAGCGCCTGCCACTCCGTGCGCCAGGCGCGGATGCGGCGGTAGCCGTCCGAGGTGATCGGGCCCCGCCCGGGGCTCACGGCATACCCGAACTCGCGCAGCGGTGCCGACGTCGCGTGGCCGGCCCGGATGGGCGCGGCCAGCAGCGCACGCAGGATCTCGGGGTCCCCGATGTCCAACCCGTCGACCCAGTACGCGCGGAACAGCAGCCGGCGGACCTGGTCCGCCACACCTGCGCCGGCCGCCTCGGCGAAGCCGGCCACCGCTGCACGAGTGCTCGGGAGGAAGGTGGGCGGCCGCCCCGGCAGCTCCTCGCCCGGCAGCAACAGCTCCTGCACCTGGCGCCACTCCTCGGCCAGGCGTCGGAAGCCGTCGTCGTCGAGCCGCTGACCGGTCAGCGGGGTGCCCGGCGCGTGCTCCACCGCCCGCCACTCGACGGCCGCGTCGGTGCCGACCAGCAGGTCGGTGCGCCAGCTGGCCAGGTAGCTGAAGGGGCAGTTGAAGTCCCCGTAGGCGATGGTGCCCATGTCCTCTCCTCGGTCCGAGCGGTGCCGGCGCCATCGCCGGCAGCACCATCTTCGGCCGTTCCGCTTGTTTTTACAATAGTGACGGTGAAAAAATGTCCGACGCGAGCACCGATGAAGGAGGAGGACAGTCGTGACCTATGTGATCGCGCAGCCGTGCGTGGACGTCGTCGACCGGGCGTGCGTGGAGGAGTGCCCGGTGGACTGCATCTACGAGGGCAGCCGCGCGTTGTACATCCACCCGGACGAGTGCGTGGACTGCGGGGCCTGCGAGCCGGTCTGCCCCGTGGAGGCGATCTACTACGAGGACGACGTCCCCGAGCAGTGGCAGGACTACACCGTGGACAACGAGCGGTTCTTCAGCGAGGTGCTGCCCGGCCGGGACGAGCCGCTCGGCTCCCCCGGTGGCGCGGCCAAGTTCGGCGCGCTCGGGGTGGACACCCAGCTCGTGGGCTCACTGCCCCCGCAGGAGCTGGCCGAGGGGTGAGCGGGCAGCAACCGAACAGGGCGACGTGTCCACTGGTGGAGGTGGCGGGAATCGAACCCGCGTCCGCTGACGGCAAAACAGGGCTTCTCCGGGTGCAGTGCGCTGTGGATTTTCTCGGCCCCAGTGCTCGCACGCACGACGTCCACTGACGGGCCCAGTCAGGTGAGAGTCCCGCGCAACCCCCCGACGAGGCTACGCAGCAAGCTTCCTAGCTGACGCCAGGGACCGGGTCGGAAGCGAACCCGGGCTGACGGACTTCGAGGCTCGCTCAGGCAGCGAGGGCGAAGTCGGTGCGCTTGGAATCGGCACCTATTGGTTTGCAAGGAGCGTTAACGAGGTGACCTTGCCTCCTCGACCCGCTTCCCCTGAATCGGCGACCAACGTCGAAACCGATCACCCCCTGG
>DASSKF010000087.1:0-12670 GCA_035690725.1 Segeticoccus sp.
CGAGCTGGTCCTGCACGGCCGCGAGTCCGGGCGGATCAACCGCACCGCCGAGGGACGCTTCTTCGAGGCCCACGAGCCGCTCACCGACTTCGAGCGCTGGCCGCTGGTCTCGTTCGAGGAGCAGGCGCCGCTCGAGCTGGACGGACACGACGGACACGGCATACCCCGCAGTGACGCGCGACGGGACAAGATCCGCGAGCGGCTGTCCCGCTTCTACTTCTCCGACCGCATCGCGCCGGTCACCCCCGCCAAGCTGGCGGCCGTACACCACGACCACGACGGCGAGGAGCACGAGGCGCTGACGCCGCACAGCACGACGTGGACCGGCCACATGCACGGCGGCGCCGAGGAGCGAGCCCTCGACGACGCCTACACCCACCAGTCCGATCGGTGAGGGCGCGCTCCGGACAGCTCCCCTCCCGGTGTCCATATACCCGGTGTCCATATACTCCGGGCGCCGCCGGACAACGATCAGGAGCGAGATCAGGATGACCGCGATCGTGTGGTTCACCCGGGACCTGCGCGTCCACGACCACCCCGCCCTCAGCGCAGCGGCGCGCGAGCACGAGCAGGTCATCCCGCTGTTCGTGCTCGACAGAACGATCCTGACGTCGACCTATCACCGGCCGAACCGGGCCCGGTTCCTGCACGACAGCCTGCGGGACCTGAGCGCCTCGTTGCGTGACCTCGGAGCTGGCCTCGTCGTGCGTGAGGGAGAGGTCGTCGAGGAGGTGGTGCGCCTGGCCCGGCAGTTCGAGGTCTCCTGCGTGTACGCCAGTGCCGACGTCAGCGCCTACGCCGCCCGGCGAGCAGCGGCGGTCTCCCGTGCCCTGGCCGGCGAGCGACGGACCCTGCGCCAGCTACCCGGAGTCACCGTCCTCGCACCGGGGGAGGCCATCCCGGCCGGCGGGGACCACTTCGCCGTGTTCACTCCCTACTTCCGCAGGTGGACGGAGCTGCCCAAGCGCGCCACGCTTCCGCCACCGGATCGCCTGCGCTTGCCCGCCGGCCTGCGCCGCGGGCGCATCCCGGCACGAGGGACGCTGTGCACCGGGACCCGTGCACCCGAGTTGCCCGAGGGCGGCGAGACCGCCGGACGCGGGCGGCTGCAGGAGTGGCTCAGCGGCGGCGTGGACGACTACGCGGACGGGCACGACGACCTTGCCGGGGATCGGACCTCACGGCTGTCGCCCTACCTGCACTTCGGCTGCCTGTCGCCCACGGAGATCGTGGCCAGGGCCGACCTGCGGCGCCGTGGAGCGCCCGAGTTCGTCCGCCAGCTGGCATGGCGCGACTTCCACCACCAGGTCCTCGCCGCACGGCCCGGCGCCGCGACCAGCGACTACCGCCCCCGGGGCGACAGGTGGCGTGCGGACCCCCAGGCCTTCGCCGCGTGGGCCCAGGGCCGTACTGGCTACCCCATCGTTGATGCCGGGATGCGTCAACTGCTCCGCGAGGGCTGGATGCACAACCGGGCCCGGCTCCTCACGGCCAGCTTCCTGGCCAAGGACCTCTACCTCGACTGGCGCGTGGGCGCGCGGCACTTCCTCGAGCACCTGGTCGACGGTGACGTCGCGAACAACCAGCTCAACTGGCAGTGGGTTGCCGGCACCGGCACCGACACCCGACCCAACCGGGTGCTCAACCCGCTCCGACAGGCCGAGCGATACGACCCGGACGGCAGCTACGTGCGCCGCTACCTGCCCGAGCTGTCCGAGGTGTCCGGCTCGGCCGTGCACAGCCCGTGGGAGCTCCCCACGGGACAGCGCCTGCAACTGGACTACCCCGAGCCGATCATCGACCACCAGCTCGCGGCGCAGCGATTCCGGGCCGCTCGCGGCAAGAACTGAGCTCGCACAGGGTGGACCAGTGCATGCCGAGGAAGGAGAGGGCCATCAACGAGGACCGCCGCGCGGCAGGACTGTCGATCGGGGAGCTGGCCCGGCGCACCGGAGTGCCCCAGGCGACGCTGCGCACCTGGGAGGCTCGCCACGGCGTCCCGGTTCCTGAGCGGCTGCCCGGTGGCCACCGGCGGTATGCCGAGCACGACGTGTCGCTGGTGCAGGAGATCCTGCGCCGTCGGGCCTCGGGACTGAGCATGGAGGCCGCCGTCCAGCAGCTGACCGCGGCGTCGCCGCAACCGGACACGTCGGTCTTCGCCGGCTTGCGCCGACGTCATCCGGAGCTGCAGGCCACGGTGCTCCGCAAGAGCAGCCTGCTGGCGCTGACCCGGGCCATCGAGGACGAGTGCTGCGCGCGTGCCGAGCGGCCGGCACTGTTCGCCAGCTTCCAGCACCGGCGCTTCTACCGGCAGTCCGAGCAGCGCTGGCGAGAGCTGGCACGGACCGCCGCCGGCGTGGTCGTCTTCGCCGATTTTCCCCGTCGGTCCGCGACCGGCCGTTGGCCCCTGCAGGTGCCGGTTCGAGCCGATGCCCCACTGCGGCGGGAGTGGGCCCTGGTCTGCGACTGCCCTGACTACCCCGCCGTCGTCGCCGGGTGGGAACACCCGGGGCAGTTGGCCGTTGCCGACGCCGAACGCCGTTTCGAGACCGTGTGGACCGTGGACCCCGTCGCGGTCCGCCACGCCGCCGAGGTCAGCGTGGGTCTGGCAACCCACTTCCTCCCCAGCTCGGCGGCTCGGCTGGAGGCCCTGCTGACCGGCAGGCCCGCGCCCGTCTCGGCCGATCTGAGACGGGCCGCGGGGCTGCTCGACCGTATGCTCGCCTACCTCGAACACGGCCACTGAACCCGTCGTCCACGGGCACGAGCCGGTTGGTGGCGGCAGGTCGGTGTCGGGCAGAGTTGCCCCCGTGTCATCACTGCGTTCGTGGAATCGGGAGCCGGCTCACCTGATGCGCCGGTTGCGTCAGCCGGAGGCACAGACCGACGCGCTGCAGATCGTGAAGTCCGTGGTGGCCGCGGTCGGCGCGTGGTGGCTGGCGGGACAGGTGCTCTCGCTGCCGTCGTCGTTCCTGGCGCCCTGGTCGGCCCTGTTGACGGTGCACGCCACGGTCTACCGAAGCCTGTCCAGGGGCGTGCAGTCGGTGGTCGCCACCGGGCTCGGGATCGTGCTCGCCTACCTGGCGGTGCAGGCAGCGGGTCCGGGGATGATCTCGTTGGCGGTCACCCTGCTGCTCGCGCTGGTGCTCTCTCGGGTGGGGGTGCTGCGGCAGGAGGGGGTCACCGTCGCCACCTCGGCGCTGTTCGTGCTCACCCTGGGAATCGGCGGGCAGGAGACGATGCTGCTGAGCCGGATCCTGGACACCGCGCTGGGGGTCGGTTGCGGGGTCGTGGTGAACCTGGTCTTGGTCCCGCCGCTGACGCATCGCAGCGCCGAGCAGCAACTGGATCTGATCGATCGGGACATGGGGCGGTTGATGGTGGACATGGCGCGCCAGATGCGTCGTCCGTGGAGCCAGGAGGAGTCGGGCAGGTGGATCGAGCAGACACGGCAGCTGGATGACCAACTCAGCGTGGCGTGGAGACTGGTCACCCACGCCCGGGAGAGCGGGTTCTGGAACCCGCGCCGATGGTGGTCCAGTGCGGCCGGTGACCCCACGGCGTACGAGTCGATCCTTCTTCGGGTCGAGGACGGGATCGCCCAGCTGCGCGCCATCGCTCGCACCATCGACCAGTCGACCCGGCTCGCGAGCTCCTGGGATCCTCGCTTCCGCGACACCTGGCTGCAGCTGCTGGCCGAGACCGGGCAACGCATCGCCGACCCCGAGGCGGACGTCAGCGAGATGCACGAGCAGGTCGACCGCTTGACCCGCTCCCTGTCCGGGGAGGACCTGCCCGGGCTGCTGTGGCCCCTCTACGGGGCGCTGATCTCGAATCTGCTCAACGTCATCGACGTCGTCGACGACGTTGCCTCGGCGCGCCCGGCGCGCCCCTGACCCGGCCTGCTGCGGGCTATGGGCGCCCGCGCCGGCCACCGCGGAACAGTGGTGGCAGGAACCGGAGCATGAGCAGGGACCAGCTCAGGTGGGTCAGGACGGGAGCCTGGACGCCGCCGGAGGCGCGGCGCTGGAGACCCAACAGGACGCCCATGACGGCTCCGGCGAGGGTGAGCGCCGGGTTGCCGGTCGCGGCGGTGGCCATCACGTAGGCGAGGCTGGACACCGCCACCGGACGGTGGTCGGTGACGGCAGAGTACAGCGCCCCGCGGAAGAAGAGCTCCTCGCCGAGTCCGTTGGCACACGTGGTGGTGACGACGGCCACCGAGGATCCGTGATCGGCGAAGGCGAGGACCCGGCGGACGGCGCGGTTCAGGAAGGGGATGCTCCGAGCGACCAGGGCGGCCAGGTAGAACACGCCGAAGGCCCCGGCTCCGGTGGCGACGGGTGTGATCACCGGGCGACGAAGGCGGCTGTCTCGCCCCTCGACCCATCCGATGTGCAGCGGGCCGGAGCCGATGGCGCCGGTGGTCCAGGTGGCCGCCGTGCACAGCGTGAGGACAACGAATCGTCGTGAGCCCGGGCGGGCCGACAACGACCTGCCCAGCAGCGCGGAGGCCGTCACCCCGGTGGCGATCACGACCCGGCGCCGTCTGGCCCGGATGCGGTCGGACTCGGCGACCGGCGCCGGTGACTGGCCCAGCAACGGCTTGGGCACCCGACCGACAAGCGACGCGAGCGCGCGCGGCCGGCGCCGGACGGGACTCACTGAACGTCCCGCCTCCGCTCGGCCAGGGCCTGCCGAGCAGCGGTCTCGTAGGGCATCGGCTCGAACGGGACCAGCGACCGGATCGCCGTGTCGTGCACCACGACCTCGTTGGTCATCGAGTCGACCAGGGCCCGGCCGGTCGGGGTGTCGATGTCCGTGACCAGGGACAGCCACCGCGACGACAGCGACGGGCTCAGCAGCGGCACCGGGAGGACCACGAGGGGGCGCCGTTCGATCCGGGCGACGGTGCGCAGCATGGTCACGTACTGCAGCACCTCGGGCCCGCCGATGTCGAAGGCGCGCGACTCGTCGATGGCCAGCTGCGGGGCAGCGACGAGGTAGCGCACGACGTCGTCGATGGCGATGGGCTGGGTGCGGGTGGTGACCCACCGGGGCGTCACCATGAGGGGGAGGTGCTCCACCAGCTGGCGGGTCAGCTCCCACGAGATGCCGCCGTGGCCCACGATGATGCCGGCCCGCAGGGTGAGCACGGGCACGCCGTGGGAGTCCAGGAACCCCTCCACCGCTCGTCGGCTGCGCAGGTGGGGGGACAGGTGGTCCGCGTCATCGCCGAGGCCGCCGAGGTAGACGATCTTGCGCACCCCAGCGCCGGCGGCGGCCTCGCCGAACGCCCACGCAGCCTCGGCGTCACGCCGCTCGAAGTCCGCCGCGTCCAGCGAGTGCACCAAGTAGTAGGCCAGTTCGGCACCCGCCAGCGCGGCCTCCAATGTCGAGGGGTCGTGGACGTCGCCGCGCACCGGCCGGCCCGGCCCGGCGTACCGCCCCGGCCTGCGCGTCATGGCCATCACCTCATGGCCAGCCCGGAGCAGCTCAGGGCACAGGCGACGGCCGACGAAACCCGTGGCGCCGGCAACGAGCACCCTCATGCTGCGCCCACGTCCGCCGACACGGCGTCGGCAGCGCGTCTCCCGGAGACCAACGCGCCCTGGATCGAGCTGGTGTCGCGGTGGTCCCCGCACACGTAGACCCCTCCCCACCGGATGCTGCGCCGGAAGGGGTGCGGTGCCGGCATACCGGGAAGCGCTCGAGTGACGTGACACGTGGCGACGTGCTCCCACCGTGCGGTGCTCGTGGCGTACAGCTCCGCCAGCCGTCGTCGCACCTCCGGCTCGGACGGCGGCTGACCCGGCTCGCGCACCCAGGAGGTCGCCACGAGGGCGCGCGAGTCCGGCGAGTACGACGGTGCCGCCTCGGTGACCACCACCGTGTTGTCGACCGGTGACCGCTCCGGATCCACCAGCAGGGTCGGTGAGCCGAGGGGCGATTCCGGCGCGGCGTGGTACCACGTCGTCACGCCCTTCCACGAGGGCTCCGGCAGGCCCGGCAGAAGCCGTGCCGCTGCCGCGGCATCCGTGGCAACCACGACGGCCCGGGCCTCCACGCGCCCGTCGTCCGTCGTCACCCCGTCAGGCCCAACGTCGCCAACAGGGCACTGCAGCCTGATGTCCTGTTCCCTCGCGAGGCCCTCGGGGAGGGCCTGCATTCCCGCGGCGGGCACGGCCGACCAGCCGGTCACGAAGGACCGCAGCATCATGTCGGTGAACCGGCTCGACGTCGTCATCTCACGTTCCAACAGCAACCCGCCGAAGAAGGGCGCGAGAACGCGATCGATCACCTCATCGGACAGACCCCAGCGATGCCAGTGCGCCCGGGTGGTCTGGTCGGACTTCGCCTTGAGCCACGCGGTCGAGGCGTACCCGCACGCCGCTGCGTACGCGCTCAGCGGCACGAGGTCGCGCAGACCTCCCACCGGTGCCCGCACGGCGGCCAGCAAGGCCCGGGGGTCGTGCCTGGGGTCCGCCAACCGCCAGTTGCGACCGTGGAGGTGGAGCAGCATCGCTCGGTCGAACCTGCACAACTCCAACGCCGACAGGTCCAGCTGGCGCTGGACCTCGGGATAGGCAGTGCTCAACACCTGGAACCCCCGGTCCAGGAGGAACCCGTCGACGTGGTCGGTGCGGACGCGCCCTCCCACCGCGTCAGCGGCCTCGAGGACCTGCACCTGCAGCCCGCGAGCCTGCAGTGCGCGGGCACAACTCAACCCCGACAGACCCGCTCCGACCACGACGACATCGACACGGTCCACCACCAGAGCCTCCTCGACGACACGGTCCCACGCGTCTCGCGCGGTCACGCTCCCCATGGTCGCCTCCTCGCGCCCGGCTGCAAGAGGGCGCGAAGCAGGCGGGGGGCAGGTCCGGGCGCGTCAGCTCGGGAGACCATTGCCCTTCCTCGGAACCTTCAGTATGTTAACGAGCCTTCAATCTGTTGAGGTGCACGGTGACGGACGACGTACAGGTCGACAGCGGTCTCGGCCGCGAGCTGGCGCGGCTCGGGGCGCTGGTGCGGCAGCGCCGGACGTCCCGGGGCCTGAGCGTGGAGACGCTCGCGGACGTGGCCGGATTGAGCGCCGGCATCGTGAGCATGATCGAGCGGGGTCGCGGCAACCCCTCGCTGAGCACCCTGCAGAAGCTCGCCGCCTCGCTGGACCTGCCCCTCGGCCAGTTCTTCCAGGGGCCCCGGACGAAGGGACTCGTCGTCCGGGCGGACGCGCGGAAGAAGCTCCACCCGACCGAGGGACTGGTGTACGAGCTGTTGACTCCCGACCTGAACCGGCAGCTGGAGATGCTGCGGATCCAGATCCCGCCGGGATGGAACAACCGGAACCAGCCCTTCCAGCACCGCGGCGAGGAGTGCGTCCACCTGGTCTCCGGGTGGCTGCAGATCCACGTCGGCGGAGAGGACTTCGAGCTGCGCAGCGGCGACACCATCACCTACGACCCTTCGCTTCCGCACTGGTACGACAACCCTTCGGGCGAGGCGGCCCACACGCTCGGTGTGGTGACCCCGCCGTCCTTTTGAATCCACCCGCCACGAGAGACGCATCGGAGCGAGCCATGACTGACAAGGCGACCCGGCCCACCAGCAAGCGGCACGGCATACCTGTGAAGGGACGGGCCCGGCTGGGAGCCCTCGCCTGCACGGCGGTGGTGACCGCCGTGGCGCTGGCGGCCTGCTCCGGCGGGGGAGAGGCGGTCGACGTGAACGGCGGCTCCAGTGCGGTGGCGTCGGGAGGGTCGCAGGGCTCCGGCGGTGGAGGCGGCGGCACCTTCGTGGCCGCGATCAGCGCCCAGCCGGACAAGCTGGACCCGCAGAAGACGACGGCGTACGCGAGCTTCCAGGTGCTGGAGAACGTCTACGACACCCTGGTGGTGCCGAACCCGAAGACGCTGACCTTCGAGCCCTCCCTGGCCACCAAGTGGAAGACCAGCAAGGACCAGCTGTCCTGGACCTTCACGCTTCGCAAGGGGGTCACCTTCCACGACGGGTCGGACTTCGACGCCTCCGACGTCGTCTACTCCTACAACCGGATCATCGACGACAAGCTTTCCAACGCCTACCGTTTCGCGACGGTCAAGGACATCGAGGCGGTCGACGACCACACCGTCCGGATCGACCTGAAGAAGCCGACACCGAACCTGCTCGCCGACATCGGCGCGTTCAAGGGGATGGCGATCCTGCCCGAGGGCGCCGACAAGAAGTTCGACCTCAACAAGGAGGACGCGGGGACCGGTCCGTTCACCATCGAGTCGGTCCAGCCGGATGCCATCACCCTGAAGGCGTACGACCAGTACTGGGGCGACGGGCCGCACGTGGGCACGGTGGAGTTCCGGTTCATCAGCGAGCCGAGCACGGCACTGACGGCGCTGCAGACGGGGGAGGTCGACTGGACCGACAACATCCCGCCGCAGAAGGTCAGCTCGCTCTCGCAGGACGACAGCGTGGTCTTCAAGTCGGTGCCGAGCGTGGACTACTGGTACCTGACGATGAACTTCGACCACAAGCCGTTCGGCAACCCGAAGGTGCGCGAGGCGATCTCGTACGCGCTGGACCGCAAGGCGATCACCGAGGCGGCGAAGTTCGACGGCGCGACGGTCAACCAGACGGCGATCCCGAAGGGCAGCTACTGGTACGACGACTACGCCCCGTACTCGCACGACCCGGACAAGGCGCGTGCGCTGCTGAAGGAGGCCGGCGTCTCCAACCTCAAGATGGGGCTCATGGTCACCGACGAGTACCCGGAGACGGTGCAGGCGGCCCAGGTGATCTCGGCCGAGCTCGGCGAGGTCGGCATCGACGTGAAGATCCAGGTCGAGGACTTCGCCACCTGGCTGGACCGCGAGGGCCGCGGCGACTTCGACGCCTTCATGCTCGGGTGGCTCGGCAACCTCGACCCGTTCGGCTACTACGACTCCCAGCACCGCTGCGGCGGCTCGAACAACTACCAGCACTACTGCAACAAGCAGGTCGACCAGCTGCTGGACGAGGCCGCGGTGGAGACGGACAAGGCCCAGCGCAAGCAGCTGTACGACCAGGCGGTCCAGAAGATCGTGGACGACAACAGCTACATCTACCTCTACAACCCGGACGTGGTGGCCGCGTGGTCGCCGGACGTGTCCGGCTTCCAGCTGCGCGCCGACCGGGCCATCAACTTCGAGACCGTCAAGCTCGGAGGCTGATGCCGGATGGCCGGCTACGCCGTCCGCCGAACCCTGCAGGCCGTCCTCGTCCTGTGGGGGGTCAGCGTCATCGTCTTCGCCCTGATCCACCTGGTCCCCGGTGACCCGGTGCGCCTGGCGCTGGGCACGCGCTTCGACCAGGCGACGTACGAGGCGCTGCGGCAGCGGGCCGGCCTGGACGAGCCGCTGGTCGTGCAGTACGTCGACTGGGTCGGGCACGCGCTGACCGGGGACCTCGGCGTGAGCTTCCGCAGCGGGCAGCCGGTCACGGTGATGATCCTCGAGCGGTTGCCGGCCACGCTCTCCCTCGCCGGCGGCGCGATCGTGGTGGCCCTGGTCATCGCCCTCGTGCTCGGCATCACCTCGGCGCTGCGGCCGCGGTCCTGGTTCGACCACCTGGCGACGGTCACCAGCCAGGTCGGCATCAGTGTCCCCGAGTTCTGGATGGGGATCCTGCTCATCCTCGTCTTCTCGCTGCACCTGCGGTGGCTGCCCTCCTCGGGCTACGTCCCGCTCAGCGACGACCCGGTCAGCTGGCTGACCCACCTCGTGCTGCCCGCCGTCAGCGTGGGCCTCGTCTCCGGGTCGATCCTGACGCGGTTCGTGCGCTCCTCGGTCCTGGAGGCGATGGGGCAGAACTACGTCCGCACGGCCAGGTCGAAGGGGCTGCGCGACTGGGCGGTCGTGGGGCGGCACGGTGTCCGCAACGCCCTGGTCCCGGTCGTCACCGTGACCGGAGTTCAGCTGGCCTACCTGCTCTCCGGGGTGGTGGTGATCGAGATCGTCTTCGCCTGGCGGGGACTGGGCCTGCTCTCGCTGCAGGCGGTCGAGTCGCGCGACTACCCGGTGCTGCAGGGGGCGGTGCTGCTCTTCGCCACCGTCTTCCTCGTCATCAACCTGCTCGTCGACCTGCTGTACGCCTACCTGGACCCGAGGATCAGCTACTCGTGACGACCGACACCGAGACTCCGTCGACCCCTCCGTCCGAGGCGGGCGCGCCACCGACCGCGGCCTCTGGACCCCGCTGGCGGGAGACGCTGCGGCTGCTGCTGCGCAACCGGGTCGCGGTGGCGGCGCTGGTCGTGTGCGCCGTGATCGTGGTGCTGGCCGTGCTGGGCGCGCTCATCGCGCCGTTCGGGCCCAACGAGGTCGTCGTCGAGGACCGCCTGCAGGGGCCGAGCGCCGCCCACTGGTTCGGCACCGACTCACTGGGCCGCGACGTCTTCTCCCGGGTCGTGCTCGGCGCCCGGGTCTCCCTCGAGGTGGGCGCGGTGGCCGTCGGGATCGCCCTGCTCGCCGGCGTCACGCTCGGCCTCGTCGCGGGCTACTACGGCCACCTCCTGGACGACGCGATCATGCGCGGTATGGACGTGCTGTTCGCCTTCCCGGCGATCCTGCTGGCGATCGCTGTCCTCGCCATCCTCGGTCCCGGGACGACGAACGCCATGGTGGCGATCGGGATCGTCTACACGCCGATCTTCGCCCGCGTCACCCGAGCCAGCGTGCTGAGCATCCGCGAGGAGGTCTACGTGCGCGCCGCGAGGTCACTCGGCGCGCCGGACGGACGGCTGCTGCGCCTCCACGTGCTGCCCAACGCGCTGCCGCCGATCATCGTGCAGACGTCGGTGAGCCTGGCCTTCGCGATCCTGTCCGAGGCGGCACTGTCGTTCATCGGGCTGGGCACCCAGCCGCCCGACCCGTCGTGGGGGCGGATGCTGTCCGAGGGGCGCGGCTTCGTCGAGCAGGCCTGGTGGATCGCCTTCTTCCCGGGGCTCGCGATCTTCCTCACCGTCATGGCGTTCAACGTGCTCGGCGACGCCCTACGGGACGTGCTGGATCCGCGGCAGCGCTCGGCCATCAAGAGCACCGGGGGAGTGGCGTGAGCGCCGCCGCCGAGGGCCGGCTCGCCGACCGCCCCCTGCTGAGTGTCGAGGACCTCCGGGTGACCTTCCGCACGCCGCAGGGCCCCGCGCGGGTGGTCAACGGCGTCAACTTCGAGGTCCACCAGGGCGAGACGCTCGCCGTCGTGGGGGAGTCGGGCAGCGGCAAGAGCGTGAGCGTCATGTCGCTGACCGGTCTGGTGCCCCAGCCGCCGGCACGGGTCTCCGGCCGGGTGGACTTCGCCGGCACCGAGCTGATCGGCGCCGGCAAGGGCACGCTGCGCCGGCTGCGCGGTCCGGGGATCGGCATGGTCTTCCAGGACCCGATGAGCTCGCTGAACCCCGTCCTCACCGTGGAGCGCCAGCTCACCGAGGGGATCCGCGAGCACCTCGGCCTCGGGCGAAGGGCCGCCCGCGAGCGCGCGGTGGAGCTGCTCGACAAGGTCGGCATCCCCGACCCCCGAGGACGCCTCGACGCCTACCCCCACCAGCTGTCGGGTGGCATGCGCCAGCGCGTCATGATCGCCATCGCCCTGGCCTGCGAGCCACGGCTGCTCATCGCCGACGAGGCGACGACCGCGCTCGATGTGACGATCCAGGCGCAGATCGTCGAGCTGCTGGCCGAGCTCCAGTCCGAGCTCGGCATGGCGATGATCTGGATCACCCACGACCTCGGTGTCGTCGCCGGGATCGCCGACCGCGTCCTCATCATGTATGCCGGCCGCGTGGTCGAGGAGGGCACCGTGGACGAGATCTTCGACTCGCCCCAGCACCCCTACACCCGAGGGTTGCTCGGTTCCCTCCCCGCGGCGCACAGCGTGGGGGACAGCGACCTGCAGGTCATCCCCGGGCTGCCACCGGACCCGACTGCGCTGCCGCCGGGGTGCGCCTTCTGGCCGAGGTGCTCCGTGCGCGGTGACCCCCGCTGCGAGAGCGAGGTCCCGCCCCTGCGACCGGCCGGGTCTGGGACGCACCGGGTGGCGACCTTCTACGAGGAGGACCGGTGAACGACAGCTTGCTCCACGCGGAGGACCTTGCGGTGCACTTCCCGGTGCGCGGGACCCGGCCGTTCCAGCGGCACGCCGGAAGCGTACGGGCTGTGGACGGCATCGACCTGGACGTGCAGGCAGGCGAGACCCTCGGGCTCGTCGGCGAGTCCGGCTGTGGCAAGTCCACCACCGGACTGGCGCTGCTTCGGCTCGTCGAGCCGACGGCCGGCACCGTCACCTTCGACGGCGTCGACGCGACGGCCCTGTCCACGCGGGAGATGCGCCGGCTGCGTCGGCGGATGGGGATGATCTTCCAGGACCCGTTCGCCTCGCTCAACCCGCGTCGAACCGTCGGGGATGCCATCCGGGAGCCGTTGGAGATCCACGGCCTGCACCCCGGCAGCCAGCAGCGTCGTGCGCGGGTGGGGGAGCTGTTGGAGCTGGTCGGGCTCCGACCCGAGTACCGCGAGCGCTACCCGCACGAGTTCTCCGGCGGGCAGCTCCAGCGGGTCGGCATCGCGCGGGCCCTGGCCTCGGAGCCGGACTTCATCATCGCCGACGAGCCGGTCGCGTCGCTGGACGTCTCGATCCAGGC
>DASSKF010000088.1:0-14974 GCA_035690725.1 Segeticoccus sp.
GGGACGACGTGCTGCCCCCGATCCCGGAGGAGATGCGCCTCGCCCACGCCCGTGAGGTCGCGACCGCGCTCGCCCGGGACGGCGGCGAGGCGCTGGTGGACTGAACCGCGGGCGCCCATGAACCACAACCGATCGGAGGCACGATGCCGGACAACCCCCGCGTGGCGATGCTCATCGACTGCGACAACATCAGCTGGAGGTGGGTCAAGCCGATCGTCGGCGAGGCGGCCTTGCACGGGGTGCTGAGCGTCAAGCGCGGGTATGGCGACTGGACGAGCAGCTATCTGTCCGGCTGGCTCGACGAGCTCCCCCGCTATGCCATCCAGCCGGTGCAGCAGTTCGCGTACGCCGTCGGCAAGAACGCCTCCGACTCCGCGCTGATCATCGACGCGATGGACCTGCTCTACGCCGGCGACGTCGACATCTTCTGCATCGTCTCCAGCGACAGCGACTTCACCCGGCTCGCCATGCGGCTGCGCGAGTCGGGCAAGGCCGTCTACGGGATCGGGGCGGTCAAGACGCCGCTGGCGTTCCAGAACGCCTGTGACCGCTTCACCTTCATCGAGGTGCTGCTCGGCAAGGCGGTGCGCAGCGTCGACGGCTCCCCGGTGCCGGTGGACGAGCAGCAGCAGCGCCCGGACACCACCCAGGCCGAGGCCTCCGCCGAGTCCTCCGGTGACCAAGGCGCGCAGGAGGAGGTCACTGCCGACTCGGTCCCGGACATCAAGGACGTCATCGTCCCGGCGATCGAGGCGACCTCCAGCGACAACGGCTGGGCGATCCTGTCCGCCGTCGGGTCCTACATCGTCAACAACAACCCGTCGTTCGACTCGCGCAACTACGGGTACCCGCGCCTCGGGCAGCTGGTCCGCGACCTGAAGTTCGTCACGGTGAAGGAGATCGCGGACGACAACGGTATGTCGCAGCTCTGGGTCCGGCGCAAGGCCACCCGGAAGCGCTGACCTCGCCTCCCGCAAGCCACCGGACACGCGCTGCGCGAGGGATCTCGAGCGATTCGCTCGAGATCCCTCGCGCAACGCGTGTCCGGTCAGTCGGCGCCCGGCCCCGCGGCGCAGATCAGGTGGGCCACCATCGCGGTCCACCCGGTCTGGTGCGAGGCGCCGAGCCCGGCGCCGGTGTCGCCGTGGAAGTACTCGCTGAACGTGGGGTGCTCGCCCCACAGCGGACCGGTCGGGACGTGCCGCGGGTCGCTCGGGCGCCGCCCGCCCTCCCCCGGCCGGAACAGCGAGACCAGCCGCCGGCGCAGCTCGTCGGCGACCTGCGCCACTGACGCCCGGTTGCCGGAGCCGGTGGGCAGCTCGACCTGCAGCTCGGATCCGATCCCCTCGGCGTAGGTCTCGAGCGCGTCGAGAAGGAGCACGTTGACCGGGAACCACACCGGGCCGCGCCAGTTGGAGTTGCCGCCGAACATGCCGCTGTCCGACTCCCCCGGCACGTAGCGCAGCGACAGCTCGGCACCGTCGACGCGGGTCGAGAACCCGTCCCGGTAGACGGCCGACAGCGACCGGATCCCGTGCGGGGACAGGAACTCCGCCTCGTCCAGCATGCGCGCCAGCACCCGGGGGAACCTGGCAGGGTCGACCAGCGCCAGGGTCTGCTCCGGGTGACCCTCCCGCTCGGTGGTGACGAGTGCCTCGGTCAGCTCCGGCCGGTGCCGGCGCAGCCACTGCAGCCGTGCGGTGTAGTCCGGCAGCTCGCGCGGCACCCACTCCGGCGCGACGGCCACGCCCATGAGCGGCAGCAGCCCCACCATGGAGCGCACCCGCATCTGCCGGCCGTCCCGCGCCGGCCGCACGAGGGCGTCGTAGAAGAAGCCGTCGTCCTCGCTCCACAGCGAGACCCCTTGGGAGCCGAAGCTCTCCATCGCCTCGGCGATCCCCAGGAAGTGGTGCAGGAACTTGGTGGCGGTGCTGTCCCAGGCCGGCTCGCGGCGGGCGAGCTCGAGCGCGATCCGCAGCATCGACAGGCAGAAGAAGCCCATCCACGCGGTCGCGTCCGCCTGCTCCAGCCGCTCGTCACCGGGCAGTGGTTGCGACCGGTCGAACAGCCCGATGTTGTCCATCCCGAGGAAGCCGCCCTCGAACAGGTCGGACCCGTCCTCGTCCTTGCGGTTGACCCACCAGGCGAAGTTCAGCAGCTGCTTGCTGAACACCCGGACGAGGAAGCTCCGGTCACGTCGCCCGTCGAGGCAGTAGACCTGCCAGGCCGCCCATGCGTGCACGGGCGGGTTCACGTCGGAGAAGTTCCACTCGTATGCCGGGAGCTGGCCGTTCGCGTGCATCGCCCACTCCCGGCACAGCAGGACGAGCTGGGCCTTGGCGAACTCCGGGTCCACGTGCGCCAGCGCGACGCAGTGGAAGGCGAGGTCCCAGGTGGCGAACCACGGGTACTCCCACTCGTCCGGCATCGAGATGACGTCGGCGAGGGCGACGTGCTGCCACGAGGTGTTGCGTCCGGCAGGCTGCGGTGCGCGCCGCTGCGGCGGCGGTGGCGGTCCTGCCGGGTCGCCGGCCAACCAGCGCTTCACGTCGTAGCGGTAGAGCTGCTTGCCCCAGAGCAGGCCCGCGAACGCGCGACGGGCGACGTGCCGGTCCGTGTCGTCCACGGACGCCGGGATGGCGCTGTCGTAGAACGCGTCCGCCTCCTGCCGGCGCCGGTCGAGGACGGCTGCGAACTCCGGTGTCGATCCGGCGGATCCGTCGTCGTCCTGGCGCCGCATCCGCAGGCGCACGGTCACCGACTCCCCCGGCTGCACGGCGTCGACGTGGTACCAGAACGCGGCCTTGGTCCCCTCGTTCGCCGGGTTGACCAGTGACTCGTCCCCGTGCACGATCGCCCGGTCGACCGCGTCCTTCGGGTGCGGTGAGGCACCCGCAGGCGTGTCGTCATACAGGCTGTCGAAGTGGGTCTCGTTGTCGCAGAAGAGGACTCGTGGCCCGCCCTCGGCAGTGACCAGGTAGCGGCCGAGCCAGCCGTGCTCGGCCTGCACCGCCACCCCGTCCGGGGCGTCGACCAGCCGTAGTGACGGACGCCGCTCGTCCAGGCCCCACGACCAGGTGTTGCGGAACCACAGCTGCGGCACGAGGTCGAGCGGCGCGGGGTCGGGCCCGCGGTTGGTGGCAGTCAGCTCGAGGCAGATGTCGGTCGGCGAGGCCTTGGCGTGCGTGGTGACGACGTCGAAGAACCGGTCGTCGACCAGAACGCCCGTGTCGCTGAGCTCGAACTCCTCGTCACTGCGGCCGCGCCGGGCGTTCTCGGCGACCAGCTCGTCGTACGGAAAGCGTTGTTGTGGGTAGCGATAGAGCGACTGCGCCCACGAGTGGGTGGGGGTGGCGTCCAGCGCCCACCAGTACTCCTTGGCGTCCTCGCCGTGGTTGCCCTGCGCGTTGGTCAGTCCGAAGTAGCGTTCCTTGAGCTGGTCGTCCTGGCCGTTCCACAGGGCGACGGCGAGGTTGAGGAACCCGAACCGGTCGCAGATCCCAGCGATCCCGTCCTCGCCCCAGCGGTACGCGCGCCGGTGGGCCTGGTCGAACGGAAAGGAGGTCCAGGCGTCGCCGTCGGCGGAGTAGTCCTCGCGCACGGTGCCCCACTGCCGGCCGGCGACGTAGGGGCCCCACAGCTTCCACGGGTCGTCGTCGCTGGGCGCCTGGGCGAGCCGGCGGTGCTCCGGGGTCTGCGGATCGGTGGACGCGGGGGCTGGACTGGGCGTCTCGGTCACGCCGCACACTGTGCCACGCGCCGGCCCGGCGTTCCCGCTGCCGTGCTCGCGGGACCCGGATCAGACCGCGTATGCCGAGAGCTCACCCACCAGCGTCGGCCGCACCTTGGCGGCCACGCGGGTGCCCTCGGCGGTGTGCTCGCTGGCGAGCACCTCGCCCTCGTCGTGCATCCGGCTGAGCAGGTCGCCCCGGTCGTAGGGCAGCAGCACGTCGACGGCGATGTCGGGCCGCGGCAGCTCCCGGGCGATGAGCTCGCGCAGCTCCTCGACCCCGTCGCCGGTGCGCGCCGAGACGGCCACGGCGTGCTTCTCGTGGCGCAGCAGGCGCTGGACCGTCTCGGGGTCGGCGGCGTCGACCTTGTTGACGACGACGACCTCCTTGACCTCGCCCGCGCCGACGTCGGCCAGCACCGAGCGGACGGCGCTGACCTGCCCCTCCGGGTCGGGGTGGGAGCCGTCGACCACGTGCAGCAGCAGGTCGGAGTCCCCCACCTCCTCCAGGGTGGAGCGGAACGCCTCGACCAGCTGGTGCGGCAGCGAGCGCACGAACCCGACGGTGTCGGAGAGGGTGTACGCCCGGCCGTCCTCGGTCTCGGCGCGACGCACCGTGGGGTCCAGCGTGGCGAACAACTGGTTCTCCACGAGCACGCCGGCGCCGGTGAGCCGGTTGAGCAGCGAGGACTTGCCGGCGTTGGTGTAACCGGCGATGGCGACGCTGGGCACCCCTCCGGCCCGGCGGCTGTGCCGCTTGGTGTCACGGGTCGTGCGCATGCCCGCGATCTCGCGCTTGAGCTTGGCGATGCGCTGGTTGATGCGGCGCCGGTCGAGCTCGATCTTGGTCTCACCGGGGCCGCGCGAGCCCATGCCCTGACCGCCGGCGGCCTGGCCACCGGCCTGCCGGGACATCGACTCACCCCAGCCACGCAGGCGCGGCAGGAGGTACTGCAGCTGGGCGAGCTCGACCTGGGCCTTGCCCTCCCGGCTCTTGGCGTGCTGGGCGAAGATGTCGAGGATCAGCGCGGTCCGGTCGATGACCTTGACCTTGACGATGTCCTCGAGGGCGCGCCGCTGGCTGGGGGCCAGCTCGCTGTCGCAGATGACGGTGTCGGCGCCCTCGGCGAGGACCATGTCGCGCAGCTCGGCGGCCTTGCCGGCGCCGAGGTAGGTGCCGGCATCCGGGCGCGTTCGGCGCTGCAGGACCCCGTCGAGGACCTGCGAGCCGGCGGTCTCGGCGAGCGCGGCGAGCTCGCGCAGCGAGTTCTCGGCGTCCGCGAAGGCGCCCTCGCTCCACACGGCGGCGAGGACGACGCGCTCGAGACGCAGCTGGCGGTACTCGACCTCGCTGACGTCCTGCAGCTCGGTCGACAGCCCCCCGACCCGGCGCAGGGCCCGCCGCTCCTCGCGGTCGAGCTGCTCGCCGTCGTAGTCGATGTGGTCGACGCCGTCGGGGGCGTCGGCCTCGGGGGATGGAGCGGCACCCAGGGCCGAGGCGCGGGTGCCGAAGAGATCACGGTGCTTGCTGGTCATGTCCTCCTCAGGGTCTCACCAGTGGAACGGGTCCGGCGACTCGTTTATGCCGGTCGGTAGCGTGTGCGCCGATGAGCGCACGCCCCGACCACTACTTCAGCGCCCGGCCCGCCAGCCCCGGCGAGCGTCGGGAGCTGCGCGTGCGCCTGGCCGGCCGCGACGTCACGCTGCAGACGGCGCCCGGGGTGTTCTGCCCCGACCGACTCGACCTGGGCACGCGGGTGCTCCTCGACCACGTGCCGGCCCCACCGCGGGCCGGCACCCTCCTCGACCTCGGCGCCGGGTGGGGGCCGGTCGCGCTGACGCTCGGCCTCCTGTCCCCGGCGGCCACCGTCTGGGCCGTCGACGTCAACCAGCGGGCCCTCGACCTGACGCGCGCCAATGCGGCCCGCGTCGGGATCGAGCACCTGCACGCCGCCCGACCCGAGGACGTCCCCGGCGAGGTCCGGTTCGACGCCATCTGGTCGAATCCGCCGATCCGGGTCGGCAAGCAGGTCCTGCACGAGCTGCTGCTCGACTGGCTGCCGCGGCTGGCGGCCGGCGGCACGGCATACCTCGTCGTGCAGAAGAACCTGGGCTCGGACTCCCTGCAGAAGTGGCTCGCCCGCGAGCTGGAGGCGCGCTGGCCGGGCGAGTTCGAGGTCGGCCGGCACGCGAGCGCCAAGGGCTTCCGGGTCCTCGAGGTCGCCCGCCGCTGACCGGAGCAGCCATCAGGCCAGCGCGGTCGTCCCGTCGGCGACCAGCAGGGCCCGGCCGGCCAGCTCGACCCGCTGCCCCTCCAGGGCCCGCACCCGCAGCCCGCCGCCGGGCACGTCGACCCACCAGGTCGTGTTGTCGGCGGTCTCGCCGGCCCACCACCGGGTGGCGAGCGCGGCGGCGGCCGCACCGGTCCCGCACGAGCGGGTCTCCCCCACGCCCCGCTCGTGCACCCGCATCGCGACGTGGCCCGCGGCGATCGGCCGGACCAGCTCGACGTTCGTGCCGTGCGCCGGCTTCGGGACCACCTCCGGCGCCACCCGCAGCCGCACCCGCTCGAGGTCGACCTCGTCGGGCAGGGCGACCACCGTGTGCGGGTTGCCCAGGTCGAGCGACAGCCCGGGCAGCGCATCCAGCCCGGCGACCTTGACCATCGCGTCGGATCCCTTCTGCCGGGCGGCGTCCGGGTCGGCCAGCCGCCACGGCCCGAGGTCCACGGCGATCAGCTCCCCCTCGAACCGCACCGACTTCACCCCGGCGCGGGTGGCGATGGCGAACTCGTCGCCGGTCTCCAGCCGCTCCCGTCGCAGGTAGGCCGCGAACACCCGCGTGCCGTTGCCGCACATCTCGGCGAGGCTGCCGTCGGCGTTGCGGTAGTCCATGAACCACCGTGCCTCCCCGGCCTGCTCGCGGACCGACTCCTCGGCCGCCCCCGACGTCGGCACGACCCGGATCACCCCGTCGCCGCCGATCCCGGCGCGCCGGTTCGCCAGCGCCCGCACCTGGTCGCGCGTCACGTCGTGGGCGCCGTCGAGGTCGGGCACGAGGACGAAGTCGTTCTCGGTCCCGTGCCCCTTGGTGAATGCCCGTCCGCTACTCATCACGCCCCATTGTCGGGTCCTCGGCCGCGGCGCCGCGGACGGCGTCCACCGCTCGGTCCAGCAGCTCGGGGTCGTCGTGGGACAGCCAGGTGATCCGCCGGTCAGGGCGGAACCACGACTCCTGCCGGCGCGCGAACCTCCGGGTCGCCGCCGCCGTCTGCTCCTGCGCCTCCCGCTCGGTGAGCTCTCCGTCGAGCTGGGCGAGCGCCTGCTGGTAGCCCAGCGCCTTGCTCGCCGTCCGCCCCTCGCGCAGGCCCTGCCGGGCCAGCCCGCGCACCTCCTCGAGCAGTCCGGCCGCCCACATCCGCTCCACCCGTCGCCAGATCCGGCGGTCCAGCTCCTCGCGCGGCACCCGCAGCCCGAGCACCACCGTGGGCGCGACGAACTCGCGGGTCGGCATGGTCGCCGAGAACGGCCGCCCGGTCAGCGTGATGACCTCCAGGGCCCGCACGATCCGCCGTCCGTTGCCCGGCTCGACCTGCTCGGCCGCGGTCGGGTCGAGGCGCGCCAGCCGGGTGTGCAGCGACCGCGCGCCCCACCGCGCGAGCTCCCCCTCGTAGTGCCGCCGCACGTGCGGGTCGGTCGGGGGGATCTCCAGGTGGTCCAGCGCCGCCCGCACGTACAGCCCCGACCCGCCCACCAGCAGCGGCAGCCGCCCGCGCTCCCGGACCGCGGCCAGGTCCGCTCGCGCAGCACGCTGGTATGCCGCCACGCTGGCCTCCGCGCGCACGTCCAGTACGTCGAGCTGGTGGTGCGGTGTGCCGTGCCGCTCGGCCTCGGGGAGCTTGGCCGTGCCGATGTCCATCCCCCGGTAGAGCTGCATCGCGTCGGCGTTGACGACCTCACCGTCCAGCCAGCGCGCCAGCTCCACGCCCAGCTCCGACTTGCCGCTCGCCGTGGGGCCGACCACGGCGACGATCGGCAGGTCCCGGGCATCCACCTGCCGCAGTCTGGCAGAACCGGCGGCCCGCCCCCGGTTGAGGACCCGCCCACGGGGTAGCAGGCTGGGCAGCACACGCACGACACCGGCGAACGGAGTGCAGCATGAGCCAGCAGGACCAGCAGCCGACCGGCTCCGGTGCGGCCGCGAGCACCTCGGGCAGCGACGAGCAGCAGGGCTCGGGCTACCAGCAGACCGACGACTCGGGCACCGTCTCCGGCGGCGCGGACAGCATGGGCGACCTCGGCAGCGCCAGCGCCCAGGGCGGCGCCGACGGCTCCGCCGGGGGCGGCGGCGGCGGCCACGCGCCGGACGAGGTGACCCGCAGCGGCAGGGGCAGCGTCGACGGGGCACCCAACACCACCTCCAGCACCAGCGGCGTCTCCGAGGGCGTGACCGGGCCGGAGTGGGTGGCCGAGCACGGCACCCCCGGCGAGGACGGCGACGGCGCGAGCTAGCGGAGGGCGCGTGATGAGCGACAGCAACGACGCGAGCGGGACCGGGCAGGTCAGCGAGGGCGGTTTCCAGTCCAACACCGGCACCGGACCGCACATCGCGACGACCCCGTCCGGCGGCCTCAACCAGGCCGGGGCCGCGTCGGACGACGGCAACGAGGTGACCTACGAGGGCGGCGACACCGGCGCCGGCGCCGGCGGGCTGCTCCCCGGACGGCAGGAGGAGGCGCAGGCCGAGCTCGCCGCCGAGGCGCTCGACGGCGACGCGGTTCCGTCCGGGACCGGCCGGGACACCGCCCAGCTGCCCGACGCCGGCACCGAGCCCCCCTCGGTGACGCCCCGCCCGGATCCGGACCAGGTGGCCGGGCCGGCGGCCGCGGAGGTCAACGCCCACCCCGGTGAGGACGACGTCGGCGTGTACCCCGGCGACGAGCAGGCTGACGAGGACGAGGGTGACGACGGCGACCAGCCCGTGGCGCCCATCTGAGCGACGGTGCTGCCCCGCCCGGGGCGGGCCTCGCTAGCCTGTGCCCATGTCGTCGGCCCCGATCGAGATCCACGTCATCGCCGACTCCACCGGCGACACCGCGGCACGCGTCGCCCGGGCGGCCCAGGCGCAGTTCGTCTCGCACCCGACCCGGATCATCCGGCACCCCCGGATCATGACGTCGGAGGGGCTGCACAGCGTCTTCGACCGGATGGAGGCCGAGGGGGCCACCCACGTCGCCGTGTTCTCCACCCTCGTGGACGAGGGGCTGCGCTCCCTGCTCACCGAGCTGTGCGAGGACCTGCACGTCGCCCACTGCGACCTGCTCGGTCCGGCCCTCGAGACGCTCGAGGAGGTCAGCGGCGACCGGGCCGAGCGCGTCCCGGCCCGGCCGGTCGGCATCGATCCCGACTACTTCAAGCGGATCGCGGCGATGGAGTTCGCCGTGAAGAACGACGACGGACAGCTGCCGGAGAAGCTGGCCGACAGCGACATCGTGCTGGTCGGCGTCTCCCGGTCGGGCAAGACGCCGCTGTCGATGTACCTCGGCTACCTCGGCCACCGCACCGCGAACGTCCCGCTGGTCCGCGGGATCACCCCGCCGCCGCAGCTGTTCGAGGTGTCCCGCTGGAAGGTCGTCGGGCTCACCATCGACCCCGAGCGGCTGTCCAAGATCCGGGGACGCCGGGTCAAGGCCCTCGGCGCCGGCCGGGGCCGGGACGGCTACGCGGAGCTGACCCGCATCTACGACGAGCTGGACGAGGCGAGCGCCGTGCTGCGCCGGCTGGGCTGCCCGGTCATCGACACGACCGCGCTCGCCCTGGAGGAGGCCGCCGGCCGGGTCATCGAGCTCGTCGACGACCGCCGTCGCCGCGCCGGGGCCGCCTCGTGACCCGCCCGGTCCGGCCGCGCCCGTCCACCCGCCCCGTCGCCGACCCCAACCCCGCCCGAGCGGGCCGAGCAAGGAGAACGCATTGACCAGCACGAGCAACGCGAGCACGACCTCCCGCGGTGAGGACGCCCGGCACATCTACGACCTGTCCGAGGGCAGCGGCGAGATGAAGCCGCTGCTCGGCGGCAAGGGGGCCGGCGTCGCGGAGATGATGCGCCTCGGGGTGCCCGTCCCCGACGGGTTCACGGTGACCACCACCGCCTGTGTGGCGACCATGGACAACGGCGGCGAGTGGCCCGAGAACCTGTGGGACGGCATACAGGAGGCGCTGGGGCGGCTCGAGGAGCGCACCGGCCGCACGCTCGGCGCAGCCGAGAACCCCCTGCTGGTCTCCGTGCGCTCCGGTGCGGTCATCTCGATGCCCGGGATGATGGACACCATCCTCAACCTCGGCATCAGCGACGAGTCGGTCGAGGCGCTGGGCGAGGAGGCGGACAGCCCGCGGTTCGCCTGGGACGCCTACCGCCGGTTCATCCAGATGTACGGCGAGGTCGTCGAGCAGGTGCCCGCGCACGTCTACGAGGACGCGCTGGCCACGATGAAGTCCGACCGGGGGGCGGAGCAGGACACCGACCTCAGCGCCGACGACCTCAAGGAGCTGGTGCAGCAGTTCAAGGACCTCTCCCACGAGCACATGGGCGAGGAGCTGCCGACCGACCCGCGCGAGCAGCTGCGCCGGTCGGTCGACGCGGTCTTCAAGTCATGGCAGAACCCGCGGGCCGGCGTCTACCGCAGGGCGAACGGGATCCCCGACGACCTGGGCACGGCCGTCAACGTCATGCAGATGGTCTTCGGCAACCGCGGGGACACCTCCGCCACCGGCGTGTGCTTCACCCGCAACCCCTCGACCGGCGCCAAGGAGCTCTACGGCGAGTTCCTCCTCAACGCGCAGGGCGAGGACGTCGTCGCCGGTGTGCGGACCCCGAAGCCGCTGGCCGAGATGGAGCAGGTGCTGCCCGACGCGTTCCGCGAGCTCGTCGACACGATGAAGCGCCTCGAGGAGCACTACGGCGACATGCAGGACCTGGAGTTCACCGTCGAGGACGGCAAGCTCTACCTGCTGCAGACCCGCAACGGCAAGCGCACCGCCCCCGCCGCGTTCAAGGTCGCGACCGACATGGTCGAGGAGGGCGTGCTCACCCACGAGCAGGCGCTGCGCCGGATCGAGCCGGACCAGCTCGACCAGCTGCTGCACCCGGCCATCGACCCCGAGCACGGCCAGGAGCCGCTCACCAAGGGGCTCAACGCCTCCCCCGGTGCCGCGGTCGGCGAGGTCGTCTTCGACGCGGAGACCGCCGAGCGCCGCGGGAAGGCCGGCGACGACGTCGTGCTGGTGCGCTGGGAGACCTCGCCGGACGACATCGGCGGCGTCATCGTCGCCCAGGGCGTGCTCACCGCCCACGGCGGTATGACGTCCCACGCCGCGGTGGTGGCCCGCGGGATGGGCAAGCCGTGTGTCGCGGGCGCCTCCGGCATCAAGATCGACGCCCACGCGAAGACCCTGACGATCGGCTCGACCGTCCTGCACGAGGGCGACACGATCACCCTCGACGGCTCGACCGGGGAGGTCTACGAGGGGGCGCTGCAGCTGGTCCCGCCGCAGGTCAACGACGACTTCTCCACCATCGTCGGGTGGGCCGACGAGGTGCGCCGGCTGCAGGTGCGGGCCAACGCCGACAACGGCGCGGACGCCAAGCGGGCGCGGGAGTTCGGCGCCCAGGGCATCGGCCTGTGCCGCACCGAGCACATGTTCATGGACGAGTCCCGGCTGCCGGCCGTGCGCCGGATGATCCTCGCCGAGGACGAGGACGAGCGGGAGGCCGCGCTCGCCGAGATCCTGCCGATGCAGCAGTCGGACTTCGAGGAGATCTTCACCGCGATGTCCGGGCTCCCGGTCACCGTGCGGCTGCTCGACCCGCCCCTGCACGAGTTCCTGCCCGACCTGGTCGACCAGGCGCTGCACGTGCAGCGGCTGGAACTGGAGGGCGGCAACGAGCAGTCGTCCCAGGAGCTGCGGGAGGCACGCCACCTGCTCGCCCAGGTCAAGAAGCTCACCGAGCAGAACCCGATGCTCGGCACCCGCGGGGTGCGCCTGGCGCTGATGTACCCGGAGATCCCGCAGATGCAGGTCCGGGCGATCGTCCGGGCCGCCCTGAAGGTCAAGGCCGACGGCGGGGACCCGCACGTCGAGATCATGGTCCCGCTCGTGGCCTTCGCCGAGGAGCTGCGCCGGATGCGCGAGATCATCGACGAGACGGTCGCCGAGGAGCTGGAGCAGGCGGGGCAGGGGCTGCCCTACACGGTCGGCACGATGATCGAGCTGCCGCGGGCTGCGATGCGGGCGGACGAGATCGCCGAGCACGCCGACTTCTTCAGCTTCGGCACCAACGACCTGACGCAGACCGGCATCGGCATCTCCCGCGACGACGCCGAGGGCGCGTTCCTGTCCCTCTACGTCGACCACGACATCGTCAGGAAGAACCCGTTCTCCTCGATCGATCAGGACGGCGTGGGCGACCTGGTCCGGATCGGCTGCGAGCGCGGCCGGTCGGTCAAGCCGGACCTCAAGCTCGGGATCTGCGGCGAGCACGGCGGCGACCCGGCGTCGATCGGGCTCTTCAACGAGATCGGCCTGACCTACGTGTCCTGCTCGCCCTACCGCGTCCCGATCGCCCGGTTCGCGGCCGCCATCGCGGTGATGGACCAGCGCGAGGACTGACCCGCCTCCCTGGGCGGACGATCTCGGCACCGTGCCGACTTCTGCACCCCCACCCACCTCCCTGGGCCGACGGCCTCGGCACCGTGCCGACTTCTGCACGGCATACCGCATCGGGACGGGACGACCTCGGCCGCGTGGCGACTTCCGCGTGCCTGCCCGTAGGCTCGCCGCTCGTGACCGGCTACCTGGACGTGAACCGCGCCAACTGGGACGAACGCGCGCCCGCGCACGCGGCCTCCCCCGGCTACGACGTGGAGCGGCTGGTGAGCGACCCGGCACACCTGTCGGAGGTGGTCCGCTTCGACCTGCCGCGGCTCGGCGACGTGCGCGACCGCGACGTGCTGCACCTGCAGTGCCACATCGGCACCGACACCCTGTCGCTGCACCGGCTCGGCGCCCACGTGACCGGCCTGGACTTCTCCCCCGCGTCGCTCGGCGAGGCGCGGCGGCTGGCCGAGCGGGCCGGGGCGGCGATCGACTACGTCGAGTCGGACGTCTACGGCGGGGTCGAGGCGCTGGGCGGGCGCACCTTCGACGCCGTCTACACCGGCGTCGGCGCGCTGTGCTGGCTCCCCGACATCCGCCGCTGGGCGCAGGTCGTCGCGGCGCTGCTGCGTCCGGGCGGGCGGCTGCACCTGCGGGAGGGCCACCCGATGCTGTGGGCGCTGGACGAGGAGCACCCGTCCGGCGAGCTGGTGGTGGGCCACCCCTACGTCGAGACGGCCGAGCCGCTGGTGTGGGACGACGGGTCCACCTACGTCGAGACCGACCACGCGTTCACGGCGACGGTCACCCACGAGTGGAACCACGGCCTCGGCGAGATCGTCACCGCGCTGCTGGACGAGGGCTTCCGGCTGACCATGCTGGTCGAGCACGACACCGTTCCGTGGGAGGCGCTGCCCGGGAAGATGGAGCTGGTGGAGGTCCCCGTCGGTCCTGCGGCCGGCGACACGGTCCCCGAGTGGCGCCTGCGCGAGCGGCCCGAGCGGCTGGCCGTCTCCTACACCCTCCAGGCCCTCAAGCCCGACTGACGTCGCGCTGCCACTGGGCGACGAACCACGCCACGCCGTATGGCGACCCGCTCCAGAGCAGGCCGGCTCGCCACGCTGCCCCCCGGCTCGCGCTGGCCAGGGCAGGCCACAGCCCGGCCCCCTCGGCTGCCAGCTCGAGTCCCAGCTCCACGTCGAGGGCCGCGACGGCTCCCGGGTCCCCCGACTCGAGCGCCTTGGCCAGCCCCTCGTCGTAGGCGGCGACGCGAGGCGCCTCGGCGGCCGGGTCGGCCGGGCCGTGCGGCGCCGCGCCGTCAGCGACCACGAGCAGACCCACGGGCGCCAGGTCGTGGTCGAGGGTGCGGCCGTAGTCGCCAGCCGCCTCGGGGGTCACGGTCAGCCAGAGCGCCTCGGCCCACAGCTCCTCGGCACCGGGCTGGTCCACCGCGACCTGGCTGCACAGCCACCGGGCGACGAGCAGCGGTGTGGGCACGAGCGATTCGCCACCCTCATCGTCAGCGGCTCCGTCCTCGACGCCGGACACCGGCAGCGGAGGCCGGGCACCGGGCAGGGCCGGGAGCCGCAGCTGCGGCCCGAACGAGTCGTCGGCGAGCTCGCCGCCGATGTCGTAGGACCTCGACCCCGCCTCGGCCCCGGCCGGAGCAGCGGCCAGCACGACGAGGCGACCGATGGGCACGCCCCCGGGGCCGGTGAGCCGGTCGAGCACGGAGCCGACGGCCCGGGCCGCGGCAGAGCGTGCCTCCTCGGTGTCCGCCGCGGCGGACCCGACGAGCTCGGGGACCAGGGCAGGGGCGCCCGGAACGACGGCGGCGGCGACGAGCACGGCGGGGCTCAGCGGGCGCCGCAGGCGGGGGCGGCAGCGGCGGTGACGGGCTCGGGCCTGCCGAGGGACGGCATACCCAGGCTGACCGTGGGTCGACCGGGCTCGGGCTGGTCCTGCAGCGCGGCCCAGGCATCGCCGCCACGGGTGCGGCGGACCCGGTACGTCCCGCCCCGCACGCCCGAGTCGGCCACCAGGTGGTGCGGCGCCCCGTAGGTGACGTCGACATCGACCAGGTCGCCGGATCGGGGACGCTCGGCGCCCTCGGGCACCGCGAAGTGCACCAGCCGGTTGTCCCGGGCGCGGCCGGACAGCCGGTGGGTGTCAGCGTCCTTGCGCCCCTCGCCGGTGGCGACGAGCACCTCGACGGTGGAGCCCTCGAGGGCGCGGTTGCCGGCCCAGGAGACCTCCTCCTGCACCTCGATCAGCCGGTCGTAGCGGTCCTGCACCACCGATTTCGGCACCTGCTGGTCCATCTCGGCCGCGGGGGTGCCGGGGCGGATGGAGTACTGGAAGGTGAACGCGCTGGAGAACCGCGAGGCCTGCACCACGTCCAGCGTCGCCTCGAAGTCCTCCTCGGTCTCCCCCGGAAAACCCACGATGATGTCGGTGGTGATCGCGGCATCCGGGATCTGCTCCCGCACCCGGTCGAGGATGCCGAGGAACTTCTTGCTCCGGTAGGAGCGGCGCATCCGCTTCAGGACCGCGTCCGAGCCGGACTGCAGCGGCATGTGCAGGCTGGGCATGA
>DASSKF010000089.1:0-2270 GCA_035690725.1 Segeticoccus sp.
CGGCCATGACGCCGCAGCCGAGCAGCCCGGCGGCGGTCGCCGGCGCGTCCTCGTCCTCCTGGGTGCACTGGCCGGCGGCGACGAGCGTCTTCTCCACGAAGGCCCCGATGCCGAGGGCCGGGGTGAGCTCGGTCCCGTCGGTGAGGGTCATCTTCTGGGTGGCGTTGTGGGTGTTGAAGCAGTACCACGGCTCACCGCGCCGGCAGGCCCGGCACTCGCCGCAGACGGCGCGCCAGGTGAGGATGACGAAGTCGCCCGGGGCGACCTCGGTGACGCCCTCGCCGACGGCCTCGACCCGGCCGGCGGCCTCGTGGCCGAGCAGGAAGGGGAACTCATCGTTGATGCCGCCTTCGCGGTAGTGCAGGTCGGTGTGGCAGACCCCGCAGGCCTCGACCCTCACGACGACCTCTCCAGGTCCCGGGTCGGGCACCACGACGTCGACGACTTCCACGGGAGCGCCCTTGCTGCGGGCGATGACTCCCTTGACCGTGCTGGACATTGCGCAACTCCTCCTCGACCGCTGTCGGACCGACGGCGACCGGCCCACGACGGTCGGCCGCGTGTCCCCGCAGCCTAGGCCAGCGCGTGACGGCCGCGCCCGGCGCGTCCGCCGGTGCTAGGTCGCGATGACGAGGGCCGTGGCGATGGCCGCGATGCCCTCGCCGCGCCCGGTCAGCCCGAGGCCGTCGGTCGTGGTCGCCGACACGGACACCGGAGCTCCCCCGAGTGCCGTGGAGAGGGCCTGCTGCGCCTCCTGTCGCCGGGGGCCCAGCTTGGGGCGGTTGCCGATCACCTGCACCGCGACGTTGCCGACCGCGTACCCCGCCTCCGCCAGGATGGCCAGGGCCTCGGCGAGCAGCCGCCGGCCCGGAGCGCCGGCCAGCTCGGGCCGGTCCGTGCCGAAGTGGGCGCCCAGGTCACCCAGGCCCGCCGCCGAGAACAGCGCGTCGCAGACGGCGTGGGCCACCACGTCGCCGTCGGAGTGCCCGCGGACCCCTCGCTCCCCCGGCCAGTCCAGCCCGGCCAGGTGCAGGGGCCGGTCGTCCTCGGCGAAGGGGTGCACGTCGACGCCGATGCCCGTGCGGGGCAGGACCCGCGGCGGTGCACCGGGGACGGAGACGGTATGCCGCCCCGCCGGCTTCCCGTGCTCGGTCACCTCACGCCTCCAGCAGGTGTTCGGCGACGACGAGGTCGGCGGGGGTGGTGATCTTGTGGGCCAGGGGGTCGCCGTCGATGACGCGCACGTGCCCTCCGGCCCGCTCGACGAGGCCGGCGTCGTCGGTCGCGCCGGCCTGCGCCCCCGCGACGGCGTGGGCGTGCTCAAGCACCTCCCGCAGGAACCCCTGCGGCGTCTGCACGGCTCGGAGCCGGCAGCGGTCGGGAGTCGCGGTGACCCGGCCGGCCGCGTCGACCTCCTTGATGGTGTCCGGGACCGGCAGCCCGGGCACCACGGCCGGGTGACCCGCACGCACGGCGTGGACCACGGCGGTGAACAGCTCCGGCGGCGCGAGGGCACGGGCGGCGTCGTGGACGAGGACGATGCCGTCGTCGTGGTGCAGGGCCCGCACTCCGGCGGCGACGGACGCGACCCGGTCGGCTCCCCCGGCGACGACGTCGATGCGGTCGGTGTCGTCCAGGACGCGCACGGCGTCGGCCGCGTCGTCCACATGGGTCGGTGGCGCGACGACGACCACGTGCGCCACCTCGGGACAACTCAGCGCCGCGCGGGTGGCGTGCTCGAGCAGCGTCTGGCCGCCGAGCAGCACGAACGCCTTCGGCGCTCCCGCTCCCAGCCGCTCACCGCGGCCGGCGGCGACCAGGACGACGGCGACGCTCAGGAGGCGAGGACTTCGTCGAGGGTGGCCTCCGCCTTGTCCTCGTTGGTGTGCTCGGCCAACGCGAGCTCGGAGACGAGGATCTGCCGCGCCTTCGCCAGCATCCGCTTCTCGCCTGCGGACAGGCCACGGTCCTTGTCACGGCGCCACAGGTCGCGGACCACTTCGGCGACCTTGATGACGTCACCGGAGGCCAGCTTCTCGAGGTTCGCCTTGTAGCGGCGGGACCAGTTGGTCGGTTCCTCCGCGTGGTCGGCGCGGAGCACCTCGAACACCTTGTCGAGGCCCTCCTGTCCGACGACGTCGCGCACGCCCACCAGGTCGCAGTTCTCCGCGGGCACCTCGATGGTCAGGTCGCCCTGGGCGACCTTCAGCTTGAGGTAGAGCTTGTCCTCACCCTTGATGGTCCGAGTGTTGATCTCCTCGATGAGTGCC
>DASSKF010000090.1:0-2323 GCA_035690725.1 Segeticoccus sp.
CTCCCTGAAGGTGAGGTTGAGGTGGAGACGGGTTCCCCGGTCCTGCCCGGGCCGTCGGTCATGGTCGTCGTCGTGGTGGTCGTCGTCGTGGTCGTCGAGATGGTGTCGACGCCGCTGATGTCGACGCCGGCGCGGGCCAGGGCGTCGGTGAACGCCGTCCAGCCGAGCAGGGCGCACTTCACCCGGGCCGGGTACTTCGAGACGCCCGCGAACGCGACGCCGTCGCCGATGGCCGCCTCGTCGCCCGGGTCGGTGCCCCGGCTGGTCAGCATCCCGCGCATCGCCGCGAAGGTCTCCAGCGCCTCCCCGACGCTCTGCCCGATCACCTCGTCGGTGAGGACCGAGGTCGCGGCGATCGAGATGGAGCACCCGATCGCGTCGTAGGACACGTCCCGCACGGTGGCCCGGCCGCCGGTGCGGGTGGAGTCGTCGACGTCGACGCGCAGGGTGACCTCGTCGCCGCAGGTGGGGTTGACGTGGTGCACCTCGGCGTCGAACGGTTCGCGCAGGCCCTCATGGTGCGGGCGCTTGGAGTGCTCGAGGATCAGCTCCTGGTAGAGGTCCATCAGCGCTCCCCCTCCGTGCTGACCCCGAAGACCTGGGCCACGCGGTCCAGGCCGCGCAGCATCGCCGCCACCTCGCCCAGGGTGTTGTACGCCGCGAAGGTCGCCCGGGTCGAGGAGCTCACGCCGAAGCGGCGGTGCAGCGGCCACGCGCAGTGGTGGCCCACCCGCACCTCGACCCCGTCGTCGTCGAGCACCTGCCCGACGTCGTGCGGGTGCACGCCGTCCACGACGAAAGACACGGCACCGGCCCGGTCGGTGGTGTCGGTCGGACCGAGCACGCGCACCCACGGCCGCTGCGCGAGCCCGGCCAGCAGCGCGGCGGTGAGCTCGCGCTCGTGCGCGGTGACGGACGGCATACCGACGGCGGTGAGGTAGTCACACGCCGCGGCGAGGCCGACGGCCTGCGCCGCCATGGGGACCCCGGCCTCGAACCGCTGCGGCGGAGCGGCGTAGGTCGAGCCCTCCATCCGGACGACCTCGATCATCGACCCGCCGGTGAGGAACGGCGGCATGGCCGCCAGCAGCTCGTGCCGGCCCCAGAGCACGCCGATCCCCATCGGACCGAACATCTTGTGGCCGCTGAAGGCCAGGAAGTCGACCCCCAGCTCGGCCACGTCGAGGCCCAGGTGCGGCGCGGACTGGCAGGCGTCGAGGACGGTGAGCGCCCCCACCTCGCGGGCCCGCTGCACGAGGGGCCGGACCGGGTTGACCGTGCCGAGCACGTTCGAGACGTGCGTGAAGGCGAGGACCTTCGTCCGCTCGGTGACCACGGTCTGCAGGTCGGCCAGGTCCAGCCGGCCCTCGTCGGTCAGCCCCAGCCAGCGCAGGGTGGCTCCCGTCCGACGGGCCAGCTCCTGCCACGGCACCAGGTTGGCGTGGTGCTCCATCTCGGTCACCACGACCTCGTCGCCGGGGCCGATCCGGAACCGCTCGGCGACGACCTCGTCGACGCCGTCCAGTGCCCCGGGGGCGGCGGCGTTGCTGAACGCGTAGGCCACCAGGTTCAGCGACTCGGTGGCGTTCTTGGTGAACACCACCTCGTCGGTGGCCGCCCCGATGAACCGGGCCACGGTCTCCCGCGCGCCCTCGAAGGCGTCGGTCGCCTCCTCGGCGAGCTGGTGCGCACCGCGGTGCACCGCCGAGTTGTGCTGCTCGTAGAACGCGCGCTCCGCGTCCAGGACGGCGACCGGCTTGTGCGACGTGGCGCCCGAGTCGAGGTAGACCAGTGGCTTGCCGGCACGCACGGTGCGGGAGAGCACCGGGAAGTCGGCACGCAGGCGGGCCACCTCCTCGGCGGTCAGGCCGGGGGCGGCAGCCGGTGCCCGCGCGGGGCTCTGCACGACGTCGGTCATGCGGTGGCTCCTCCTGGTCGGTGCGATGCTCGGGTGCGCTGGCCCGCTCGGGCGGTGGGTCAGACCGCGGCCGTGGCGAAGCGGTCGTATCCCTCGTCCTCGAGGCGGTCGGCCAGCTCCGGGCCACCCTCCTCGACGACCTTGCCGTCGACGAACACGTGCACGAAGTCCGGCTTGATGTAGCGCAGGATCCGCGTGTAGTGGGTGATCAGCAGGATGCCCACGTCGCTGCCGGACCGGACCTTGTTCACGCCGTCGGAGACCACCTTGAGGGCGTCGACGTCGAGTCCGGAGTCGGTCTCGTCGAGGATCGCGAAGCGGGGCTTGAGCAGCTCCATCTGCAGGATCTCGTGCCGCTTCTTCTCACCGCCGGAGAAGCCCTCGTTGACGTTGCGGTCGGCGAAC
>DASSKF010000091.1:0-16364 GCA_035690725.1 Segeticoccus sp.
GCACCGTTCGCGCCGACGAGGCCGGTCACCCCCTCGCCGATCGACAGGTGCAGGTCGTCGAGGGCGACCACGCGCGGGTAGCGCTTGGTGAGGGCCTCCGCCTCGATGACCGGCATGGGCACAACCTAACCGGCCCGGGCAGTCCGGATGGGGAGGGTGGCTCCGAACCCCGTGCTGCGGGGGCCTCGGTCGAGCAGTCGGGCCGGGCCCCTGCCTCCTATCCCTTGGTGACGTGGGTCATCCGGGCGTAGACGACGGTGTTGTCGCGGTAGTGCCCGGTCTCGGGGTTGACGGTGCCTCCGCAGGTGATCAGGCGCAGCTCCGGCCGCTGCGTGTTGCCGTAGACCACCGCGGTGGGAAAGTCGTCCTTGCGGTAGCGCTCGGTCCGGTAGACGGTGAACGTCACGGTGCGGCCGTCGGCGCGGGTCACCTTGACCGTGTCGCCGGACTGCACGGCACCGAGGTCGAAGAAGACCGACGGGGTGGTGCCCACGCCGTCGATGTGCCCGAGGATGACCGACGGCCCGTCCTCACCGGGGGTGGGCGAGCCGGTGAACCAGCCGGCCTCGTTGTAGCGCGGTGGGGCCGGGACCTCGATGCTCCCGTCCCGGGTCACTCCCAGCCGCTGCAGCCGCGAGCTCACGTCGATGGACGGTATGACGACCCGCACCGGCCGCGACGCCGGCAGGTCGCGGTGCTGGTCACCCCGGGAGGCCGGACTCTTCGAGGCGGTCGAGTGGTGCGGGGAGGCGCCCGCGTGGCTCGGTGGGTCGCTCGGTGTGGCCGTGGACCTCCCGGCCGGCCCGGGGGTGCTGCTCGCCGACGGCGCGGCCGGAGCAGGCGTCGGCCGGGGCTGCGCCTCCTGCGCGGCGTCGGCCGAGGAGACCAGCTGCGCCTGCGGTGCCGACGTCTGGTGGGTCAGCACCCAGCCGACGAGGGCGGCTCCCAGCACGACCAGGAGGACGCAGGCGACGACCGCCGCCCGGCGGCCGACGCCCCTGCCTGTCGGATGCGGTCCGGTGCTCATGCCCAGGAGTTCGCTCCCGCGCGCGAGAACGGATGGGACATCACCGGGACACGCCGCCGACCTGCATGGATGCGCCCCTCAGCCGGACCGACGCGAGGCAGGTGGGCGGGGAGGAACGCGCTGGTCCGCGCCCGGTACTCGGCGTAACCCGGTCGGCCCGACATCCGCTGCTCCAGCAGGCGCACGCCGGTCACCCGGACCAGGAAGTACGTCATCACCACCGGCGACAGCAGGGTCGTCGCGCCCGGCCAGGCGCTGGCCGCCACGACGTAGGTTCCCCACCACACGCAGGCGTCCCCGAAGTAGTTGGGGTGCCGGCTCCACCCCCACACGCCCCGGTCCATGACGCGGCCGCGGTTGCGCGGATCGGCCTTGAACGCGCGCAGCTGCGCGTCACCGACCGTCTCGAACGCGAAGCCCACCGCCCAGACGAGGACGCCGAGCGCGAGCACGAGCCGGCTGCCGGGCCCGACCGCGGCGCTGACCTGGACCGGCAGGGAAACGAACCAGATCGCCAGGCCCTGGGGCAGGTAGACGCGACGCAGCGCCGCGGCGAACCGGCCACCGGGCGCGTCGGCGAGCAGCTCGGCATACCGCGGGTCCTCGCCGGCGCCCCGGTTGCGGCGCCACACGTGTCCGGTCAGCCGCAGTCCCCACGTCGCGACGAGGACGAGCAGCAGCAGCCTCCGGACGAGGTCCCCGTCGCCGGCCAGTGCCGACCACGCGGCGACCAGGACGAAGCCGAGTCCCCAGGCGGCGTCGACCCCGCTGACCCGGCCCGACCGGCGGCCACCGACCACGGCGACCGCCATGACGAGCGCGACGACGAGGAGCGAGCCGCCGATCACCACGGCCAGATTCGCGACCACGTGGTCAGCCACGCCGCTGCGCGAGGACCTGGTGCACGTCCATCCGGCCCTCGGCGAAGGCCAGCCGCCCGCCTGCCAGGTACAGCCGCCAGACCCGGGCCGACTCCTCACCGACGAGGGTGACGACCTCCTGCCACCGGGCGGCGAGGTTGTCCTCCCACGCGCGGATCGTGCGCACGTAGTGCGGGCCCATCGCCACCACCCCGGAGACCTCCAGGCCCCCGCGCTCGATGAGGTCGACGGTCCGGCCCACCGGTCGCATGTGCATGTCCGGGGCGATGAACGCCTCGATGAAGGGGCCGCCGCCGGGGTGCCGGCCCCGGCGGGACATCTGCTGCACCAGGACTCGCCCGCCCGGACGCACGTTGTCGTGCAGGGCACGCACGTAGGCGAGGTAGTTGCGTTCCCCGACGTGCTCGCCCATCTCCAGGGACGCCACCGCGTCGAACGGGCCGCCCGTGACGTCGCGGTAGTCCTGCAGCCGGACCTCGACCCGGTCGGACAGCCCACGCTCGTCGACCCGGTGTTGCACGAACCGGCGCTGCTCCTCGGCGATGGTCACCCCGGTGACGTGGGCGCCGACATGCTCTGCGGCATGCAGGCTCAACGAGCCCCAGCCGCATCCGACGTCGAGCAGCCGGCTGCCCGGCCCGATCCCGAGCTTGCGGCAGACCAGGTCCAGCTTGGCCCGCTGGGCCCCGGCCAGTCCGGACCCAGCGGCGTGCGGTCCGGTGTCCGCGCTGTCGCCGCCGTCGGCCCAGTAGCCGCACGAGTAGGCCATGCTCGGATCGAGGAGCAGCTCGAACAGCCGCGTGGACTGGTCGTAGTGGTGGCTGATCGCCTGCCGGTCGCGCCGCAGACTGTGCAGCCGGCCCCGCAGCGCCGCCTGCGTCGCTGGTGGTGGGGGCCGGCGCCCGAGCGCGCCGACGTCCTTGGCGAGTGCGAGCAGGTCACGCACGGCCGCGGGGTTGCGCAGGGGTGGGCGCAGCCGGCGCGTGGCCATCTCATGACGCACGTGCGCGAGCGCGTCCGCGAGGTCGCCGCCGACGTCCAGCTCACCGGTCACGTACGCCTGTGCGGCGCCGAGCTCGCCCGGATGCCAGAGCAACCGGCGCAGGGCGCGCGGGGAGCGCAGGTGCACCTGCGGGGCATCGCCGGGGCCCGCCTCGCTGCCGTCCCATGCGCGGAGCCGCACCGGCACCGGGCCGCCGAGCAGGGGCGTCAGCGCCGCGGCGACCCGCGGTGCCACGCCGATCACCGGTCACCGTCCCGCTCGAGCAGGACCTGCTGGACGTCGAGGTAGCCCGAGGCGAAGCCGGCCCGCGAGTACTCCAGGTAGAAGTGCCACATCCGCCGGAACACCTCGTCGAAGCCGAGCGCGGCGACCTCCTCGCGCCGCCCGGTGAAGCGCTCGTCCCACAGCCGCAGCGTCTCGGCGTAGTGGCCGCCGAGCCGGCGCCGGTCGACCACCCGCAGGGCGGTGTGCCGGCCGGCGCTCTCGCGGATCGCCTCCGTGGAGGGCAGGAACCCGCCGGGGAAGATGTACTTGTGCACCCACGTGTAGGTGTTGCGCGTGGCGAGCATCCGGTCGTGCGGCATGGTGATCGCCTGCAGGGCCACCCGGCCGCCGGGGGCCAGCAGCCGGTCGAGCGCCTCGAAGTAGGTGCGCCAGTACTGGTGGCCGACCGCCTCGATCATCTCGACCGACACGATGGCGTCGAACTCGCCCCGGACGTCGCGGTAGTCGCGCAGCTCGACCCGGACCCGGTCACCCTGGCCCGCGGCCGCGACCCGCTCGCGGGTGAGCGCCTGCTGCTGCTCGGACAGCGTCACGGTGAGCACCGACGCGCCGCGCTCGGCGGCGCGGATCGCGAGCTCGCCCCAGCCGGAGCCGATCTCGAGCAGCCGCGTCTCCCGGTCGACGCCGGCAAGGTCGAGCAGCCGGTCCGTCTTCCGGCGCTGCGCGGCAGCCAGCTGGGACCAGCTCGGTGGCGCCACCGGGCGGCTGACCGTCGCGGTGGCGCCCGGCACGCCGTCGGCCGTGGTGTCCTCCTCGAAGAGGGCGCCGGAGTAGCTCATCGTCTCGTCCAGGAACAGCGCGAACAGCTCGTTGGACAGGTCGTAGTGCTGCCCGATGTGGTTGCGCGCGTTCGCCGGCGTGTTTCGCTCGGAGCTCGGACGAGCCGGTATGGCGACCCGACGCAGCCGCTGCCACGGCTCGGGCACCAGCGTGGGCAGCTGGGCGGCGAACCGCGTCAGCAGTCCCGCGAGGTCCGGTGCGTCCCAGTCCCCGGCCATGTAGGACTCGCCGAAGCCGATGAGGCCGCTGCGCCCCACCCGCGCGAACAGCTGCTCCGGGCGGTGCAACCGCATCAGCGGCGCCGCATCGCCCTGCGGGCCGGTCACCGAGCCGTCCGGGCGGGCGACCCGGACGTCCACGCGCGCCGCGGCATACTCGAACAGCCGGCGCGCGACCACGGTCCGCAGCAACGAGGCGGCGCCCCGCACGGGGCGCAGGTCGGGCCAGCGGAACAGGTCGACCGGCGGGGGAGTGGGGGCGGTGGCGGTGCTCAACGGAGCGCCTCCTGGTGGTGGGCGGGGCGGGGTCGGACGGGCAGCCCGCGCAGCCACAGCCGGATGCCGTGCCAGCGGATCCTGGCGGTGACGGCAAGGGGCTCCAGCGGTCGGCGCAGGGCGAGCCGAAGGAGCCGTCCGGTCGTGGCCGGACGGCAGTCGCCGACGAGGGACGCGGCGAAGGGCGGCTGGCCGGCACGGTGCAGTACGACGCCGAGGTGGACCCGGTCGGTCGGCACGGGCAAGGCCAGCTCGTAGCTGCCCTCGACGTCGTTGAACGGGCTGACGTAGAGCGCCTTCTCGGCGTTCGCGTGCCCGTGCTCGTCGGGACGGACGACGTAGGCGTGCCGGTCGCCGTAGGTGTTGTGGACCTCGACCACCGCGCAGGCCAGGTCCCCGTCCCGGGCGTGGCACCAGTAGACCGTGATCGGGTTGAACACGTAGCCGAGGACGCGCGCGCTGGTCAGCATCAGGACCCGGCCCCCGTGCAGCTCGATCCCGTGCCGCCGCAGGAGCGCATCGACGTTGTGCCGCAGAGGCCGTGCGGGGTCGCCCAGGTGGTCCCGGGACTCGAACCGCGCGAGCGGACCGAGCAGGCCCAGGCGCGGGAGCCGGTCCAGGTCCACCAGCCAGCTGTAGCTGTGGTGGGCGAAGGCGTGGCGCACCGGCGCGGTCCGCGCGTGGCGGATCGTCGTGCGGCACAGCCGGGCACCGGGGATCCGGCTCACGAGGACGTCACCGCCTGCTCGCGCCGCAGGGGGCGGCAGCCGTGACGGGCTGGGCGCGCCAGTGCGCGAGGAGGTGCTCGGCCGCCTCGACGCCCGAGCGGGCACCGTCCTCGTGGAACCCCCAGCCGTGGTACGCCCCGGCGAACGCCACCCGCGGCGTGTTCAGCTGCGGCAGCAGCCGCTGGGCGGCAACGGAGTCCGGCGTGTAGAGCGGGTGCTCGTACTCCATCGTGTCCAGCACCGTGCGCTGGTCCACCACGTCCTCGGCCCCCAGCGTGACCAGGAAGCGGCGGTCGCTCGCCGGCAGGCGGTGCAGCCGGGACAGGTCGTAGGTCACCAGGGCCGGGTCACCTTCGGCCCGGTCGGGGCGGCACCAGTAGTTCCACGACGCCCGGGCGGCCGTGCGGCGTGGCAGCACCGAGGAGTCGGTGTGCAGCTGGGCGACGTTCGGCGTGTAGGCGATCGACCCGAGCACGCGTCGCTGCAGCGGGCTCGGCACGTCGAGCACCCGCAGCGCCTGGTGCGGGTGGGTGGCGACCACCACGGCGTCGACGTCCGCCCGCCCGCCGTGGTCGTCCGCCACGGTGACGTGGTCGGCGAGCTCGCGCACGGAGACCACGCGGCGTCCGGTGTGCACCCTATCCAGGCCGGCCGCGACCCGCTCGACGTAGCGGGCCGAGCCGCCGACGACTGTGCGCCACGTCGGCGACCCGAAGACCGTGAGCATCCCGTGGTGGTCGAGGAACTCGAACAGGTAGCGCGCGGGGTAGTCCAGCGCCGACCCGGGCTCGCAGGACCAGACCGCGGAGACCAGCGGCCGCAGGAAGTGGTCGCCGAAGAAGGGCGTGAAGCCGCCGTCGTCCACGAACTCGCGCAGCGTCGTGTCCGGCTCGCCGGCCCCGGCCGCGTCGGCGAGCAGCGCCCGTGCTCGCCGGTGGAAGCGGCGGACCTCTCCCAGCATGCGCAGGTACCGCGGCCGGCCCAGGTGGGCAGCCGAGGGGAACAGGCCGCGTATGCCGCGCGCCCCGGCATACTCCAGCCCCACCTCGTCCGCGCGCACCGACATGCTCATGTCGGTCTCCTGCGTGGGCACCGCGAGCTCCTCGAACAGGCGGCACAGGGTGGGGTAGGTGCGGTCGTTGTGCACGATGAACCCGGTGTCGACCGCGATGCGGCGGCCGGCGTCGGTCACCAGGTGGGTGTCGGCGTGGCCGCCGAGCCGTTGGTCCGCCTCGAACAGCGTGACGTGCGCGTGCCGGGCCAGGCGGTGGGCCGCGCTGAGCCCGGCGATGCCGCTGCCGACGACCGCCACGCTGGCTCGTGGCTCGTTGGAGCCCGGGGCTCGGTGCACCATCGTCCTCCCGTCGGTGGCTGGGGTCGCCCAGTGCTTCGGAGCCGGCGCGCCCGGCGGATGGGCCACCGTCCCGGCGGCCCCCCCCGACGGGACGGACGGACACCTTCTACGCTGGCGGAATGAGCCGAAGCAGCGACGACCCGGACCTCGACATCGTAGTCGGCCACGACGAACTCGTCCTCCGGCAGCGCTACGAGGTCCTCTCGATCGCCAACGACGTGCTGATCGGCGTGTGGTTTCTGATCGGCAGTTTCCTGTTCTTCCGGGAGTCCACCGCGACCGCGGGCACCTGGCTGTTCGTCGTGGGCAGCGCGCAGCTGCTGGTCCGCCCGATGATCCGGCTCAGCCGGCGGGTGCACCTCGTGCGCGCCGGGGGCACCTCCACCGGACACTCCCAAGACTTCTGATGGTGGGGCGCGAACCGGACGAGGTGGACCTGCTGGTCGTCGGTGGCGGCAAGGCCGGCAAGTCCCTGGCGATGGACCGGGCCCGGGCCGGCTGGTCGGTGGCGATGGTCGAACGGGACAAGATCGGCGGGACCTGCATCAACGTCGCCTGCATCCCGACCAAGTCCCTGGTCGGGGCGGCGAGAACGCTCGAGGCCGTGCGGCACGCCGACGTCATGGGCGTCGACGTGGACGGCGCGCCGTCGGTGTCGCTGGACGCCCTCCGGCAGCACAAGGAGTCCGTCGTCGGCGCGATGGTGGACGCGCACCGGACGATGTTCACCGACTCCGGGATGGCCTTCGTCATGGGGACCGCGCGGTTCGTCGGGCCCCGGACGGTGGAGGTCGTCACGGACGACGGGGGCACGCGCGTGCTGCGCGGCAGGGAGGTGGTGGTCAACACCGGCACCACTCCGGCGCTGCCCGACCTGCCCGGTGCCGCGGAGTCGCAGGTCTGGACCTCCGAGACGATCCTGCGGCTGGACCGGCTGCCGGAGACGCTGGTCATCCTCGGCGGCGGCTACGTCGGGTGCGAGTTCGCCTCGATGTTCGCGCTGTTCGGCAGCAAGGTCGTGCTCGTGCAGGGCCCGTCGCAGCTGCTCCCGAACGAGGACGCCGACATCGCCGGCGAGGTCGCCGAGATCCTCACCGGGCAGGGAGTGGAGCTGCACACGGGCACACGGGCGTCGTCCGTGCAGCGCCAGCCGGACCATGGAGGTCACCCTCACCCTCGAGGACGGCACGGTGCTCGAGGGAGACGAACTGCTGGTCGCCACCGGCCGCGCGCCGGTCACGGCCGGCCTCGGGCTCGAGTCGGCGGGCGTGCGCCTGACCGGCCGGGGCTTCGTCGAGGTCGACGACCACCTGCGCACGAGCGCCGAGCACGTCTGGGCGGCCGGCGACGTGGCGGGGAGCCCGCAGTTCACCCACGCCTCGTGGAACGACTTCCGGGTGCTGCGGGCCAACCTGACCGGGCAGGACGCGTCCACCGCCGGGCGCATCGTGCCCTACACCGTCTTCACCACCCCCGAGCTGGCGCGCGTCGGCATGACCGAGGCGCAGGCCCGCGAGGACGGGCACGAGGTGCGGGTCGCGCGCATCCCGGTCTCGGCGATCCCGCGCGCCAAGACCCTGCACGAGAGCACCGGGACGTGGAAGGCGGTCGTCGACGCCGGCAGCGACCAGATCCTCGGCGCAGCCCTGCTCGGCCACGGCAGCGGCGAGGTGATCTCCACCGTGCAGGTGGCGATGCTGGCCGGGCTGCCCTACCAAGCCCTGCGCGAAGCCGTGCTGACCCACCCCACGATGGGTGAGGGGCTCAACCTGCTGTTCGACACGCTGGGCGCGGAGCGCACGGGCCGCCCGCCGGTCGCTGAGAGCCGCCCACCCGGCTGCTGAGGGCTGCCCACCGGCTGCTGACGCCCGGCGAGCCCCAGCAGCCGGTCGCGGTCACAGGTTGATGGTGACCTTGGCGTGCTTGCGCAGCTGCTGGGCCACCTGCTGGGCCGCCTCGCCCTTCTTCTGCGCGCGGACCTGCTGCTGCAGCTGGGGCCGCACCTTCTGGAACGACGGCGTCTTCGAGCCCTGTGCCTGGCCCTTCAGCTGCTGGTAGGCCTGCTTGAGCTCCTGGTTGCTCGGCTCGAAGCCGCCGGACCTCTGCGCGATGAGGTGGTCGACCTCGGCCTGCTCCTTCGCCAGCGACCTGATCTCGGCCTTCTTGCGGCCCTGCTTGGTGAGGGCGTCCATCAGCTGCTTGCGGGACTTCAGCCCGTTCTGCTGCGCCAGCTCGGTCAGCGTCCGGTCGACGGCTCCCCGCGACGGCTCGTAGGAGCGCTTCTGGGCCTCCTGGGTCAGCAGGGTGGAGCCCACGAGGTTCTCCGCCACCTGCTTCTTGAGCCGGTCCTGGTCCAGCTTCTGCCCCGACATCTGCGCCTGCATGGCGATCTGCTGGAACTGGGAGCGGTAGACCCGCGAGAACTGCCCCTTGGAGATGGTGGTGCCGTTCACCGTGGCCACGACCTTGGGGACGTCCTTCAGGTCCGGCTGGGGCATCGTCGGCGAGCTGCCGGCCTTTCCCTTGCCCTGCTGGCCGTCGGCCGCGCCGCCCGCCTGGCTGCTGCCGGCGCTCGGCTGCCCGGCGCTCGCGCCGGCGGACCCGCTCTCGCCCGCGCTCGGGGTGTTGCCGCCGCTGCAGCCGGTGACGACCAGCGCCGCGGCCGCCAAGCACGCAGCCGCTCCCAGTTTCGTCCGCACGTCGCTCCTCGGTGTCGGTTGCACGTGTGAGGCCCAACGGCTGCGGCCGACCGTGTGTTCCCGGTTCGCGGCCTGCCGTCCCAGGAGCTGGACCGATGGCGGCCGGTGACCGGCACGCGGACGGCCCCCGGCCTGCCGGGAAGGCAGGTCGGGGACCGTCAGCGGCTCAGCGTTCTCTCCTACCGGCCGGACACCGCGTCCAGCCAGGACTGCCCGTCCGGCACACCGATGCCGGTGACGTCGTCGTAGCCGGGACGCACATGGATGGTGAGCGACTCGTCGTCGTCGAACCACCGCGCCGAGTAGACGTATCCGTCGTCGCCGTTCACACCGTTCACGAAGTCGGACCGAACGTCACCTGGGTAGTCGTCCAGGGCTGCCTTGGTGATGTCGATGCTCGCCGCCCTCGCCGCGTAGAGCGTCGGGTTGGCCAGGCCGAAGGGGTGCCCGGCCTGCTGCATCGCGAGCGCGAACATGCCGGCGTAGAGGGGCGACGCCAGCGACGTCCCGCCGATCCGGTACTCCGAGTACGCGTCGTGGCCGTCCGGGAAGCGCTGGGTCTCCCCGACCAGCATGCCGGTGTTCGGGTCACCGAGTGCGGCGACGTCCGGCACCACCCGCATGGGCTGGGCACCGTGCTTGGTCGCGATCGCTCCCGGCACGACGCCGGCCTGGTAGCTCGGCTGGGCGAACAGGCGGGACGTACCACCTCCGCTGCCGTAGAGGTAGGCTGGCTCGCCCCAGCTCGGGCCGTCCTCCAGCGAGCTGCGGCTGGTCTCCCAACCCACCTCGAAGACACGGCTGTCGTCCTTCGCGACTCCGGCCGAGGTGCCGCCGACGGCGGTCACCCACGGGCTCGAGGCCGGCCAGTCCGGGGTCGGGGTGGCGCCGGCCACTCCGCCGGTCTCGTCCCCGCTGTCGCCGGAGGAGAAGAACAGCGAGATGCCCTCCGCGGCCGCCTGGATCTGGGTGTCGACCTGCGGCTTGATGTATCCGGGCGGGAGCGCCTCGCCGGCATACCCGTAGGAGTTGCTGACGATGTCGGCGAGGTGCTTGTCGACGACCCGGTTCATGATGGCGTCCATGTCCCGGTAGTTGTTGGGCGCGCCGATGTAGGCGATGTCGGCACCCGGCGCCATCGTGTGGACCGCCTCGACGTCGAGCGTCTCCTCACCGGCCCAGCCCCCGGGGTCGTGGCGCGGGTTCTCGGGGTGCTGGTAGGTGCCCGGCGCGACGTACTGGCGGAACTGCCCGCCGGTGAACTGCGGTATGCCGTGCCGGCCGAAGTAGGTGTTCGCGTCCTTCTCGATGGTGGGGGAGGCGTAGGCGTCGATGATGCCCACGGTGACTCCGCTGCCGTCGGTGCCCCCGCTGATCGCGCCGGCCATGCCGTACAGGCCCTGCAGCTGTGCGCCGGCATACCCGCAGGGGGCGAAGGCGCTGGGGCGGTCCGGAAGGGCGGTGCCGTCGGGCGTGGACGTGTTGTGGACGGTCTTCTCGCCCCAGAAAGCCGAGCAGGGGCCGGCGTTCCTGAACACCGGAGGAGGTGGAGACGGCTTGTTCGGGTGCACCAGCGTCTGCGACTCGTCCAGGCCGACGACGGCCTGGATCTGGGACAGCTGCGACGGCACCTGCAGCGGGGTGGTGTTGGAGCGGACGGTCTGCCCGTGGGTGCGGTACCGCGCGAACGAGGTGCCGAACGTCGTGCCCGCCTGCGCGAGCGTGCCCGTCGCCTGGACGTACTTGCGGTTCGCCGGCCCGCCGGTGACGGTGAAGCCCTGTCCCCTCAGCCAGGAGGAGACCGCCCGTGCCGATGCGCGGCTCGGGGAGAAGCGGGCGCGGTACTGGGCCGGGGTGAGGAACGTGCCGTAGTGGGCGTTGCCCGGGGTGGAGACGGCCCGGGCGTAGTCCGCCGCCGCACTGCCGCCGCGGTTGTCGAGGTAGACGCGGAAGGTGACGGACTGGCCCGACGGTGCGGAGCCGACCCGGTTGTGGGCCGAGGCCCACGCCGGCACGCTGCCGGGGAGGGTGTGGGCACCCGGTGGGGCGGAGACGGCGGCTCCGGCCGTGGCGGCGACGAGGGCGGCCGCGCCGGTGAGCGCGAAAGCCGTGCGGTGAAGACGGGACACTGAACCTCCAAGAAGGATGTGATGGCGCCGGCGTTCGTTCTGGGCGCCGGCGCCTCAGTTGACACCCGCTCGACACCAGAAGACCCGTGACAGATGTCACGGGTTGGCGCGGCAGCGTTCAGCCGCGCACGTCCCACAGGTGGTGGGTGACCTCGTGGAGGAAGTACTGGGCGAGGGTCTCGGCAGTGAACCGGGACCCGTTGCTGCGCAGGGCCGGCCACGCCCACTGCCCGCCGGTGGGGACCGCGTAGCGGTCCGCCGCGCGGTCCAACCTGGCGGCCAGCTGCGGGCCGACCTGCTCGGGCTCGGCGCGCCAGTACTGCCGGGCCCGCTCCGCCTCGTCCTGGTCCCAGTCGGCGAACCGCACGAGCGCGCCGCCGCCGGCGAGGATCTGCTCGAGCCGACCGGTCATCACCGTGCAGACGTCGCGGACGTGGCAGCAGTACTCCAGCGGAGACCAGGTGCCGGCGGACGGACGCTCCCGCACGTCCGGCCGCTCGAGCACCGCACCGAAGCGCGGCTCCGCGTCCCGGAGGATGCCGGGCACCTCCGGGGGACGGAGGCGGGAGGCGTCGAAGCCGCAGTCGGGACAGGGTCTCGTGAGCACCCAGGTCCAGTCCGAGGAGTCCGCGGTGGCGGGTCCGGGGTCGCGGGGCAGCTCGTCCGACACGGCTCCGACGCTACGCCACGTCGCGCCGGCGGGTGAGCCACAGCGAGACCGCGGCGGCGACCACGACGTAGACCAGCAGGGTGAGCAGCGACCGCCGAAGCCCTGCAGCAGGGCGGGCGTACGCCGTCGTCGTCGCGTCGCGAGGCCCTGCTGGTCCGCCCGAGGACGGTGCCGTAGGTTCCGAACGTGACCGAGGACAGCACGCTGCACGCCCTGTTCACCCGCGCGGCGGTCGCAGCCGCGGACTTCCGGGAGGGACTGGCCGAGCGTCCGGTCCGGCCCGATGCCGGCCTCGACGACGCGATCGCCGCGTTCGGCGGCCCGCTGCCGGAGCATCCCGTCCCGCCGGAGCAGGTGCTCGGCGAGCTGCTCGCGGCGGCTGAACCGGGGCTGATGGCCAGCGCCGGACCGCGCTTCTTCGGGTTCGTCAACGGGGGCGCACTGCCGGCCGCCTCGGCGGCCGACCTGCTCGCGACCGGGTGGGACCAGTGCCCGTTCACCCCGGTCCTGTCGCCGGCCGCAGCCGGCGCGGAGGAGGCCGCGGGGCACTGGATCAAGGAGCTGCTCGGCATCCCGCAGACCGCGTCGGTCGGCTTCGTCACCGGCGCGCAGGGGGCGAACACGGTCGGGCTGGCGGCCGGCCGGCACCACGTCCTCGCCGAGCGGGGCTGGGACGTCGAGCGCGACGGCCTGACCGGCGGCCCGCGGGTGCGTGTCGTGGCGAGCGAGGAGCGGCACGCCACCATCGACCGGTCGCTGAAGCTGCTCGGGCTCGGGACGTCGTCGCTGCAGCCGGTGCGGACCGGTCCCAACGGGGAGACAGACGTCGACGACCTCGTCCGCGTGCTGGCGAGGCGCCCGGACCAGCCGACGATCGTGTGCCTGCAGGTCGGCAACGTCAACACCGGCGCCTGCGACGACCTGCGCGCCGGCGTCGGCGCAGCCCATCGCCACGGGGCCTGGGTGCACGTCGACGGCGCGTTCGGCCTCTGGGCGGCGGCCAACCCCGCCACCGCGCACCTCCTCGACGGTGTCGAACTGGCCGACTCCTGGGGGTGCGACGGGCACAAGTGGCTGAACGTCCCCTACGACAGCGCATTCGCGATCTGCTCCCGTCCGCTGGTGCAGGCCACGGCGGTGTCCTACTCGGCCGCCTACCTCACCGGGTCCGGCGGACCGGTCCCGCGGCTGGGCGACCTGACCCTCGAGTCGTCCCGCCGGGGACGCGGTTTCGCCGTCTGGGCGGCCCTCCGGGAGCTGGGCCGGGACGGGGTCGCCGATCTCGTCGACCGGTGCTGCCGCCTGGCGCGCCGGATGGCCGCGGGCCTCGAGGCAGGGGGCGCGGAGATCCTCAACGACGTCGTCCTCAACCAGGTCCTCGTCGGCTTCGGTGACGACGCGCGCGCCGACCGGGTCGTCGAGGCGGTCCAGCAGGACGGCACCTGCTGGCTCGGCGCCACCACCTGGCACGGCCGCCGGCTGATGCGGGTGTCCGTCTCCAACTACTCCACCACCGAGGACGACGTGGACCGGTCGGTGGCCGCGATCCTGTGTGCGGCCCGGGCGACCCACTGACCCGACACCCTGCAGACGGCCGGGTCCTCGGGGGTCCGGCGGACGGAAGGAGAGCACGTGCCCCTCGAGCCGGGATCGCTCGGAACGCCCCTCGACGGTGTCGTGGTGGCCGACTTCAGCCGCGTGCTGGCCGGACCGCTGGCCACCATGACCCTCGGCGACCTCGGAGCTCGGGTGGTCAAGGTCGAGCGGCCGGGAACCGGTGATGACACCCGGCAGTGGGGCCCGCCCTTCTCCGCCCACGGCGCGACCTACTTCGAGGGCGTCAACCGCGGCAAGCAGTCGATCGCGCTGGACCTGTCGACGGAGGAGGACCGCGCCACCGCCTTCGAGATCGCCTCCCGCGCCGACGTGGTGATCGAGAACTTCCGCCCCGGCACCATGGAGGGCCTCGGGCTCGGTTACGAGCGCGTCAGCGAGGTCAACCCCCGGGTGCTCTACTGCTCGATCAGCGGCTTCGGCAGCGGCGCGGGGCGCGAGCTGCTCGGCTACGACTTCATCGTCCAGGCGGTCGGCGGCCTGATGAGCATCACCGGGGAGCCGGACGGTGACCCGCTCAAGGTGGGGGTCGCGCTGGTGGACGTGCTCACCGGCAAGGACGCCGTCACCGGCATCCTCGCCGGCCTGCTGGCCCGTGAGCGGACAGGGCGGGGCGACCACCTCGAGGTGACCCTGCTGACCAGCCTGCTCGCAGGCCTCGTCAACCAGGGGCAGGCGAGCCTGGAGACGGGCCGGCCCGGCCGGCCGATGGGCAACCAGCACCCGAGCATCGCCCCTTACGAGACGCTGCACTGCCGGGACGGGCTGATCGCCGTCGCCTGCGGCAACGACGGCCAGTTCGCGCGGTTCGCGGAGGTGCTCGGCGCCCCCCAGCTCGCCGGGCGGCCGGAGTTCGCCTCGAACGCCGAGCGTGTCCACCACCGCGGCCAGCTCGTCGCCGAGCTGGAGCGCCGGCTGTCCGCAGAGCCCGCCGACACGTGGGTCGACCGGCTGCGCGAGGCGCAGGTGCCGGCGGGCAGGGTGAACACGATCCCGGAGGCGGCCCAGCTCGCCCACAGCCTCGGCCTCGACCCGACCGTCGGCGTGGGGGAGGGCTGGACGCCCCAGTTCCGCCACCCCGTCGCCTGGCAGCACTACCGGACGGCGCAGCCGACGCCACCGCCCGGAGTGGGCGCCGACACCGACGCGGTGCTCCGCTGGCTGCAGGAGCCCCCCGAGAAGAGGAGACCGACATGAGCAGACCGTCCGTGGTCGTGTTCGACGTGAACGAGACGCTGTCCGACATGAGGCCGATGGCCGAGCGGTTCATCCACGTGGGGGCACCGGCCGAGCTCGCCACCGTCTGGTTCGGCACGGTGCTGCGCGACGGATTCGCCCTGACCGCTGCCGGGACGCGGGAGGACTTCGCGACCCTGGCCCGTGGTGCCCTGCGCCAGCTCCTGGCCGGCCGGGAGCTCAACCGTGGCACGGACGAGGCGATCCAGCACGTGCTGGACGGGTTCGCCGCGCTGCGGGTGCACCCCGACGTCCCCGAGGGGGTGCGCCGGTTGCACGACGCCGGACTGCGGTTGGTCACCCTCAGCAACGGGTCCACCCGGGTCGCCGACGGGCTGCTGTCCGGTGCCGGGCTGCGGGACCGGTTCGAGCGCCTCATGTCGGTCGAGGACGCCGAGCTGTGGAAGCCCTCGCACGCCGCCTACGGGTATGCCGCCCGCACCCTCGACGTGGAGCTGCGCGACATGGTGCTGGTCGCGGTGCACCCGTGGGACATCGACGGAGCCGGCCGCGCCGGCATGCAGACGGCGTGGCTGGACCGTGAGCACACGGCATACCCCGAGTACTTCCGGGGCGCCACGCACGTGGTCCACGAGCTCGGGGAGCTGGCCGACCGGCTCGGCTGAACGCCGCCGCGTCGCTCTCGGCCCACCGGCATCCCACCGCGCGGCGAAAGTCGGTTGAGGGCCACGTGTCCCGAGTCTAGTTTTGCGTCGATGAACCCGGAGGAAGCAGCTGCGTATGACCGGGTTCTCGACACGGACGTCGCCCCCGGCATCGTCCGGCGTGGTCTGGGCGGACTGGAGCGGTTCGAGATGTGGACCAGGCTGGGCTCCGAAGCCCAGGCAGAGCGGGAGTTCTTGACTGCCATGTGTTTCCGCGACCTCGATGCCGTGGCCGAGTTCACCGGTGGCGACCCGCACGGCTCGGTCGTGCCGCCACAGGCCCGAGCGACCCTGAGCCGATTCGACGAGCACTCGCGCCACCACGAGCCGCGACGCCGCCACCTGCCGCCTGTCTCCTGAGCAGGCCGAGCAGCAGCGAGCGCGGTCAGGGAGCGTGCGAGGTGACCGTCGCATAGCTGCAGATCTTGCCCGCGGGGTTGCGGCTGACCACCTGGGCGACGGCCAGGCTGCGGCCGCGGTGGACCGTGCGGGCCGCGAAGGTGACCTCGCCCTCGAGGGGCCCGGGGCGGACATACGTGATGTGGACCGCGGAGGTGCGCAGGCCGCCCTCCTCGGGCCGCACCGCGTCGTGGCCGGCGACCTCGGTGGCACACAGCATGATCCCGCCGTGCAGCTGTTCCACGGTGCCCACCTCGCGCAGCGGGACCGCTGGTGCGTCCCGCCCGGGACGTCCCAGGGCCGCCGGCGTGCCCGGGATGAACCGCAGCCGCTGGCTGCACAGGGCGATGCTGCGGCCCCGTTCGTCGAAGACCCGGCCCTCCGACAGGCCGCTGCCCGG
>DASSKF010000092.1:0-21960 GCA_035690725.1 Segeticoccus sp.
AGCGACGGTAAAAACTTTCGCAGGCTCGGGCCAGAACAGCATCGAGTGACGGCTCGTTAGCCTGACCGGCATGGCCAGACGCGTCCCCGAGGGCCCGGCACCGGAGCCGGCCGTGCAGAAGCTGCGGGTGCGGTACGCCCGGCGCGGCCGGCTGCGCTTCTCCTCCACCCGCGACTTCCAGCGGGCGCTCGAGCGGGCCCTGCGACGAGCCGGGGTGCCGATGGCCTACTCCGCCGGGTTCCACCCCCACCCCAAGATCTCGTATGCCGGTGCCGCGCCCACCGGCGCCGCGAGCGAGGCCGAGTACCTCGAGCTGTCGGTCATCGAGCGGCTGGACGTCGCTCGGCTGCGGCAGGCGCTCGACGCCGCGCTGCCCCAGGGCCTGGACGTCCTGGAGGTGGTCGAGGCGGGGGCGGACTCCCTGGCCGACCGGTTGGAGGCCAGTCTCTGGCGGCTGGAGTTCACGGGTGTCGCGGAGGCCGACCTGGCCCACGCCGTCGAGACCCTGCTCGCCCGGACGGAGGTGCTGGTGACCCGGATGATGAAGCGCGGGCCCCGCACGTTCGACGTGCGCGGGGCGGTGGTGGCCCTCGACGCGTCCCCGGCAGACCGGCCCGGCTGTGCGATACTGCAGATGGTCGTGCGGCACACCACACCCGCCGTACGCCCCGACGACGTCCTCACCGCGCTGCGCGAAGTCGTGGGTCTCGCGCCAGCGTCGCCACCCTTGGCGACCCGGCTGGCACAGGGGCCACTGGAGTCCGCAACCGCGAGGGTGGCCGACCCACTGGCTGCCGACCGGGACGTCGACGGCGCCGGCCCCGGTGACGCGCCCACGCGCGAGCCGGACACGGCGTAGCACGACGACTTCCGTCGCGCCTGCCGACGCAGGAGCGCACGACCGTGACCGCGCATCGCGCGGCGAGCGAGGGCACCGCCCGGGTGTGGCGATCGCCGGCGCGAGCAGACGGAGAAGCCAGATGGCATCCAACGAGAACGCATCCAACGCCAACGAGCCTGCCCAGGACAACCTGTTTTCCTCCCCTTCCGAGCCGGCGGGCGGCGGATCCACCGGTGGGGCCAGCGGCTCCGACACGGGGGACTCCGGGACCGCGGAGCAGGCCACCCAGCGTGCTGCCGCGGACGCCGGCTCCGGCGCGGCGGCGCCCGCCCGTCCCGCCCCCGGGATCGGCCTGCTGTTCCAGCCACCGGAGACCACCACGTTGCCCTCGCGCCCCCGCGCCGCCGAGGAGGACCGGTCGGACGACCGGTCCGACGAGGACGCACCCGACCGGGGGACGGCCTCCGACGACGACGGGGACGGCCAGGACGGCGACTCGGGGAGCCGCCGCCGGGGCCGCCGCGGCGGCCGTGGCCGGCGCAGCCGCAGCCGGTCCGGCAGCGAGCACGACAGCGGTGACGACGGCGAGGGTGACTCCGGGTCGTCGGACTCCTCCGGGGACCAGCAGGACGGGAAGTCCGAGGCGTCCGAGGCAGGGGACCGGGAGGGCGGCAAGAGCTCCCGCTCGCGCCGGAAGCGCAAGGACGGCAGCAGCAAGGACAACAGCGGCAAGGACAGCAGCAGCAAGGACTCCCCGGAGGGCACGGACGCGAAGGACGCTCCGACGGCCGGGGGCGGGGCGAGCGGCGAGGACACCGAGAGCGACGACAGCGACTCGGCCGACGACTCCGCCAAGGAGGGGTCGAGCTCGAGCAGCCGACGGCGGCGCCGGCGCCGCCGCGGCGGGTCCGGCGGCGACGACGACTCGCCGGGCACTGTCACCAAGGTCCGCGAGGGGCGCAAGAGCCGGGACGAGGTCGCGTCGGTCAAGGGCTCGACGCGCCTGGAGGCGAAGAAGCAGCGCCGCCGGGAGGGGCGCGAGGCCGGCCGCCGCCGCACGATCATCACCGAGGCGGAGTTCCTGGCCCGGCGCGAGAGCGTCGAGCGCACGATGGTCGTGCGTCACCGCGACGACCGCACACAGATCGGAGTCCTCGAGGACGGGGTGCTCGTCGAGCACTACGTGTCCCGCGAGAGCGGCACCGCGCAGAGCATCGCCGGCAACGTCTACCTCGGTCGCGTCCAGAACGTGCTGCCCTCGATGGAGGCGGCGTTCATCGACATCGGCAAGGGTCGCAACGCGGTCCTGTACGCCGGCGAGGTCAACTGGGACGCGGCCGGCCTCGACAGCAACCAGCCCAAGCGGATCGAGCACGCGCTGAAGTCCGGTGAGAGCGTCCTGGTCCAGGCCACGAAGGACCCGATCGGCCACAAGGGGGCGCGGCTCACCTCACAGGTGTCGCTGCCCGGGCGCTACTTGGTCTACGTGCCGGGCCACGCGATGACGGGCATCTCCCGCAAGCTGCCGGACACCGAGCGGGCCCGGCTGAAGAAGATCCTGCGTGAGATCGTCCCGGACGACGCGGGGGTGATCGTCCGGACCGCCGCCGAGGGCGCCTCGGAGGAGGAGCTGCGCGCGGACGTGGATCGCCTCACCCGCACCTGGGAGGGCATCCAGAAGAAGGCGAAGTCGGCCAACGCGCCGTCGCTCCTGCACGGCGAGCCCGACCTCACCGTCCGGGTGATCCGGGACGTGTTCAACGAGGACTTCTCGTCGCTGGTCGTCTCCGGTGACTCCTCGTGGCGCGAGGTGAGCGACTACGTCGGGTCGGTGGCGCCGGACCTCGCTGAGCGGCTCAGCCACTGGACCGCAGAGGAGGACGTGTTCTCCCACCACCGCATCGACGAGCAGCTCGCCAAGGCGATGGACCGCAAGGTGTGGCTGCCCTCGGGCGGCTCCCTGGTCATTGACCGGACCGAGGCGATGACGGTCATCGACGTCAACACCGGCAAGTTCGTCGGCTCCGGGGGCAACCTGGAGGAGACGGTCACGAAGAACAACATCGAGGCGGCGGAGGAGATCGTCCGCCAGCTCCGGCTGCGCGACATCGGCGGCATCATCGTCATCGACTTCATCGACATGGTGCTCGAGAGCAACCGCGAGCTCGTCGTCCGGCGGCTGGTCGAGTGCCTCGGGCGCGACCGGACCAAGCACCAGGTCGCCGAGGTGACGTCCCTCGGCCTGGTCCAGATGACCCGCAAGCGGGTGGGCACCGGCCTCGTCGAGGTGTTCTCGGAGACCTGCGAGCACTGCAGCGGGCGCGGCATCGTCATCCACGCCGAGCCGGTCGACAAGCAGAACGGCGACAACGGCGGCCGCTCCAAGGGACGGAAGGGCAGGTCGCGGCAGGGGTCGGGCCAGCAGAAGGGCTCCGGCTCCGGCGGCGCCTCCAGCGCCACGCCGAGCGGGCCGACCCCGGCCCAGATCGCCGCTGCCGCGCACGCGGCCGCGGTGCAGGTCGCCACCTCCGGTGACGTCACGGAGGACACCGAGCCCGTGGCGGGCGACCGCGCCGCGGACGCGGCGTCCGCCCCGACCGGCGCCGGCGAGGGGGCCGAGCAGGCCGCATCCTCGGGGCCGGCCGCCCGCCGGCGTCGCAAGCGGGCCCGGGTCGTCGCCCCCGCCGGGGCGCCCGGCGAGGTGAGCGCCACCGTGGCCGAGGAGACGGGCTCCGAGGACTGACCGCCGCTGGTTTGGTGCTGCTGGCACCGGGCCGGTAGGCTGGCCCCTCGGTGCGCCCACCGTGTCGCGCGCCTGCCTCCCTGCGGACGACCCCGTCCGGTTCACTCGGTGGCGGCGTCTGTGACCCGGTCCCGAAGTGGCCACCCCCCGAACAGACCTACGAGAGTGAGCTCAGCGTGTATGCGATCGTCCGTGCCGGAGGCCGGCAGGAGAAGGTGTCCGTCGGCGATGTCCTCTTCATCGACCAGGTGAAGGGCGCGGCCGGGGACAGCATCGACCTCACGCCGCTGCTGCTCGTCGACGGCTCCACGGTGACCAGCGACGGCGACACGCTGGCCAAGGCCAGCGTGAGGGCCGAGGTGGTCGGTCCCGGCAAGGGCCCGAAGATCACCATCATGAAGTTCAAGAACAAGACCGGTTACCGCAAGCGCCAGGGGCACCGCCAGCGCCAGACCAAGGTGAAGGTCACCGAGATCAACGCCTGACCGGCGACCCTCGGACCCGACTCCCGCGACACCCAGAACAGGCAGGTAGGCAGATGGCACACAAGAAGGGTGCTTCCTCGTCCCGCAACGGGCGCGACTCGACCGCGCAGCGGCTCGGCGTCAAGCGCTTCGGCGGCCAGCTGGTCAACGCCGGCGAGATTCTCGTCCGTCAGCGCGGCACCAAGTTCCACCCGGGCGACGGCGTCGGCCGCGGTGGCGACGACACGCTGTTCGCGCTCAGCGCCGGTGCCGTCGAGTTCGGCACCCGGCGGGGTCGCAAGACGGTCAGCATCGTCGCTCCCGAGAGCGACGTCACCGCCCCCTCGGCCTGATTCCGGACGCGAACCTCGGGAGTTCGCGACCCTCCTGGGGACTCTGACCACGCAACGTCCCCAGCTGCGCGGGAATCTCGCGAGGTCCGCGGGGAGGAGATGACATGGCCGCCAGCTTCGTCGACCGCGTGCTGCTGCACGTCTCGGCCGGAGACGGCGGCCACGGCTGTGCCTCCGTCCACCGCGAGAAGTTCAAGCCGCTCGGTGGCCCCGACGGCGGCAACGGTGGCCGCGGGGGCGACGTGGTGGTGCGGGTGGACCCGCAGTTCACCACCCTGCTCGACTACCACCACGGTCCGCACCGCCGGGCCACCAACGGCAAGCCCGGTGCCGGTGACGACCGCAACGGCGCCGACGGCGAGGAGCTCGTCCTGCCGGTCCCCGAGGGCACCGTGGTGAAGTCCGCGGACGGGCAGGTGCTCGCCGACCTCGTCGGGCCGGGTGCGTCCTACGTCGTCGCCCGCGGCGGCCGTGGCGGCCTGGGCAACAGGGCCCTGGCGTCGCCGCGCCGCAAGGCACCGGGCTTCGCGCTGCTCGGCGAGCCCGGGGACGCCCTCGATGTCGTGCTAGAGCTCAAGACGCTCGCCGACGTCGCGCTCATCGGCTACCCCTCCGCCGGCAAGTCCAGCCTGGTGTCGGTGCTGAGCGCGGCACGGCCGAAGATCGCCGACTACCCCTTCACCACGCTGGTCCCCAACCTCGGCGTCGTGACCGCCGGCGACGTGCGCTTCACCATCGCCGACGTCCCCGGCCTGATCCCCGGCGCGAGCACGGGCAAGGGCCTCGGGCTGGAGTTCCTGCGCCACGTCGAGCGCTGCTCGGTGCTGGTCCACGTCATCGACTGCGCCACGCTCGAGCCGGGACGGGACCCGCTCAGCGACCTCGACGTCATCGAGCACGAGCTCGCGCAGTACGTCGCGGACGAGTCCCTCGGCGGGGCACCGCTGTCCGACCGCACCCGGATCGTCGTGCTCAACAAGGCCGACGTGCCCGATGCCCGCGAGCTGGCCGAGCTGGTCGCCCCCGACCTGGAGGCCCGCGGCCTGGAGGTCCACGTCGTCTCCGCCGTCTCGCACGAGGGCCTGCGCGAGCTCAGCTTCGCGCTGGCTCGCCACGTGGAGGTCGCACGCTCCCAGCTCGAGGAGGCCGAGCCGGCCCGGGTCGTCCTGCGCCCCAAGGCGGTCGACGACACCGGGTTCTCGGTCGTGCGCGAGCAGACCCCCGACGGCGAGGCGTTCCGGGTGGTCGGCGAGCGACCCACCCGCTGGGTCCGGCAGACCGACTTCGCCAACGACGAGGCGGTCGGCTACCTCGCCGACCGGCTGGGCCGGCTCGGTGTCGAGGAGGAGCTGCTCAAGGCCGGGGCCGTCGCGGGCTCCACCGTCCTCATCGGTCCCGAGGACGACTCCGTCGTCTTCGACTGGGAGCCCACGATGTCCACCGGCGCCGAGCTGCTGGGGGCACGCGGCAGCGACCTCCGGCTCGACGAGCACCACCGGCCCACCCGCCGGGCGAAGCGGGCCGAGTTCCACGAGCGCAAGGACGCCCAGACCGCAGCACGCGAGGAGCTGGCGGCCGAGCGGCGCGCCGGGCACTGGACCGACGACCGGTGACCTCCGGCCGTCGCAGCACGCCGCTGCCGCGAGCTCGACGGGTCGTCGTCAAGGTCGGCTCGAGCTCGCTGACCACCCCGGACGGCCGGCTGGACCGCGACCGGGTGGACTCCCTCGTGCAGGTGCTCGCCGGGCACCGCTCGGACGGGCGCGAGCTGGTGCTGGTCTCCTCGGGGGCGATCGCCGCGGGGATCGGCCCCCTCGGCCTGGCCCGCCGCCCGCGGGACCTCGCGACCCAGCAGGCCGCGGCGAGCGTCGGGCAGGGAAGCCTGCTCGCGGCATACACCCGCGCGTTCGGCACGTGCGGGGTCCCGGTGGGACAGGTGCTGCTCACGGCCGACGACGTCACCCGCCGCTCGCACTATGCCAACGCCCGGCGGACGCTCGAGAAGCTCCTGATGCTGGGGGTTCTTCCGGTCGTCAACGAGAACGACACCGTGGCCACCCACGAGATCCGGTTCGGCGACAACGACCGGCTGGCCGCGCTCGTCGCCCACCTCGTGCGCGCGGACGCGCTGCTGCTCCTGTCGGACATCGATGCCCTGTATGACGGTCCGCCCACCCGGGCGGGCGTGCGCCGGATACCGCTCGTGCGGGGGCAGCAGGACCTCTCGGGGGTGGTCGTGCGCGGCAGCCGCTCGGGGGTCGGGACCGGCGGGATGGCCACCAAGGTGGAAGCAGCCGCCATCGCGACCGCCGCAGGAATCCCCGCCGTGCTGACCTCCACCGAGCAGGCGCGCGCGGCGCTGTCGGGGGACGACGTCGGCACCGTGTTCGCGCCCACCGGCCGCCGGCGCCCCTCGCGGCTGCTCTGGCTCGCCCACGCCACCACGCCCCACGGCCGGCTCGTCCTGGACGGCGGCGCCGTCGCGGCGGTGCTCGGGCGGCGGGCGTCGTTGCTGCCGGCCGGGATCACCGGTGTGGAGGGAAGTTTCGCCGACGGCGACCCGGTGGACGTGTGCGACCCGGACGGGCGCCCGATCGCCCGGGGGCTGGTCAACTACACCTCCGGTGAGCTGCCCGAGCTGCTCGGGCGCAACACCCGAGAGCTGGCCCGTGCGCTCGGGCCGGCCTACGAGCGGGAGGTCATCCACCGGGACGACCTCGTGCTCCTGTGACCCCGCCGACCGCCATTTCACCCGGGTCGGTCCTTGCGCGCGAGGTCGACTTGTAGAAACGTCGGCCGACGGACGACACACTGCGGCGGACGGAGCGCGAGATGACGGAACAGCTGACCAGGGGCCGCGGGAAGTTCGAGTCCGCCGACGCGGGGCTCAAGCAGACGATGTCGTTCAGCCAGCTGCTGCTGCTCGGTGTCAGCGCGCAGATCGGCTCCGGGTGGCTGTTCGCGGTCCTGGCAGCGGCGGGGCTCGCCGGTCCCGCGGCACTGCTCGCGTGGATCATCGCCGGCATCCTCATCGGCCTGATCGCCCTGTCCTACGCCGAGCTCGGCTCGATGCTGCCCCGGTCCGGCGCGATCGTGCGCTACACCTACCTGACCCACGGCTCGTTCGCGGGCTGGATCATCGGCTGGGCGTACTGGCTGTCGGCCGTCTCGATCCCGCCGATCGAGGCCGAGGCGGTGCTCACCTACATCGGCGGCGCCTTCCCGCAGACCCACTTCCTCGAGAAGAAGGAGGGGGTGGACGTGCTGACCTGGCCGACCGGGATCCTGGCCGGCGTCGTCCTGATGATCTTCTTCTTCGTCCTCAACTTCTATGGCGCCAAGCTGCTGTCCGAGTCGAACAAGTGGGTGACGCTGTGGAAGATCCTGCTGCCCACCGCGACGTTCTGCTTCCTGTTCGCGATCCTCAACGCGAGCAACTTCCACTCCTACGGCGGCTTCACGCCGCGCGGTGTGCAGCCGATCTTCCACGCGATCGCGGTCGCCGGAATCATCTTCTCGTTGCTGGGTTTCCGCCAGGCTCTCGACTACGGCGGCGAGGTGCGTGACCCCCAGCGCAACGTCCCGCGGGCGACATGGGGCTCCATCATCATCCCCGTCGTGCTCTACACGCTGCTCCAGGTCGCGTTCGTCGGCGCGATCAACTGGCAGGACGCCGGGCTGAACCCCGGTCAGTGGCACCTGCTGCAGGGCAGCGACTGGGCCGACGGGCCGTTCTTCCACGCCCTCGACGCCGCTGGCATCGCGGCTCTCGCGGCACTCGGCTCGCTGCTCCTCATCGACGCCGCGGTCTCCCCGCTGGCCACCGGCTGGGTGTACCTCGGGACCGGCGCGCGCACGGCATACGGCCTGGGGGTGCACCGCAACATCCCGCCGGTCTTCCAGTCCAACAACCGGTTCGGCATCCCGTGGATCGCGCTGATCGTCTCGGCGGTCATCGGCTGCGTCTTCTTCGTGCCCGCCCCGAGCTGGTACCAGCTGGTCGGCTTCATCAGCGCCGCCGCAGTGCTGACCTACGTCATGGGCGGCGTCGGGCTGCCGGTGATGCGGCGCACGGCACCGAACCTGCCCCGACCGTTCCGGCTCAAGCTCGCCGGCCTGTGGTCGCCGATCAGCATGGTCGCCGCGATGCTCATCGTCTACTGGGCCGGCTTCTCCACGCTGGCCAACGTCATCACGGCCACCTTCATCGGCCTACCGCTGTTCGTCTGGTACTACGCGTGGAAGCGCGGCTGGATCCCCCGGACGCCGGCCGTGGCCCTCGGCGTGGTCTTCCTCGTGGTGTGGATCTGGGTGGCCTACGCCGGCGGCTGGGTGCTCACCTCCAGCGGCACCCAGCGGGCGGGCGGCTGGTCGTTCTGGACCTACTTCGTCGTCTTCGCCGTGGTCATCCTCGCGTTCTGCGGCATCATGTGGTGGCTCTCCGGCGTCGAGGGACGCCAGCACCTGAACGCCAGCTGGTGGCTCATCTTCCTGCTGCTCGCGACGCTGCCCGCGTCCTACTACGGCTACTACGGACCGCTGGACAACCCGCCGCTCGGCTTCCCGTGGGGCAGCCTCGTCGAGATCGGGATCGGGCTCATCGCCTACTACTGGGGCGTGCACAGCGGCTTCGAGACCGAGGAGATCCAGGACATCTGCGCCAGCTACGAGGAGGGCGGCACCGAGGCGGCTGCCGCCCGCCTCGCCGAGGGCTGACCCGTCCGGTACCGCTCGTGGGGAATGGTTGTTGGGTTTGCCGACGGAACCAGGCACCAGACCCAACAACCATTCCCCACGAGTGCATTTCCCCACGAGTGCTCGGGGTGCCCGCTCGTCCACCAGGGGTGATCCGGTCTCCTACGCTGGTGTGATGGACAGTGACCAGGGCCGTGACGGTGCCGAGCAGCAGGTCGCCGAGGTGGCCACCCGCGCCCGCGAGGCGGCCCGGCTGCTGCGACCGCTGTCCGGTGCCGACCGCAACGCGGCGCTGCGTGCCATCGCCGACGCGGTCGACGCGGGCGCCGGTGAGGTCATCCGCGCCAACGCCGAGGACCTCGACCGCGGCCGGTCCGGGGGCCTGTCCGAGGCGCTGCTCGACCGGCTCGCGCTCGACGAGAAGCGGCTCCACGCGGTCGCCGACTCGCTGCGCGAGCTCGTGTCGCTGCCGGACCCGCTCGGCGAGCTGGTGCGGGGGTCGACCCTGCCCAACGGTCTGCAGGTGCGGCAGGTGCGCGTCCCGATGGGCGTGGTCGGGATGATCTACGAGGCCCGGCCCAACGTGACCGTCGACGCGGCCGGGCTGGCGCTCAAGAGCGGCAACGCGGTGGTCCTGCGCGGCGGGTCTGCCGCCGAGCAGACGAACCGGGCGCTCGTCCGCCTGGTCCGCGAGACGCTCGCCGGGCGAGGCCTGCCCGCCGACGCGGTGGCCCTGCTCGAGGGAGGCCGTGAGGCGGTGCGGGCCCTCATGGCTGCCCGGGGGCTCGTCGACGTGCTCATCCCGCGCGGCGGTGCCGGCCTGATCCGCACCGTCGTGGAGGAGTCCACCGTGCCGGTGATCGAGACCGGCGTCGGCAACTGCCACGTCTACGTCGACGCGGCCGCCGACCTCGGCAAGGCCCTGCCGATCGTGCTGAACTCCAAGACCCACCGCCCCAGCGTGTGCAACGCCGCCGAGTCCCTGCTCGTGCACCGCGACGTCGCCGACGCCTTCCTGCCCAAGGCCTTCACCGAGCTGACCGCGGCCGGTGTGCATCTGCACACGGATGAGCGGGCGGCGGTGTGCGCGCGCACGGCCGGGACGGCACACGAGCCGGCGACCGAGGAGGACTGGGACACCGAGTACCTCTCCCTCGACCTCGCCGTCCGGGTCGTGGACAGCCTCGATGAGGCCCTCGAGCACGTGCGCCGCCACGGGAGTGGCCACACCGAGGCGATCGTCACCGAGGACCGGGCGGCGGCCCGCCGGTGGGTCGCCCAGGTGGACGCCGCCGCGCTGCTGGTCAACGCGTCCACCCGGTTCACCGACGGCGGCCAGCTGGGCCTCGGTGCCGAGATCGGCATCTCCACCCAGAAGCTGCACGCCCGCGGGCCGATGGGGCTGGCCGAGCTGACGACCACGACCTGGGTCGTCGAGGGGGACGGGCAGGTCCGCGAGTGACCCCCGAGGGGGCGCGCAGGACGACGCGCGGCTCCTGCGGCGTGGGCGCGGGGCACGACCCGTTACCCTTGGGCCCATGACGTCGTCGCTTGTCTCGTTCGCGGCCGCCGAGGAAGAGCACCTGCGGGAGCTGCCGTTCGACTCGTGGTGGTTCGGGATCATCGCGATGCTCTGCTTCCTGGGAGCGCTCGGCCTGCTGTGGTTCTTCCGCCACAACTTCGAGAAGTACGGCCAGACGCAGGGCCGGGACCGCCACTGACCACCCGGCTGGGGGTCATGGGCGGCACCTTCGACCCCATCCACCACGGGCACCTCGTCGCGGCGAGCGAGGTCGCCTCGCTGTTCCACCTCGACGAGGTGGTCTTCGTGCCGACCGGGCAGCCTTGGCAGAAGGACGACCAGGAGGTCACGCCGGCCGAGGACCGCTACCTGATGACCGTCATCGCGACCGCGTCCAACCCGCGGTTCACCGTGAGCCGGGTGGACATCGACCGTCCGGGCCCCACCTACACGCTGGACACGCTGCGCGACCTGCAGGCCCAGCGCCGGGACGCGGAGCTGTTCTTCATCACCGGCGCCGACGCCCTCGGGCAGATCCTGTCGTGGAAGGACATCGACGACATCTGGGACCTGGCGCACTTCATCGGCGTCACCCGTCCCGGGCACGAGCTGTCCAGCACCGGGCTCCCGCAGGACGGGGTCACCCTGCAGGAGGTGCCCGCGATGGCGATCAGCTCCACCGACTGCCGGGAGCGGGTCCGTGACGGTGAGCCGGTCTGGTACCTCGTCCCGGACGGCGTCGTGCAGTACATCGCCAAGTACCAGCTCTACCGCCGGCCCGGGGCCGGCCCCGACCCGAGGTAGCCGAGGAGGACGCGTGGCCGCCACGCAACACGCACTCGACCTGGCCCGCGCGGCCGCATCCGCCGCGGAGGACAAGCTCGCGACGGACGTCCTGGCGATCGACGTCAGCGACCAGCTCGCGCTGACCGACGTCTTCGTGCTCGCCTCCGCCCCGAACGACCGGCAGGTCGGTGCCATCGTCGACGCCGTCGAGGACCGCCTGAACCAGCTCAGGACCAAGCCGATCCGTCGTGAGGGCGAGCGGGAGGGCCGCTGGGTGCTGATCGACTTCGGCGACATCGTCGTGCACGTCCAGCACGCCGAGGAGCGCGAGTTCTACCAGCTCGAGCGGCTCTGGCGGGACTGCCCGACCATCGACCTCTCCGCCTAGCTGATGAACACGGCGGGCGCCGCCGCAGCACCTGTCCCGACGCCTCGCCGCCTCCTCGTCTGGCGGCACGGCGAGACCGACCACAACGCGCGGGGGATCTGGCAGGGCCACCTCGACACCCCCCTGTCCGGTCGGGGACGGGCCCAGGCGGCGGCCGCGGCCGCCGAGCTCACGGCATACCGTCCCTCGGTGCTGGTGAGCAGCGACCTGCAGCGGGCGGCCGAGACGGCCGGTGCCCTCGCCTCGGTGACCGGCCGGGAGGTGCGGTATGACGTGCGCTTGCGGGAGATCCATGTCGGCGAGTGGCAGGGGCTCACCGCGGGTGACGTGGCCGAGCGCTACCCGGAGCTGAACGAGGCCCTGGCACAGGGGGAGGACCTCCCGCGGGGCGTGACCGGTGAGACGGTGGCGCAGGTGCTGGACCGGGCGCGGCCGGTCGTCGCGCAGCTGCTGGACCAGCTGGGCGCGGGGGAGTGCGGGGTGCTCGCCACGCACGGCGTGACCGCGCGGGCGCTCGCCGCCGACCTCGCGGGGATCGACCAGCACGTGGCCTGGCGGTCACTGGCCGGCCTGCACAACTGCCACTGGGCGGTCCTGCTGGAGGGGCGGCACGGCTGGCGGGTCGAGGCCTGGAACGTGGGAGTTCCCGTGCCCGCCACGGCCTGAAAGCGCTCAGCCCAGGCGGAAGGTGGTGACCCGCCGCCAGGAACCGGGCTCGTCGGTGCCGGACCACAGCGAGACGCCGCTGACCGTGGTGCGGATCGGCAGGCTGCCGCGGACCTGCTGCTGCACCTGCTCCATCTCCTCGCGCCCGGCGTCGTGGGCGACGGTCAGGTGCGGGACGACGTCGTCGTGCCGCCCGCCGTAGGGCACACAGTGCGGGAAGGCGTCCACGAGGGCCGTGGTCAGCTTGCGGAAGGTGTCGGCCGGCTCCGGCGCCAGCCACAGCGTCCGGTCCCCGAACCACCCGGTCTCGGTGAACGTGGCGTCGAACCGGGTGAACCCCGCGAACACGCCGGCCAGCCGGGTGCGGGCCGAGGGGTCGATGGTGTCCGGGGGCAGGAAGGGCACGAGGACGCTGACGTGGGCCGGCACCCCGAGGGTGGCCGCCTCGTCCCACGGGGTGCGGAACTCGCCCACGACCCGGTCGGCCTCGGACACCTCGACGATCAGGGCGCTGCGGGCAGGATGTGCGGGCGCCGGTGCGGCAGGAGCCATGACCCACACGGTACGGCCTGTCCCGGGCCCGGCCACCGCGGGTGGGTCGGGGGCCGAGACCACCCGGGTCAACACCGCGCGGCCCGGTGGTCGCACCCGATTTGGCGAAGGGGGAGGGGGTGCGGATAAACTCACGGAGGCCCTGCGGGAGACCGTGGGCCGTCCCACGAGGAATCGTGCGGGGCTGTGGCGCAGCTGGTAGCGCACCTCCATGGCATGGAGGGGGTCAGGGGTTCGAGTCCCCTCAGCTCCACCGACGAGGTCGGCACGCGACGGGCGTGCCGGCCTTCGTGTGTCTCAGGGACCCGCGGCCCAGCGGTAGCGCCGCTCCGGGCGGCCGGCGCGGCCGTACCGCAACGAGACCTCGGCCCGGCCCTGTTCGGCGAGGTACTCCAGGTAGCGCCGCACGCTCACCCGGGCGAGCCCGGTGGTCGTGGCGCACTCGGCGGCACTCAGGCTCGGTTCGGCCGCTCCCGAGGCGTCGCGCAGGGCGGCGAGCACGAGCCCCAGGGTCTGGGGCGTGAGTCCCTTCGGCATCGGCGGCTCCGACGTCTTCGCCCGACGCGCGGCGAACAGCGAGTCGACCTGCTCCTGCTCGACGCCCTCGCCGGACCGCTCCGCCGCTCGTACGGCTCGTCTCGTCGTGGCGAACTCCTCGAGCCGGGAACGCAGGTCCTCGAACCCGAACGGCTTGATGAGGTACTGCACCGCCCCTCCCCGCAGCGTCTCCCGAACCGTCTCGACGTCGCGGGCGGCCGTGACCACGAGCACGTCGACGCGGTGCCCGGCTCCGCGCAGGGCACGCAGCACCTCCAGGCCGGACCGGTCGGGAAGGTAGATGTCGAGGAGGACCAGGTCGGGGTGCAGCTCCGCCACCGCCGCGAGGGCCTCCTCGCCGGTGCGGGCCTCACCCAGTACCTCGAAACCGTCGACGCGCTCGACGAACTGCCGGTGCACGCGGGCCACCATGAAGTCGTCGTCGACGACGACGACACCCACGGTGTCACTCATCGGGCCGCCTCCTCGTGCGCCGGGGCGATCCCACGACCCGACGGGACCGGTCGCTGCGCGGTGCCTCGGCCCGGGCCGCCACGGACGGGCAGCCGTGCGGTGAACGTGGTGCGGGTGCCGTGGGCCAGCTCGACGTCCCCACGTCGGCGACGGCACACCAGCTTGGTGAGGGCCAACCCCCAGCCCCTCGCCTGCGCGGAGTCGTGCTTGGTGCTGTAGCCCTTCTCGAACACCTTGTCCACGAGCGCCGCGGGCACGCCTCCGCCGTTGTCGTGGACCCGCACCACGACGTCCTCGTCATCACCCTGCAGGTCGACCTCGACCTCGCCGGATCCCGCCGGCACCGCGTCCATCGCGTTGTCGACCAGGTTTCCCAGGACCGTGAGCACATCCGCCGAGAGCTCGTCGTCGAGGCGGGGCAGCCGGCTCCCGTCGGTCAGGGTCAGTCCCACCTTCCGCTCGCTCGCCCGGCTGCCCTTGGCGACGAGCAGCGCGGCGACGGGAGCGTCCCGCACGTGCGTGGTGACCCGCTCCGTCCACCCGGCGCGGGCGCGACTGTCGGCGGCGACGAACTGGGCCGCGTCGGCATACTCCTCGAGCTCGAGCAGGCCGGCGACGGTGTGCATGCGGTTGCTGAACTCGTGGGCCTGGGCGCGAAGGGCCTCGGTCGTGCCGCGCCAGACGTGCACCTGGTGGCTGAGGTCCACCAGCTCGGTCTGGTCGCGCAGGGTCGTCACGAAGCCGACCCGTTGTCCCCGGATCTCCACGGGCATCTGGTTGACCACGAGGACGCTGCCGTCCACGAGGACGGCTCGGTCGGTGGCGGGCTCCGCGCCGCGGAGCACGGCCGCGATCGGCGCTGCCACCGGTAGCCGGGAGACCACCTGCCCCAATCGAACCGGGGGCGATCCGGCTGCGGGGCTACCCGATCGAGGAGCTCATCGGGCAGGTCGACCTCACCGAGATGGCCTGGCTGCTGCTGCGTGGTGACCTGCCGACCCGGGCGCAGTCCCGGCTGCTCCAGATGGCACTGGTGGCCGCCGTCGACCACGGGCCGCAGGCGCCGTCGATCGCGGCGGCGCGGATGGCCGCGAGCTGCGGCGTGGGGCTCAACAACGCGGTGGCCACGGGCGTGAACCTGCTGGGGGACGTGCACGGTGGCGCGGGCCAGCAGTGCCTGGAGTGGCTCGTCGACCTCGCCGACCGGGTCGACGCCGACGGGCTCCCGTGTGCGGACGTCGTCGCCGACCGGCTGGGCGAGGCCAGGGCGCGCGGCGAGCGAGTCCCCGGTTTCGGGCACCGGTTCCACCCGCGTGACCCCCGGCGCGATCCACTGGTCGCGGCGGTCCGGGACCACGTGGCCGAGTTCGGCGGCGGCCGCTTCCTCCGGGTGGCGCTCGAGATCGAGCGGCAGCTGGCGTCCGACCCCTCGCGACAGGTCCCGATGAACATCGACGGCGCCACGGCGGTCATCTACGCCGAACTGGGCTTCGCGCCGGAGCTCGCACGAGGACTGTTCCTGCTCTCCCGCTCGGTGGGCATCCTCGTCCACAGCTGGGAGGAGCGCCAGCAGGGCAGCCGGATCAAGGGACCGATGCCGCCCCCGTTGCTGCCGGCCTACGAGGGACCGGCTCCGCGCTCCGTGGAGCGCTCCGCGCTCGACGGGTGAGGTCCCACCCCCGGCGTGGGCCGCATGGGTGTGAGGCAGATCTCCCCGCAGCGGGGGAAACCGGGGAAGAGATCCGCACTGCCCGTCGTTGGACCTACCAGATCGAAGTTTTTCAGCCTGAAACTTTGATCATGGACGGCGAGGTCCGCCGAACCGGGAGGAGGAATCGACATGACGAGGACACAGCGCAAGCCGGGGGCGATCCAGAAGGTCACCCGCCGCTGGCTGCAGCAGAACGAGGCGTCCGCCGACGCCTGGACCCGTTGGGCGCACCCGCGTCCCGAGGCCAAGCGCTGAGGCGCTGCGCCACCGCGTGGCACTCTCCGACCGCCACGCACGACTGAGGAGCCGACCCTGCGTCCCCGACGCGTGGTCGGCTCCTTCTCGTGAGGTCGCCTGACGGCTCCGGCGCCCGCGGGTAGCGTCGCGCGTGTGAACGCCATCACCCCCACCGAGGTCGAGCGGCGGCGCCGGGCACTGGAGGAAGCCGTGGGGGCGTGGACCCCAGCCACGCTGCCGGACGCGTTCGACCGGATTGCCGGGCGCCACGGCGCGCGCCCCTACATCATCGGCGACGAGGTCGTGCATACCTACGCCGACGTCCGGGAGCGCTCGATCGCCTTGGCGGCCGGCCTGATCCACCTCGGCGTCGAGGTCGGCGACCGGGTCGCGATGCTCGTCGACAACCGGGTGGAGTACGCCGAGCTCAAGCTTGCCATCGCCCGTGCCGGAGCCGTGGCGGTCCCGTTGAACTACGCCTACCAGGGTGACGAGATCCGCGCGCGGCTGCAGCAGGCGGGCGCCTCGGTGCTCGTCACGGTGGCTGCCTCGGTGTCGACCGACTTCCTGCAGGTGCTCGACGACCTGGTCCCCGGCTGGGAGCGCGGTGCCCGCAGCCCCGACCTGCCGGCGCTGCGGCACGTCGTGCTCGTCGACCACGGTGCCCGGGAGGGGGCGACTGACCTGGACCGCCTCGCCGCGTCGCCGGTCCCGGCGGACGAGGTGCGGCGGCGTGCTGCCGCCGTCGGGCCGGACGACGTCTGCGACATCGTCTTCACGTCCGGGACGACGGGGCACGCGCTGGGGGCGGAGCTGACCCACGACATGGTGCTGCGCAGCGCGTACGGCTCGGCCTACCACCGGGCCTTCGACGACGGGTGGCGGATCAGCTTCGCCCTCCCGCTCTACCACGTGTTCGGTTACATCGAGGGACTGCTCGCCGCCATCTGGGCCGGGGGAGCGGTGGTCCCGCTGACCGTCTTCAGCCCCCGCACCGTGCTCGAGAAGATCCAGGCGCACCGGGTCAACGAGGTGCTCTTCGTGCCGACCATGACCATCGCCGTGGTCGACGAAGCGGCGAAGCGGCAGTACGACGTGGACAGCCTGCAGTCGGTGTTCTCCGCCGCGGCTCCGGCGCCGGTGTGGCTGTGGGAACGGGTCCGACGGGACCTGCGGCCCTCGATGGTGTTCACCGGTTACGGGCAGACCGAGGTGTCCGCCGCCACCGCGCTCACCTTCCCCGGGGACGACATCGAGACCGTGGCCTCCGTCGTTGGCGCCCCCAAGCTGGGCGGAGCCGCGGCACGCGACGCCGGGCTCGGAGGCAGGCTCGCGGCATACCGCACCATCGACCCGTTCAGCGGGCGGGTGCTGCCGGAGGGGGAGGCGGGCGAGTTGTCGGTCCGCGGACCGCAGGTGATCCGACGCTACTTCGGTGACGCCGCCCGGACGGCCGAGCTCATCGACGGCGAGGGCTGGCTGCGGACGGGGGACCTGGGCAGGGTGAACGAGCAGGGCTACCTGGAGCTGACCGGCCGGGCGGGGGAGCTGTTCAAGGTCGGGGGCGAGCTGGTCGCCCCGGTGGAGGTCGAGCAGGTCCTCACCGGTGTGGACGGGGTGAGCCAGGCGTACGTGGTGGGGGTGGCCGAGGCCCGCTACGGACAGGTCCCGTGGGCCTTCGTGGTGCCCGCCGAGGGCGCACGCCTCGAACCGGCCGCCCTGGTCCGGCACTGTCGCCGGCACCTCGCGGCCTTCAAGGTCCCACGCGGGGTCTCCGTGCTCGCCGCCGACCGCCTGCCCACGACGGCCACGGGCAAGGTGCAGAAGTTCCGGCTCCGGACGCTCGCCGAGCGGACGGAACCGGTGGAAGCCAATCTGGAATGATTCCAGAAAGTTGGCTAGACTGGGGGCAGTCGACGAGAGGAGACCATCGTGACCGACACGATCACGCCGACCCGAGCCCAGCACGAGACGCGGCCCCCGTTCCAGCCCTCCGAGACGTTCGCCGGCCACCTGCAGCAGCTGCACGTGGACCTGATCGACCTGCACCTGCAGGGCAAGCAGGCCCACTGGAACGTGGTGGGCAAGAACTTCCGCGACCTGCACCTGCAGCTCGACGAGGTGGTCGACGCCGCCCGCGGCTTTTCCGACACGGTCGCCGAGCGGATGCGGGCCCTCTACATCGCCCCGGACGGGCGGGCAGCCACCGTGGCGCAGCAGAGCAGCCTGGCCGGGTTCCCGGCCGAGGAGGTCGACACCGCCGAGACGGTGGACCTCATCACGGCGGCGCTGTACGCGACGACGGGCACCGCGCGGCGGATCCACGACGACGTGGACGCCGAGGACCCGACCACCGCCGACATCCTGCACACGGTGATCGAGCGCCTGGAGCAGCTGGCCTGGATGGTCGACGCCGAGAACCGCGTCGCCGGCCGCAGCATCCCGCGCCCGACCACTCCGTAGCACCCGCGGCGGATCGAGGATCCGCCCGCCGCACCCTGTGCCGGCCCGGGCCCGCTCGCTAGATTGGGCGGGTGCCGGGCCGCACCGCGCCCGCACCACCGAGACGACGGGAGCGGACGTGAGCGACGAGCAGGCGGCAGCGGGAGCGCCGGCGGACCATCGGCCGGAGGGGGTGCTCAACGAGGACGTGCTGGCGCGCTTCGGCAAGGAGTTCGGCGCCGTCCCGCAGAACCGGCTGATGCAGAACGCGGTCTCCCGCCAGCCGGTCACCGAGGTGGCCCTCGACCGCTCGGTGGTCACCGCCACCGACCCGAGCGTGTCGCACCGGATCACCGACCGGAAGGTCACCAACCAGAAGAAGAGCGGCCGCTGCTGGCTGTTCGCCGGGCTCAACCTGCTGCGCACCGGCGCCGCCGAGCGGCTCGGGGTCAAGGACTTCGAGTTCTCCCAGAACCACCTGCTGTTCTGGGACAAGCTCGAGAAGGCGAACTTCTTCCTCGAGTCGATCCTGGCCACCGCCGACCGGGACGTCGACGACCGGACGGTCGCCCACCTCCTGCAGGAACCGGCCGAGGACGGGGGGCAGTGGAACATGTTCGTCGCCCTCGTCCGGCGCCACGGCCTGGTGCCGCAGTCCGTGATGCCCGAGACCCAGTCGTCGTCGAACACCGCTGTCATGAACAACGTGCTCAGCCAGGTGCTGCGCAAGGCCGCTCGCGACCTGCGCCGGGCGGGGGCCGAGCGGGCGTCCGAGGACCAGTTGCAGCAGGCCAAGGAGCAGGTGCTCGAGACGGTCCACCGAGTGCTGTCGATCCACCTCGGCACACCACCGACCGAGTTCCTGTGGCAGTGGCACGACGAGGACCGCCAGTTCCACCGGGACGGCGTGCTCACCCCCACCGAGTTCGCCGAACGCTACGTGACGCTGCCGCTGGACGACTACGTGTGCCTGGTGCACGACCCTCGGGAGTCGAGCCCGACCGGGCGGACCTTCACCGTGGAGTTCCTCGGCAACGTGGTCGGGGCGCCGCAGGTGACCTACCTCAACGCGGAGATCGACCTGCTGCGCGAGCTGGCGACGGATGCCGTCGTCGGTGACGAGCCGGTGTGGTTCGGATGCGACACCGACCAGATGAGCCACAAGGACCTGGGCATCTGGGACGCGCGGCTCTACGACTTCGACGCCGTCTACGGCACCGAGCTCGACATGGGCAAGGCCGACCGGCTGCTGCACCACGGAGCGATGATGACCCACGCGATGCTGTTCGTCGGCGTCGACATCGTCGAGGGACGGCCCCGGCGCTGGCGCGTGGAGAACAGCTGGGGCGACGAGGTCGGCGACGCCGGGGTGTTCACGATGAACGACAACTGGTTCGGCGAGCACGTGTTCGAGATCGCCGTCCGTCGCGACCGGCTCCCGCAGCCGCTGCGTGACGCGCTCGACGAGGAGCCGATCGTGCTGCCCGCCTGGGACCCGATGGGAGCCCTGGCCTAGCCGCTCCGGCCGCTCTCGCGCTGTGCGTCGGCCCCTTGGGTCTCGCGCTGCTCGTCGGCGTCCGCGGCGTCGCGCTGCTCCTGGTCGGCATCCTCGCTCTCCTGCTCCCGCTGCTCCTGCTCGCGGTTCTCCTGCTCCCGCTTGCGCTCGCGCTCCTCGACCTCCTCGATGCCGTGGCGACGCACGTAGGTGTGCAGGACCCGACCTGCCGAGACCGCGACCTCGCTCGCGAGGATGCGGCGGCGCGCGTCGGTGAACTCGACCTCTTCCAGCTGCCGCATCAACCGGTCGACCGCCTCCTGCGCGTGCCGGGTCCGGGGCGAGTCCGGCGTGGCCTCGTGGGGGTGGGCGAGCACGTCGGCCAACGCGTCGAGCGTCTCCGCGGCGCCGTCGCGCAGCTCGTGCATGAAGATCGGGCTGTCCCCGGTCTCGAACTCGGTGAGGGTCAGACCCACGTCCTCGATGAGGAAGCTGCACCGCTCCAGCGCCTGCGCCAGCTCCAACAGGTCGTGCTGGACGCCGGACCAGCGGCGAGACCGAATGTTGCCCCGTTGGGATCGGAGCGCCTGGTTCCACATGTCGCGCATCTCCCGTCGCGGCTCGTCCAGGCTCTGCAGGGACTCGCGCCAGCGCGCCCGGTCCAGCTCGCCCCCCTCCTGCAGCACCAGCGCCATCTGCTTGAGCTGCTCGACGATGCGGAGCCGCAGCGCGTGGACGACGTTGTCCAGGTCGTGGAGGGACATCTGCGGGAAGAGGAGGACGTTGGTCAGGAGGCCGATGGCGGCGCCGAGCGGCAGCTGCGTGACGTAGCCGATGACGTAGCCCTCTGTCTCCGGCTCGCTGGCGGTCAGCACGAACAACGCGGCGAGGGGAACCCAGGAGCGCTGTTCGCCGAACCAGCCGACCGCCGCAATGGCGGTGCCGACCCCGATGACCAGGGCGACGCTGACGGCGTCCGGCCACGCGATGAACATCGTCAGCACCGCGAGCCCCACCCCCACGAGGACGGCCGCCACCGCCTTGGCGCCCTGCAGCACGGAGTCGGCCACGGCGGGGTAGATGACCGTGACGGCACCGAGCGGGGCGTAGTACGCGTACTGGTCCAGCGGCCCGGGGAGCGCGTTGCCGGCGGCGTAGGCGACACCGGCCGCGAGGGCCGTCTTGAAGACGCGAACCACCAACGGGTGGTGCGCGAGGCCGCTCGCCCGGGCGGCGTTCGCGTCACTCGCCTCGTAGCGTTCCTCGATCCCGGTCACGGCCCGCCTCTACCCAGACGGGGTGGGGCACAACACGCACAGGTTGCCGCCAACCTCAGCCGGGCAGGCCCGGGACGGTTACTCCCGCTGACCATCCGCCGACCGTCGCAGCACCGTCGCCTGCCTGAGCTGCGCGACGTCGGAGCACCCGAGCAGGCACATCGTCAGGTCGAGCTCGGCCACCAGGTTCTCGATGACCTCCCGCACGCCGCGCTCGCCGCCCGCCGCCAGGCCATAGGCCCAGGCCCGTCCCACGAGCACCGCATCGGCGCCGAGGTGCAGCGCCTTGGCGACGTCGGTACCACCGCGCACCCCGCTGTCGAGCAGCACCGGCACCGCGCCGTCGACCGCATCGAGGACACGCGGAAGCGCCTGCATCGACCCGATCGACCCGTCCACCTGGCGACCGCCGTGGGTGCTGACGATGATGCCGTCGACGCCGTGCTCGACCGCGAGGCGCGCGTCGTCCGGGTGCAGGATCCCCTTGAGCAGCAGGGGGAGGGACGTCCGCTCCCGGAGCCACGCGAGGTCGCGCCAGCTGATCGAGGGCCGGGAGTAGATGTCGGTGAACAGCTCCACCGCGGTGCGCGCCAGCGGGGAGCGCAGGTTCTCCCACAGCGGTCCCGGGTGCCGTCGCGCGATCGACAGCAGGGTCCGTATGGCGGCCACGCTCACCCTCGTGCCCGTCCCCCGGTCGGGCTCCTGCTCGGCCGCGGCTGCTCGATCCCGGACGAGCCGGCGGAAGACGGGGTCCGAGGTGTACTGCGCGATGCCCTG
>DASSKF010000093.1:0-11279 GCA_035690725.1 Segeticoccus sp.
CCGCCCACGACCGGGCCTGCTCAGGCCCATGCCCGAACACTGCCCCTGTGACGGCCCCCGAAGTGAGGTGAGGTCCCCGCCCGAGGTGGGGACGACCCGATGATCTACTACATCATCAGGCGCGTGATCGCTGCGGTGATCATGATCGCCGTCATCAGCGTCGTCGTCTTCGCGCTGTTCTACGCCATGCCGGCCAACCCGGCGCGGCTGTCCTGCGGCAAGACGTGCACCGCGGCCCAGGTCCAGGCCAACCGGCACTACCTCGGCTACGACAAGCCCCTCGTGACGCAGTACAGCGACTTCATGGAGGGGATCTTCCAGGGGCGCAAGTTCCCGGACGACGCGAAGTTCCAGCGGGAGAACCCGGACAAGGTGACCGACTGCCCGGCACCGTGCCTGGGCTACTCGCCGAGCCGGACCTCGCTGGTGTCCAGCTACATCGCCCAGCGCTGGCCGGTCTCCATCTCGATCGCCCTCGGCGCCTTCGTCATCTGGATCGGCGCCGGCGTGGGTTTCGGGATCATCGCGGCGCTCACCCGGGGCAAGTTCCTCGACCGCCTCTTCACGACGTCGTCGCTGGTCGTCTTCTCCTTCCCGACGTTCTTCCTCGGGCTGATCATCTACACCTACGCGAGCATCCAATACAACATCTTCCCGCCCCCGGACTACGTCTCGTTCTTCCAGAGCCCGGTCGGCTGGGCCAAGGGCCTGATCATGGCCTGGCTCGTCCTCTCGGCGGTCTACGCGGCCAGCTACATCCGGCTGACCCGCAGCTACATGCTGGAGACGATGGGGGAGGACTACCTGCGCACCGCCCGCGCAAAGGGCGTGTCGACCCGGTCCATCGTGTTCAAGCACACGCTGCGGGCCGCGCTGACCCCCATCGTCACCGTCGCCGGTCTCGACCTCGGCATCGTGCTCGCCGGCACCGTCATCATGGAGCAGGTCTTCGGCTACCAGGGCCTCGGCCGGGCGGCGATCGACGCCGTCACCGGCTTCGACCTGCCGATGATCGTCGGCATCGTGCTCGTCTCCTCGACGCTCATCGTCATCGCGAACCTCGTCGTGGACGTGCTCTACGGCGTCATCGACCCGCGGGTCCGGCTGACGTGACCTCGGGACGGCGGGACACTGGCAGCACGCAAGCATCCGGAGGCAGCTCGGACATGTCCACTTCCACCACGACGCAGCCGACGCGGTCGACCGCGGCCGACGGGAACGCCTTCCTGTCGGTGGAGGACCTGCACGTGCAGTTCACCACCCACGACGGCGTCGTCAAGGCCGTCGACGGGATCAGCTTCGCCCTCGAGCGTGGCAAGACCCTCGGCATCGTGGGCGAGTCCGGCTCGGGCAAGTCGGTCACCAGCCAGTCGATCATGCGGCTGCACCAGGGCAAGAACACGAGCATGTCGGGGCGGATCGTGCTCGACGGCGAGGACCTGCTGACGATCCCCGAGGGCCGCATGCGCAGCCTGCGCGGCAGCAAGATGGCGATGATCTTCCAGGACCCGCTGTCGGCACTGCACCCCTACTACACGATCGGCAACCAGCTGGTCGAGGCGATCCGGGTCCACCAGGACACCTCGAAGGCGGCCGCGAAGGGCCGGGTCGTCGACATGCTCGGGCGGGTCGGCATCCCGAACCCGAAGCGTCGGTTCGACCAGTACCCGCACGAGTTCTCCGGTGGCATGCGCCAGCGCGCCATGATCGCGATGGCCCTGCTCAACGACCCCTCGCTGCTCATCGCCGACGAGCCGACGACGGCCCTCGACGTCACCGTGCAGGCGCAGATCCTCGAGCTCATGCGCGACCTGCAGCAGGAGTTCGGCTCCGCGATCATCATGATCACGCACGACCTCGGCGTCGTCGCCGACATCGCCGACGACGTGCTCGTGATGTATGCCGGCCGGTGCGTCGAGCACGCGAGCGTCGACGAGGTCTTCTACAACCCGCAGATGCCCTACACGGTGGGCCTGCTCGCGTCCATGCCGCGCCTGAACGAGGCGCGCAAGGAGCGCCTCGACCCGATCCCGGGCAACCCTCCGTCCCTCATCAACCCGCCCAGCGGCTGCACCTTCCACCCCCGGTGCCCCTACCGGGACCTGGTGGAGGACGACCTGTGCCGCACGGTCGAGCCCGACCTGGTCGCCACGATCCCGGGGCACCTGTCGCGGTGCCACATCCCCCCGGAGAAGCGGGCCGAGGCCTTCGCCCCCGCGCTCCACGCCCACGCGTCCGGAGGTGACGTCGAATGACCACCGCACCGACCACCGACCGGCGCGAGCCCGCCGACGTGGAGAGCCGCGAGGAGGTCCTGCGGGTCACCAGCCTGCAGAAGCACTTCCCGCAGAAGCGTCCCGGCATCATCCCCCGGGCCGACGCCCCGGTGCGCGCCGTGGACGGCATCGACCTCGTCGTGCACCGCGGGGAGACCGTCGGGCTCGTCGGCGAGTCCGGCTGCGGCAAGTCCACCGCCGGCCGGACCATGCTCAAGCTCCTCGAGCCGACCGGCGGCCGGATCGAGTTCCTGGGTGAGGACGTCACCGGCGCCAAGGGCACCCGCCTGCGCAAGCTGCGCCGCGACATGCAGATGGTCTTCCAGGACCCCTACGGTTCCCTGAACCCCCGGCACACCGTCGGCAAGATCATCGCCGCGCCCTACGACATCCAGGGCATCAAGCCCGATGGCGGCGTCCGGCAGAGCGTGCAGCAGCTGATGGAGCGGGTCGGGCTGAACCCGGAGCACTACAACCGCTACCCGCACGAGTTCTCCGGCGGCCAGCGCCAGCGCATCGGTGTGGCCCGGGCCATCGCCCTCGGCCCCGACCTCATCGTCTGCGACGAGCCGGTCTCCGCGCTCGACGTGTCGATCCAGGCGCAGGTGGTGAACCTGCTGGAGGACATCCAGGACGAGCGCAACCTGTCCTACGTCTTCATCGCCCACGACCTGTCCGTGGTCCGGCACATCTCCGACCGGGTCGTGGTGATGTACCTCGGCAAGGTGATGGAGGAGGCGGACCGGGACACGCTCTACGAGCACCCGCTGCACCCCTACACGCATGCGCTGATGTCGGCCGTGCCGGTGCCGGACCCGCGCCACGCGGCCGAGCGTGAGCGGATCATCCTCACCGGTGACCTGCCGAGCCCGCAGCACCCGCCGTCGGGCTGCGTCTTCCGGACCCGCTGCCCCAAGGCCCAGCAGAAGTGCGCCGACGAGGTGCCCCTGCCGCTCGAGCTGGCGCCGGGCCACCGGGTCGCGTGCCACTTCCCCGAGGAGCGCTCCGTCATCTAGTGGACTCCCGGCACCGTCTCGCACCCGACCTGACTGCCGGGCTGGGCCCCGGCCCGGCCCGGCTGCTCTTCGTCCACGCGCACCCCGACGACGAGACCCTCGCCACCGGGGTGGCAATGGCCCACCACGTGCTCGCCGGTGACGAGGTGCACCTGCTCACCTGCACCCTGGGTGAGGAGGGCGAGGTGATCCCCCCCGAGCTCAAGCACCTGGAGCTCGAGCAGGGAGCGGCCCGTCCCGAGGACCAGGCCGACCCGCTCGCCGGGGTGCGCGCGGAGGAGCTGCGCCGCGCGATGGCGGTCGTCGGCGTCGCCTCCCACGAGGTGCTCGGTGCCGATCCCGCCCGGGGGTTGGCGAGCCGATTCCGTGACTCCGGTATGGCGGGCGCGCCCAGTGCCGAGCACCCGCGCGCCTTCGTGCGCGCGGACCGGGACGAGGCGGCTGCGCTGGTGGCCGAGCAGATCCGTCGCCTCCGCCCGCACGTGGTCGTCACCTACGACGCGCACGGCGGCTACGACCACCCCGACCACGTCCAGACCCACCGCGTGACGGTCGCCGCGGTCGCCTCCCTGCCCGCCGCCGAGCGCCCGCTGCTCTTCGGCAGGTTCACGCCCCGCAGCTGGGCGGAGGAGGACCGGCGCTGGGTCGGTGAGCACGTGAGACCCGGGCCGGAGGGCGTGCACCTGCCCGAGTCGGACGCGCCGTACCCGGCCTCGGTCGTGGACGACGCCGTCGTGACGCACGAGGTCGTCGACCCGCTGGCGGGGGAACGGCGGACCCGCGCGTTGCACGAGCACCGCACACAGGTCCGGGTGTTCGGCGGCGCCTACTACGCTCTGTCGAATGACCTCGCTGCACGCCTGTCCGGACGGGAGGGGTACGCGGTGCTCGACCCCGCATCCGGCGCACCGGTGGCCACTCGATGAGTGAGCCCGTGACCGCCCGGCGGCGGACCCGGCCCACGCCGCCACCGGACACCGACCACTACCGCCGCGCCATGGGGCGGTTCGCCAGCGGCGTCACCGCCGTGACGACCTTCGCCGGTGGCGTGCACCACGCCATGACCGCCAACGCCCTCGCCTCGGTGTCGCTCGACCCACTGCTGATGCTGGTGTGCGTCGAACGTGACGCCCGGTTCCACGACGCGGTGGAGGAGGCCGGGGTCTGGGGCACCAGCATCCTGCCGGCGCGAGCCCGGGCCACGGCCGACTGGCTGGCCACCCGCGGACGTCCGCTGCACGGCCAGCTCGACCGCATCGCCCACCACGAGGGCCCGGTCACCGGGGTCGCGCTCCTCGACGACGCCCTCGCGCACTTCGAGTGCCGCACGACCGACATCCACCCCGCCGGTGACCACAGCCTCGTCGTGGGAGAGGTCGTGTCCGTCGCCACACCCGACCACACCGATGACGCCCTGCTCTACTACCGCGGCCGCTACGGACGCCTGGCATGAGCGCTCGCGGTGAGGGCTTCGGCTGGGGCAAGGTGGCCCTCCGGCTCGTGGTGACGCTGGTCGTCCTCGGCGCCGCCTACGTCGGCCTCGCCTACTACCTGGGCTCGCACGTGCCGTCGGGCACCACCGTGCAGGGGGTCGACATCGGCGGGATGACCGAGCAGCGGGCGGCGGACACCCTGCGCAGTGCCCTGTCCGACCGCGCGTCGGAACCGGTCACCCTCACGGTCGTCGACGACACCGTCGACATCGACCCCGAGCGGGCGGGACTGAGCCTCGACATCCCGGCGACGCTGGACGGCCTGACCGGTGTCACGTTCGACCCGGGGCTGGTCTGGCAGCACCTGACCGGGTCCGGGGAGCAGCAGCCACTGGAGGTGGATGTCGACGACCAGGCGCTGGAGCAGCAGCTGCGCCGGGTCGCGCGGGACGTCCACACCAAGGCCCGGGAGGGCTCCATCCGGTTCGACGACGGCCGGGTCGTGACCACCCTGCCGCGGCAGGGACGCTCGCTCGACGTGTCACGCACCGCCGAGCAGGTCGCGAAGACCTGGCCGCGGCAGTCCCAGATCACGGCCAGCGTCGAGGTCACCGAGCCTGAGCTGTCCAAGCAGCAGCTGAAGAAGGCGGTGCGGCACCTGGCGAAGCCCGCCGTGTCCGGATCGGTCACCGTCCGCTCCGGGAAGCACCACACCCGGCTGACGCCGACCCAGCTCGGCCGGATGCTCAGCGTCCACCGCGCGAAGGACGGGACCCCGGAGCTGCGGCTGGACGGCACGGCACTGGCCAAGCAGGTGCGTGACCAGGCGCCGCGGATGGAGCGGGACGCCGTCAACGCCACGGTCCGCCTCGTGGACGGCCACCCCCGGGTGATCCCCGGCCGCTACGGCCGTCAGCTGCGACAGGGCGACCTGCACGACTCGGTGCTCAAGGCGGTCCGTCGGGACCACCACCGCGTGGCCAGGGTGGGCACCCACCGGGTGAGCCCGAAGGTCTCCACCAAGGACGCCCGGAAGTGGGGCGTGGACGAGGTCATCTCCTCCTTCCGCAGCCAGTTCCCGACGGCCCCCTCCGACGCAGCCCGCACGCACAACATCCGGACCGCGCTGCGGCACATCAACGGCACCCTGGTCAAGCCGGGCGAGCAGTTCAGCCTCATCGGGATCCTGGGGAAGACCACGAAGGCCAAGGGATACGTCAAGGCCCCCGTGATCGAGGGCGGACGGCTCACCTACGCCTACGGCGGCGGCATCTCCCAGGTGTCGACGACGGTGTGGAACGCCGCTTGGTTCGCGGGCGTCCAGCTCGACGAGCACACGGCCCACTCGTACTACATCCCCCGCTACCCGGCGGGGCGCGAGGCGACGATGTGGGTCCCGACGATCGACAACAAGTGGACGAACGACACCGGGCACGCGATCCTCATCCAGACCCACACCGAGGGCGACGAGGTCGTGATGAAGTTCTGGGGCACGGACGTCTACACCGTCAAGACGCACACCGGGCCGCGTCGCAACATCGTCGAGCCGGACACGGTCGTGGACCACGACGGGCAGTGCATCCCGCAGTACCCCATGGAGGGCTTCGACATCTCGGTGACCCGCGTCGTCAAGCGGCACGGCGAGGTGCTCGACCGGCACGTGTTCACCACGCACTACGAGCCGGAGGACCGGGTCGTCTGCGCCGGCTAGGACCGCCGTCCCGCCCACCCGCGCCCGGACGGGAGATTGCTCCATCTGGCGATCTGAGGGTGAAAGTCGTTGACAGCCGGTCGGAAGTGGTGGTTCGTTGGGACGGTGCACCGGGCGAGACGAACGCTGCTGATCGCGCTGTCGGGGGCCGTCGTCGTGGGACTGGCCGCCTGTAGCGGGGGGTCCTCCAACGGCGCCGACGAGTCGAGCGGCGGCTCGGCCTCGGGCGGTGGCTCCGGCCAAGGGTCCGGGGGCACCGGCGGAACGCTCTACTACCTGACCAACAGCCCGGCCAGCCACCTCGATCCGCAGCGCACCTACACCTTCCGGGGTCTGGCCAACGAGACCCGGCTGATGTATCGGACGCTGACGACCTTCCCGGCGGCCAGCGGTGCGGCCGCGACCAAGATCGCGCCCGACCTGGCCGTGGGCACCGGCAAGCCGAGCAAGGACAGCAAGACGTGGAGGTTCACGCTCAAGGACGGCATCAGGTGGCAGGACGGCAAGCCGATCACCTGCCAGGACTTCCAGTACGGCATCTCGCGCACGTTCGCCACCGATGTCATCACCGGCGGCCCCACCTACGCCATCCAGTACCTCGACATCCCGAAGAACGCGGACGGGTCGTCGAAGTATCCCGGGCCCTATGACGCCGACGCCCAGCAGCAGAAGCTCTTCGACCGGGCCGTGCAGTGCGACGGAAGGACGATCACCTTCCACCTGGGCAAGTCGGTGCCCGACTTCAACTACGCGGTCTACCTGCCGGCGTTCGGGCCGTACCGCGAGGACAAGGACCACGGCGACAAGAGCAACTTCTCGGTGTTCTCCAACGGTCCCTACAAGCTGGAGGGCACGTGGGACCAGGGCAACGGGGGCACCTTCGTCCGCAACCCGGAGTGGGACCGGTCGACCGATGCGGTCCGCAAGGCTCGTCCGGACGAGATCGTCATCAGGGAGGGCATCGAGCAGGAAGTCGTCGCCCAGCGACTCATCGCCGACCAGGGGGACGACAAGGACGCCATCACCGAGATCTCCATGCCGCCCCAGTTCGTCCCGAAGGTCATGACCAACTCCGACCTCAAGGCGAGGACCGAGACGCCGGCCGGCGCGGGAGTGGACCACCTCAAGGTGAACTTCACCAGCCCGACCATGCAGAACAAGGCGGTGCGCAAGGCCCTCCTCGTCGCCACCGACAAGGGGGGCTACGTGACGGCCCTCGGTGGCAGCCAGCTGGACGTCCCGGCATACTCGATCATCAACCCGGCGCTCAAGGGCTACCGGAAGATCAACCCGTACCACACCAAGGTCAGCGGTGACCCGGCCCGGGCCAAGCAGATCCTGGAGGACGCGGGCGTCAGCCTGCCGGTCAAGATCACCTACCTCTTCCAGAACACCGGCTCCACGGCACAGAAGGCCGCCGCCGCCCTGAAGAACACGTGGGACAAGGCGGGGTTCCGGGTGGCCCTCCACGGCGAGTCGGACAACTTCTACTCGCTGGTCGCGGACCCCTCCTACAACACCGAGTGGGACATCTCCTGGGACACCTGGGGTGCCGACTGGCCGAACCCCTCGACGGTGATCCCGCCGCTGTTCGACTCCCGGGTCAACCTCACCAAGGGCACCAACGGCAAGGACTCCGGCAGGTACTCCAGCCGGGCGGTGAACGAGCTGATCGACCAGTCCTACCAGGCCCCTACGCCCGAGCAGCAGGCGGAGGTCCTGCAGCAGGCCGACCTGGTGCTGCAGAAGGACATCGCCTACATCCCGCTCGCGGTGGGCAAGTACGTCTTCACCCGGGGCTCGGACGTCACCGACATGGTCTACAACCCCTCGCTGTTCGCCTACCCGGACCTGGCGTCCGTCGGGGTCGAGCAGTAGCCGGCCCCGCTCACCGCTCGTCCGCCCGCGGACCGATGAGGTAGCGGTAGCGGTGGTGCACCGTGAACCCGAGCTCCTCCCAGGCCGCCCGAGCCGGCGCGTTGTCCTCCTCCACCTGCAACCAGATCGAGCGGACGTCGCGGGCACGGACCGCGTGCGCCAGCGCGCCGGTCAGCAGGGAGGCGACCCCTCGGCGCCGCGCCGGCGGCTCGACGTGGACGTTCGTCAGGCCGGCCCACACGTGCGCGAGCGGGGCCCGTCCGATGGCCAGCACGTCACCACCGGCACCGCGCACCTCCGCGAACAGCTGTTCCGGGGAGCCGGTCACGATGCGGCGGAGCGCCGCCGGGTCGGTCGCCCGGGTGCTCTCGGCCACCGCCAGCCAGTCCGCTGACGGCTCGACGGCGACGGACACGTCCACTGCGTCCGGTCCGCCCCGGCGGAGCAGCCGGTCCGCGCGGTGGTGGGTCGCCGCGACCACGGTCCCCGTGCTCGCCGTCATCACCAGGGACCGGGTCGCCGTCCGGTAGCCGCGTGCGGCCAGGTGCTGCGGCAGCTCGTCCCCGACGTAGGAGGCCACGACGAGCGGGAGGCCGCGATCGGCATACCACCGTTCCGCCCGCTCGACCGCCTCCGCCAGCGGGACGCCCGGGTCACCCAGGGGGAGCAGGGAGTTCGCGCGCCGGGTGAACCCGCCCGAGGCGCGCAGCACCCACTCGCCCAGCCGGTCGCGCTCCAGCGGCGGCCACCCGTCGACCATGACCCGCTCCAGGTCGTCCTCGGAGATGGCCCGGTGCTGGGCGCCGCGCCGGGACGGGGGCGGCGGGACCTCCTTGGCCAGCAGGACGTCCTCGCGGCGCACGACGCGGCGCCCTGTGCGCGTGCGCAGCGCGACCCCGTGCAGGTCGAGCCGCTCGACCTGCCCGAGCGCGTCGTTCATGCCGGCCGCGCCCCGGTAGCGGACCACCGCCCGCATGCCCGGGCGGAGGCGGTCCAGCGGGTGCTCGGCGCTCATGCGTCCCATCATCGCGCGGGTGCCGAGGGGGCGGGCGGGCCGAGGGGCGCCGTACCGATGTGCTGCGGGAGGTGAGCACTCGGCATACTAGGTGTGGAGGCGGTGAACAAGCGCCGCAAGCCCAGCACGCCCGCAGGAGGACCAACTTTCATGACGTACGTCATCGCCCAGCCATGCGTCGACCTGAAGGACCTGGCCTGCATCGAGGAGTGCCCGGTCGACTGCATCTACGAGGGTGAACGCTCGCTGTACATCCACCCCGACGAGTGCGTGGACTGCGGAGCCTGCGAGCCGGTGTGCCCGGTGGAGGCGATCTACTACGAGGACGACACCCCGGAGGAGTGGGCCGAGTACTACAAGGCCAACGTCGAGTTCTTCGACGACCTCGGCAGCCCGGGCGGTGCCGCCAAGCTCGGCAAGATCCCGAAGGACCACCCGATCATCGCGGCGCTGCCGCCTCAGGAGCACGACGAGTGACCCACCTGCGCCGGCGTCCGGCACCCCCAGCGGTCGACGCGTGCTGACGCTGCCCGACTTCCCCTGGGACACCCTCACCGACGTCAAGCGACGGGCCGGCGAGCACCCGCGCGGGCTCGTCGACCTCTCGGTCGGCACCCCGGTCGACCCGACGCCCAAGGCGGTCCAGCAGGCGCTCCTGGAGGCCGCGGACGCCCCCGGCTACCCGCAGACGTGGGGAACGCCCCGGCTGCGGGATGCGGTCAGCGACTGGTTCGCCCGCCGGCGGGGGACCCCGGGTCTGGACCCCGACGGCGTCCTGCCGACGATCGGCAGCAAGGAGCTCGTCGCGTGGCTGCCGACCATCCTCGGGCTGGGCGAGGGCGACATCATCGCGTTCCCCGACATCGCGTACCCCACCTACGACGTCGGTGCCCGCCTCGCGGGCGCGTCCTCCCTGCCGATGCGCAGCCTGACCGGCCTCGGCCCGATGACCCGCGCCACCACTCCGAAGCTGCTGTGGCTCAACACTCCCGGGAACCCCACCGGGCAGGTGCTCGGCGTGGGGCACCTGCGAAAGGTGGTGCTCTGGGCCCGCCAGCACGGTGTCGTCGTCGCCAGCGACGAGTGCTACGCCGAGCTGGACTGGCGCGCCGACGATGACGCTGGGCCGGGGTCCGATGAGCTGACCACGCCGAGCCTGCTCGACCCACGCGTGTGCGACGGGGACCACGAGGGCCTGCTCGTCGTCTACTCGGCCTCCAAGCAGAGCAACCTCGCCGGCTACCGCGCCGCGTTCGCGGCCGGGGACGTGGCCCTGGTGCGCCGCCTTCTCGAGGTGCGCAAGCACGCGGGGATGATCGTGCCCACGCCCGTGCAGCACGCGCTCGCCGCCGCCCTCGGCGACGAGACCCACGTCGCCGAGCAGAAGCAGCGGTATGCCGCGCGCCGGGCCGTCCTGCGCCCCGCCCTGGAGGCGGCCGGGTTCCGGGTGGACCACTCGCAGGCCGGGCTCTACCTGTGGGCGACCCGCGACGAGCCCGCCGCCGAGACGATCGCCTGGCTGGCCGAGCGGGGCATCCTCGCCGCCCCCGGCACCTTCTACGGGGCCGCCGGCGCCCAGCACGTGCGGATCGCGCTCACGGCGACCGACGAGAGGGTCGCGGAGGGCGCCGCCCGGCTGCGCCGCTGACCCGGCAGAAGGTCACCCGAGGGGATTTGCCGTTCCCCTCGCGGGCTGGGGTACCGTCATGGACGCTGACTTTTGCCTGACGATGAGGTCGGGCCGCTAGGAGGACGTAGATGACGAACGACTCAGGAGCGACGCTGCGCTCCGGTGACCAGGAGCTCGAGCTCCCGCTCGTGGAGGCGGTCGAGGGCAATGACGGCTATGACATCTCGCCGCTGCTGAAGGAGACCGGGCGGGTCACGCTCGACGTCGGCTTCGTCAACACGGCCTCGTGCCAGTCCCAGATCACCTACATCGACGGGGCG
>DASSKF010000094.1:0-6470 GCA_035690725.1 Segeticoccus sp.
CCGTCGCCCTCGGTGCCGAGCACGAGCGCGAGCCGCTCCGGTGCCTCGGCGGCGAGGGTGTCCAGGTCCACGGCACCGTCGGCGAGGGCGAGGGCGGCGACGGTGAAACCGTGCTCACGCAGCAGGTCGATGCCACCGACCCGGCCCGTCCCCGGTGCCGGGTGCGGCCAGTCCCGGATGCGCGTCCACGGCACCTGGAAGACGGTCCCCATCGACACCCGCACGCTGCGCCGGTAAAGCGGGTCGGCGCACCGCGGCGTCACCAACACCGCCTCGACCCCGAGCGCCGCGGCCGAGCGGAAGGCGGCACCCACGTTGGTGTGGTCGACGATGTCCTCCAGCACCACCACCCGGCGGGTGTCCACCAGCAGCCGCTCCGGCGGCTCGAGGGGCGGCCGCTCCATCGACGCCAGGGCGCCCCGGTGCAGGTGGAACCCGGTCATCGCCTCGATCACCGGGTGCTCGGCCACGAAGACGGGTGCGCCGTCCGCCTCCGCCCGCTGCACGAGGTCGCCGAGGTCGTCCAGCCAGCGGGGTGCCATCAGGTAGGAGCGGGGCCGGTGCCCCGCGCCGAGCGCCCGGCGGATCACCTTCTCGCTCTCGGCGATGTAGAGCCCCTCGGCCGGCTCCTTCCGGCGGCGCAGCGCGACGTCGGTCAGGTGCAGGTAGTCGCGGACCCGCTCGTCGTCGGGGTCGGTGATCGTGGTCGGCACAGCAGTGCCTCAGCTCAGCAGGTTGACGATGGCGGCCACCCCGATCACGACGATGACGCCGCGCAGCGCCCACGGGGGCAGGCGTCGGCCGACGTGGGCGCCGATGTATCCGCCGACCAGCGCACCCGCCGCGATCAGGCCGGCCGCGATCCAGCTGATGTCGTCCCACGCGACGAGCATGAAGACCACGGCGGCCACAGCGTTGGCGACCATCCCGAGGACGTTCTTGTAGCCGTTGATCCGCTGCAGGCTCTCGGTCATGAGCACGCTCATCAGGCCCATGAGGAGCACGCCCTGGGCGGCGCCGAAGTAGCCGCCGTACGCCCCGGCGAAGAGGATCCCGCCGAGCAGGACCGCCAGCCGGATGCGACCCTGCGGCACCGGGTCCTGCTCGCCGTGGGCCTTGGCCAGCTTGCGTTGCAGCCACGGCCCGACGACGACCAGCAGCACCGACAGCCCGATGAGGACCGGAACGATCGTCTGGAAGGCCTCCGGCGGCAGCACGAGCAGCAGCAGCGCACCGCCGACCGACCCGACCAGCGAGGCGGGGATGAGCCGCTTGAGCACGTGTGCCTGCCCGCGCAGCTCCGCCCGGTAGCCGTGCACCCCGGTGATGCCACCCGCGACGAGGCCGACGCTGTTCGACATGTTCGCCACGACGGGCGGGTACCCGAAGAACAGCAGCGTCGGGAAGGTCACGAGCGTGCCGGATCCGACGATGGTGTTGATGGTCCCGGCGGCCATCCCCGCGGCGAAGATCGCCAGCGCCTCCAGAACGGACACCGGCACACCCTAACGGGGACCGGCCGGCCGGCTGCCGGCGCCGCCAGATCGCGAAACGGCACCGGCTCAGGCACTCACCGCGTGGGCGGTGGCTCCCCGCTCCCGGTGCCCTCGTCGAATCCCTCGCCGGGCCCGTCGCCGAACCGCTGGGCGGGTCCCTCGTCCGGTCCCTCGTCCGGGGCCTCCCCGGCCGGTGGCGCCGACGTCCCGGGCCCGCCGAACGGCTCGCTCGACTCCCCGCCGAAGCGCTGCGCCCGCCCGATCGGCTGCGCCCGGTCCTCGGCCTCCTGGGTGGCGCCCTGGGCCTGCTTGCGTGCCTCCGCCAGCGCCTGCGAGGGGTCCTCGAGGACGGTGTCCTCGAACGCGGTCTGCGCGGGCTCCCCGCTCGGGGCCCACTCCTCGTCGGCCTGGTCGGTGCCGTCCGAGCCCGGGCTGCCGTCGCGCGCGCCGAGCGCACCGCCGATGCCCTTGAGCGCCTCGGTCAGCTCGCTGGGGATGACCCAGAGCTTGTTCGCGTCGCCGCGGGCGAGCTGGGGCAGGACCTGCAGGTACTGGTAGGCGAGCAGCTTCTGGGTCGGCTTGCCCCGGTGGATGGCGTCGAAGACCTGCCCGATCGCCCGTGCCTGGCCCTGCGCCTCGAGGATGCGGGCCTGCGCCGAGCCCTCGGCCCGCAGGATGGAGCTCTGCTTCTGCCCCTCGGCCTCGAGGATCGCGCTCTGCTTGACGCCCTCGGCGTTGAGGATCGCCGCGCGGCGGTCCCGCTCGGCGCGCATCTGCTTCTCCATCGAGTCCTGCACCGACATCGGCGGATCGATCGCCTTCAGCTCGACGCGGGAGACCCGGATCCCCCACCGGCCGGTGGCCTCGTCGAGCACGCCGCGCAGCTGGCCGTTGATCTGGTCACGGCTGGTCAGCGTCTGCTCCAGGTCGAGCGAGCCGATGACGTTGCGCAGGGTGGTGACGGTCAGCTGCTCGATGCCCTGGATGTAGTTGGCGATCTCGTAGACGGCCGACTTCGGGTCGGTGACCACGTAGTAGATGACCGTGTCGATGTTGACGACGAGGTTGTCCGACGTGATCACCGGCTGCGGCGGGAACGAGACGACCTGCTCGCGCAGGTCGATGTTGGCGCGCACCCGGTCCACGAACGGCACGAGGAAGTGGATCCCCGCGTCCAGGGACCGGGAGAACCGGCCGAGCCGTTCGATGATCAGGGCGGTCTGCTGCGGCACGATCCGCACCGTCCGCACGATCACGATGACCATGAAGGCCACCAGGATCAGCAGCACGATGAGGCCGATGAGCCCTCCTGACGGCATGCCCTACTCCTTCCCTCCGGCCCGGTCCGGGCCGCCGGTGGGGGCGGCGGCGCTGACGATCGCCGTGGCCCCCTCGATCGCCACGACCCGGACGGTCTGCCCGGGCAGGCACTCGGGAGATCCGGGCGCGAGGCGCGCCGACCAGGTCTCCCCCTCGAACTTCACCCGACCTCCGAGCGAGGTGACCGTCTGGGTCACCAGCGCCGAGCGGCCCACCTGCCCGGCCCAGCCGATCCGCTGGTCCCCCTCCACCATGAAGTGCCGCTTGGCGATGGGCCGCCCCACCAGCAGCAGCACCCCGGCCACGATCACCGCGATGACGATCTGCCAGGCGAAGGAGAGCCCGGCCGCCGACGCGATCGCGCCCGCGAGCGCACCACCGGCGAGCATGAGGAACACGAAGTCGACGCTAGCCGCCTCGAAGGCCCCCAGCGCGAGCGCGACGCCGATCCAGGCCAGCCACCCGTGGTCGGTCAGCCAGGACATGTCCCCTCGGTCTCCTCGCTCGCAGGTGATCCCAGCCTAGTCAGGCTCCCGGGCCGGTGGCCGCAGCGCGCGCCGACCACCGCTCTCCGTGTCGCTCCAGGACCAGCGGCAGCCCGAACGTCTCGGACAGGTTGTCCCGGGTCAGGGTCGACTCGATCGGCCCGGCGGCGACGACCCGGCCCCCGCGCAGCAGCAGCACGTCGGTGAACGCCGGCGGGATCTCCTCCACGTGGTGCGTCACCAGCACCAGCCCGGGCGCCTCGATGTCGGCGGCCAGCGCCCCCAGGCGGCCCACGAGGTCCTCCCGGCCGCCGAGGTCCAGCCCGGCCGCCGGCTCGTCGAGCAGCATCAGCTCCGGGTCGGTCATCAGCGCCCGGGCGATCTGCACCCGCTTGCGCTCCCCCTCGCTGAGGGTGCCGAACCGGCGATCCGCCAGGTGCTGCGCCCCGAGCGCCTTGAGCAGCTCGTCCGCCCGGGCGTGGTCGAGCTCGTCGTAGCTCTCCCGCCACCGCCCGACGATCCCGTAGGACGCGGTCACGACGACGTCGCGCACCGGCTCGTCGCCCGGGATCCGCTCGGCCATCGCCGCGCTGGCCAGCCCGATCCGCGGCCGCAGCTCGAAGACGTCGACCGTGCCGAGCACCTCGCCGAGCACACCGGCGACGCCGGTGGTGGGGTGGATCCGGGCGGCGGCGAGCTGCAGCAGCGTGGTCTTCCCGGCGCCGTTGGGGCCGAGGACGACCCAGCGCTCGCCCTCCTCCACCTCCCAGGTCACGTCGTCGAGGAGGGTGTTGCCGCCGCGCACCACGCTCACGCCGGCGAGCTCGAGGACATCGCTCATGGGCACGACACTAGGCCACGCCTTCCTCGCCGCCCCACGCCGCTACCTACGATGTCCGGGTGCCTGCCAGACCCCCCGACACCAGCGCGCTGCTGCCCGTCTCGGTGCGGCTCGCGCTCTGGTGCACCGCCGCGTATGCCGGCCAGCTCCCCCTCGAGCGGGCCCTCGCCCGGGCGCACCCGGACCTGGACCACGTGGGCGGAGACCTCGCCAGGCTGCAGCTGTGGCGCGACCTCGGTGAGCCGACCGTGCTCGTCGCCCTGCCCCGCCCCGGCGACGTCACCGGTATGCCGTCCAGCTCCCTGGACCTCATCGGCGCGGCCACCGCGGTCGGCGAGTGCGTCTTCGTGCCGGGCATCGGCGGTGCCCTCGTGCCGGCCGTCGAGGAGTTCGGCCCCGAGGGCGACCGGGGCACCCAGGTGACGTGGACGGCATACGACTGCGACCCCGTGCCCACCCACCGGGTGGAGGCGCTGTCGCTCGGGGAGGTCGAGATGCGGCTCCGGCAGGACCTGATCGCGCGCACCGACGACCTGGAGGAGCTGGACGTGCGGCCGTGGGCGGGGTCGGACATGCGCCGCATCGCCGACGAGCGCCTCGCCCATCGCACGTGGGGAGTGCCGGAGGACGTGCCCCGGCGGGCGCTGCGGGTGCTGTCCCTGGCGGGGACCGTGACCGAGACCGTCGACCTGGCGGTCGAGTCCGGCCCTGAGGGGCTGAACACCGTTGCGAGCGTTGAACACCGACGGGTCCTGATGGACCTGCGGCACGTGGCCGAACGGGCCCTCGCCGACGCCACCAACGTCGCCGTGCTCACGATCGCCGGCGCGCTGCCCGCCTGACGCGGTCCACGGGCGAGCCGTTCAGCGCGGGCTGCCGAGCACCGCCCGGTAGACCTCCAGCGTCCGGTCGCCGATCGAGGTCCACGAGAACTGCTCGACGGCCCGGCGCCGGCCGGCCAGCCCACGCTCGCGCGCCCGGTCCACGTCGGCGACGGCGTCGGCCAGGGCGCGGGCGAGGTCGCCGACGAACCGGTCCGGGTCGACCGGCTGACCGCTGCCGTCCTGCACCTGCTCGATCGGCACCAGCCACCCGGTCTCGCCGTCGACCACCACCTCCGGGATGCCGCCGGTCGCCGTCGCCACCACCGGCAGCTCGCAGGCCATGGCCTCGAGGTTGACGATGCCGAGTGGCTCGTAGACCGACGGGCAGGCGAACACGGTGGCGTGACTGAGCAGGGCGATCACCTCGGCCCGCGGCAGCATCTGCCCGATCCACACCACGCCGTCCCGGGCAGAACGCAGCTCCTCGATGAGGTCCTCGACCTCGCGCTGGATCTCGGGGGTGTCCGGCGCCCCCGCACACAGCACGAGCTGCACGTCCGGCGGCAGCTCCCGGGCGGCGCGCAGCAGGAACGGCAAGCCCTTCTGCCGGGTGATCCGCCCGACGAAGATGACCGAGGGACGGTCCGGGTCCACGCCGTGCCGACGCACCGTCCCGACGGCCTCCGGACCGGCATCCCGCTGCCACAGCTGGGAGTCGATTCCGTTGTGCACCACGTGCACCCGCGCCGGGTCCACGTCCGGGTAGCTGCGCAGCACGTCGGCCCGCATGCCGGCACTCACGGCGATCACCCCCGCCGCGTGCTCGACCGCGGTCCGCTCGGCGAAGGACGACAGCCGGTAGCCACCCCCGAGCTGCTCGGCCTTCCACGGCCGCAACGGCTCCAGGCTGTGGGCGCTCATCACGTGCGGCACCCCGTGGAGCAGCGAGGCGACGTGGCCCGCGAAGTTGGCGTACCAGGTGTGCGAGTGCACCAGGTCCGTCCCCGCGCAGTCCGCCGCGATCTCGAGGTCGACCCCCAGGGTGCGCAGCGCGGCGTTCGCGTCGGCAAGGCCCGGCGGGTCGGCATACCCCTGTGTCCCGGGCTCGTCGACCGGCGAGCCGAAGGCGCGGACCCGCACGTCCACGTCGCCGCGGGCACGCAGGGCGCGCACCAGCTCGCTGACGTGCACCCCCGCCCCGCCGTAGACGTTCGGGGGGTACTCCTTGCTCAGCACGTCGACTCGCACAGTGCGCACGCTAGCCCGTCTCCGCCGGGCCCAATAGGGTGCGGCCATGGCTCGACGTGCAGGAGGCCCGAAGGTCCTGGCGATCGTCCTCGCGGGTGGGGAGGGCAAACGGCTCATGCCGCTCACGGCCGACCGGGCCAAGCCGGCCGTGCCGTTCGGCGGGATCTACCGGCTCATCGACTTCGCCCTGTCCAACATCATCAACTCGGGCTACCTCAAGGTGGTCGTGCTGACGCAGTACAAGTCGCACAGCCTC